>PBOG01000096.1 GCA_002724245.1 Planctomycetaceae bacterium
ACCGCCACCGCCACCGCCACCGCCACCGCCGGGTGCGCCTGATGAAGACGAGGACGGCCCTGGCGCCATACCGAGATCATCCGAGCCGGAATCACCGCAACCCATTGGCACAGTGGCCCAAAGACCCATCGCAAGAAGCGCAAGTGATCGTCGCAAAGACATGGCTCACCTCAAACAAGAAAACGAGAAATTGGCGGTGATTGGGTACAATCACTCACATTATGCCAAGTTCAAAATACGGTGTCGAGAAAGAAAACCGGAAAACCTTCCGGCACGCTTCGTCTGACAGAGGCTGCAAATCCTCAACAAATTGACCACAGGCTGCAGCCCCGGATTGCTCTGAAACGAGCTGGAAGCTGGCCAACCGGCATACGAGCTTCGGTGCGGTATAAGCCTAAAGCACTCGTGCGCGAACACGAAAGGGCCCTGCCAGGCTGTTTACAGCTGCAAACAGCCTGGCCATCAACGCAAGCCAAGGCCAACCTGGTTGGCAGGGACGTTCTAGCCAGCCCAATCGAACGGAACAGCGCGAGCCAAACGGCCGGTCCTAGCCCAGCCGCCGGAGCGACAACACGGGAAAAGCAATCGAGCTGCTACTCTTTCGTGTCACTGGCATCACCAGACGCTTCCATTTCGGCCAACAAGGTCTCGACCGCTTCATCCATTTTTTCGCCACGCACGTTCTTGTACCGAATCACTCCCTTGTGATCCAGCACGTAAATCGTGGGCCAACTGCGGACATTCCAGGCCTTCGAAATTGGACCACTCGTTCCCTGCGGTCCGTTCCAGAAACTACGCCAGGTGATATTCTCTTCTTCCAAACGCGGCTTTAATTTTGCTTTGTCTCGATCACTGTTCACACCGATCAACGCGAAAGGCTTGTTAGCAAGACGTTTGACGAGCGACCGCTCGTGTGGGTACATGGCCCGGCAAGGCGGTCACCAGTCACCCCAGAAATCGAGCACGACTACTTTTCCTCGATAATCGCTGAGTTTGAACTCAACACCATCCAGGTCTTCCGCGGCAATTTCAGGAGCTTCTTTGCCGATCCGTAGATTGCGAAAGGAAAATAGTTCATTTTCGATGAGCTTGCCCAGTTTGCCTTGGGAACGCCCACCCGCCATAACCAATTCAATGTCGCCGTATTCTTTCTGGATCTTCTCCATAGCCGGAATCACTGTGTCGGCATTCTTTTCGGTCAACCCACGGCCCTTCAAACGTTGAGCGTCGTAATAGGCTGCAACACCGCGCACCTCGCGACTCTTGCTCTCTTCGACCAACCGCTTGAGTAACTTGGCATCACGACTGAAGGCCGAAATCGCAGGAACTAAACCTTTGTCGTCGATATGGTCTTCAACCAACCGATCCTGGATTTGATTCTTCAATTCCAAATCACGGCCATTCAACGGCAACGCCAATGCCAGCGCTTCTACAGCGTGCGGCGTGTTGCGATGCTGTTCAGCCAATTCCCACAACTGCAAAGCATATTTTTTCATTAACGCAGGGCGCGTTTCACGAAGGATTTTCTGTTTTTCTTCCTGCCCGGCTGCCTGAAACTTTTTGAAGAGTTTTTGGTCTTCAGCCCGAAACTCTAGATTGACCTTCCTGATTTGCGCAGTGATCTGTTTGGCTTCTGCAGGATTCTTGGCATCCGCCTGGTCCTGGCACACGCCTTGACTCACTGACAAAAACGCAATCAAGCAGCAACTGGCGAGAATGCGAATCATGATTGAAGTCCTTCCCCGACACACTACCCACTGAGCAGATGTCGCGTTTACCGAGTCGCGAACAGCATAAGTTGGCTCCACGATGACCGGTCGACGATGACAAGCCGACTTGATGATCGCAGTTCTCCCGGCTTTCGTCAACAAAGGAGCCCTCTACACGTGATTTTTCTTCGTGACACGCACACAAACGAATACGGTGAACGCCGCTGCAGCACCAGGTAATTTGAAGTTAGCGCAAGCAGCGGTGGGTCCCGAACGAATCAACCGATAGATTTATACCACAGTGACTTGATCGACAGGGAACACTACAATCAGCGGTATATTGGAGGACGTGACGTAGCAGCGTTTCCCTGGTAGCTTTCTTGTCCGGCAGTCAAGAATCGCCCGAAGCTGGTAGCAGTCGTGGCGTGTATCGTGAGTGTTTTCGGGCGTCGCACCCACAAAAAGCCCTGTTTTGGGCCCGTAGCTCAGCGGTTAGAGCAGGGGACTCATAATCCCTTGGTCGGAGGTTCGAATCCTTCCGGGCCTACTAGACTTACGTCACGAGTGTGACCCAGAGTGTGACCCAGGTTTGGGTCATTTGGGGTCACCGTCCCGAGGATACCCCGAAATTGGCCCGCATCGGCCTGCATCGTTTCGGTCATGTAGTAGTCCGGTAATCCGTGTGACGCATCAGTTTCTGGATCAAGTACGGTGGAACGCTCGACGGCCGCAAGCGGACCGCGAATGCCCGCCGCAGGTCATGGGTGATGGCGCACTTCACCCCCCTGCCCGTCCGTGGGTTTCCCTCGTCCACGATAATGCCGGGCGTTTTTCCGATCCGGCTGACGATCTTGCCGACCCAGTCGGTATGCGGCGGTTCTCTGTCATCTGGCCTGCCATGCTGCAGCTGCAACGACCCTGGCTCAAAAACCCAATCTGTTCTGGCTTGGCACCAAAGCCGTGCCCGGTCGTGTCATGGACTTTGACCAATCCAAGGACATCATTCGCGTGGAACGTCGCGATAGAAATCCAAAGGAGTTGTCACCAACCACTGCCAGCAGGCAGGCGGTTCTTGACACCCGATGACAGTCCTGTAACGCAACAAATCGAGCAACTAAGGGAAATGTCCACTTAGCAACACCCCCTGCACTGTCGATTGAATACCGGTGCTAAGAAATGAGCTCATCAAGGACTCGGCCCCGTGTCACGAGCGGAACAGGGCGGTTCAGACGATCGGGAATCGTCGTCGCCGGGTCAACACCCAACAGATGATATGCGGTCGCCAAGATATCCTCTGGAGTCACCGGACGATCTTTGACAAAAGCAGCTTGTGCGTCTGACGTCCCGTAAGCCAAGCCAGCACTAACACCAGCTCCAGCGAGCATCACACTGTAAGCTTTTGACCAGTGATCGCGACCGCTACTCCCCTGTGACTTGACTTTCACCCTGGGTGTCCGGCCATGCTCGGTCAAGCACAGTACAAGCGTCTCCTCGAGCATCCCACGGTGTTCAAGATCCAAGAGTAACGAGCTGACCGCAGCATCAAAGCCGGGCAGCAGTTCGTCGCCGAGACGCGAAAAATGGTTGAAGTGGGTATCCCAGGCAGTGTTGACGACTTTGTATTCATCCCAGAACACCGAAACCAACTCGACCCCCGCCTCCAGAAGTCGGCGTGCGGTCAAGGTGGCCTGGCCAAACAGAGTCATCCCGTATTGCTCACGCAATGCAGGCGGTTCCTGCCCAACATCCAACGCGGTGCGGAGCTTGCGGGAACTCATGAGTGAAAACGCCATTTGCTGAAATCGATCGAGTCCCTGTGCCGCCACACTGTCACCGAGCTGACGTTGCTGGTCTTCCAACTGGGCAACGAGACCGCGCCGTTGGTCGAGGCGATCAAGGGTAATGGCTGGCCGCAAGCGCACGTCTTCTGAAACACGTAAACGGCCCTCTGGGGCAATGCCGCAAAATGGATCCTGGACATCGACTCCGTTCAAACGATTAAAGAACGAAATTCGATTCACCGTCCGGGTTGGCTTCCCCTGGAATTCCGTCCACACAGGGTCGTAACCATCCCCTAGAAAAGCACCATAGGGACCCGCACGACGAAATACGGGCGAGTATCTACTGAATCGAAAGGGAAGCCCCATATTCCGAGGAACGTGCTCACTTTCAATAATCCGCCCTTCAGCCGAGTGTCTCCGGTCGGCAAGGTAGTCGAGTACGCTGACAAAAAAAGGGTGATGCCGGTCATCATCCGGATTCGTTTCACTGGAAAAATCTACGGTCGGATGCCCTGTTAATGTGTAAGCATTAGAATGATTGTTGTAATCGTGGGACATCGACCGGACGATCGCGAGCCGATCGGTTACTTGGGCCAACTTGGGAAGCTGATCGCATATCTGAATCCCCGGCACCGCGGTTGAGGTCGCCCCCCACTTGCCCCGCACCTCGACCGCCGCATCCGGCTTTGGGTCCCAGGTCTCCAACTGAGACGCAGCGCCTTGCAAATACAACAGGAGGACGCGTTTAGCTCGTCCCCACCCAGGCTTCGCAATCTGCGTCCCCTGCAGCGTGCGCAGACGCATCAAGTCAGGCCAACTCAAACCAAGCATGGTGAGACCACCGGCGCGCATGACTTCGCGCCGGTGAAGTCTGGCCGCATGACTGGTTGAGCCCAAAACGTGCAACATGCCCGGCACCCGAATCCCAGACACAGTGGACGGAAGCAACGCGGGGCATCAGGCCACTGAGATCCAGACACCCCAATCCTCATTCTATCGTGCGCATCGGCGCACCACGCCTGATCCCAAACAGAACAAACCCTAGCGCAGGCTAACCGGTTCGGCCCTCGGCTTGCCTTCCTGCCGGAGAGACGCCGCGGTTATTCCGGTGCTCCAAATACTTCCAGCGCCATTTGTTTGATTCCCTTCAGGTCTACCTTGCCAGTCCCCAGGATCGGAATCTCCTGCACCTGATGGAAACTGTCTGTCGATGGAATGTTGATATTCGGTTCCCCGGCATCGCTCAGGGCCTGCCGTAATTCGTCGACCGACTGGGACAACTCGAGGTGAAGCACAATCAAACGCTCTCCCTTCCTCTTGTCAGGGACCGCGGTGACCGCCAGCAACAGACCGTCCTCCTGATTCATTCCAGCCGCGTCATTCAGAATCTCCTCGATTTTGACATGGGGTACCATTTCACCACCAATCTTCGAGAAACGACTCTGGCGCCCAGTAATCTTGATAAACCCATCTTCATCAATCAACGCAATGTCACCCGTCCGGTACCAACCGTCCTGGATTACTTCTGCCGTAAGATCTTCGCGGCCGTAGTAACCCTTCATCACGTTGGGTCCTTTGATCATCAGCATGCCTGGAACCGCTGCGCCCAAGTCGGCCCCCGTATCAGGATCCACGATCTTGGCGCTGACTCCCGGGATCGGTCGACCAACCGTGCCTTCTCGCAAATCCGGATTTTGAGTATCTACCGCCCGGCTGGGTGGGATGTTCACCGAAACGAGTGGCGACAATTCGGTCGTACCGTATCCCTCAACCGGCCGCACCCCAAATTTCTCCTCAAAAGCATCACACAGTTCAACGGGCAACTTCTCGGCACCGGCAACCACGACATCGAGCCTGGCAAATTGTTCTTCTTCACAGCGACGGAGGTAATTACGCAAGAACGTGGGAGTTGCCACCAACACGGTCGCATCATGCTTCTGCGCCAGTGGTCCAATCTTGCGACTCTCAGTGGGATCATTGTGATAGACCCCTTTAATATCAAGAGCCATGACAGTCCAGATGGTCACCGTATATCCCATGGAGTGAAAGAACGGCAGGATCCCAATCACCACGTCGTCTGGACTTAAATTCACTAGGTGCTGGATTGCAGAAACGTTCGATGCGACATTCGCATAAGTCAACATCACACCCTTGGGCGTACCGGTCGATCCGGAAGTAAAAATGATCGTCGCCACATCATCGGACTGAAGCGCCTTTAAACCTAACCACCACTCCAAGAGCCCCACGGGGGTCAGGTAAGTCTGTAAACCGGCCACCAGCTTGTTTCCCAAACTGGCAATCTTGTCTTTGGCATCCTCGAGGTACACCAATTCTGCATCAAGGTTCGTGTAGTCGGTCTTCCGCTTGCTCTTTAGCGTCTCCACAAATTTCCTGGATGTCAGCACGTGTGTAATACCAGCCGCTTGCAAGCATTCATTCATTATTTCGGGCGTCACCGTGTAATTCAAATTCACGGAAACACGGCGATCCAGCGCGAGCGCCATGTTCATTACGACACCACCTATGCCAGGCGGCAACAACACACCGACATTCTTTTCCCCAGACTGTAACAAAGAGCGCCGGAGGAACCTTCGCACTGCCAGTACTTTTCCCAAAAGTTCTCCGCCGGTCGCCTGCGTTCCGGTACGGTCCTCAGGGGACGGCATCGTATCCGCAGCCTTCATCCGCGACTTGGACCGTTTACACACCCTCAGAAAATCAGCGGGTAAATTCGTAGTTCGATTCGTTCTTTGCTGCACAGCTTTCGCTCCTAGTTCCACAACGCCCTGTCGAATCTGGTGCACATCTTCAGTGTCCGCCAAAGGCTTGTCAAAGTGAATGGATATCGGATACGGCAAACGTTTGGGACGCTTCCAGAAGAACTTTCCTTCTGAGAAACTGAAAATACTGCCCCAGAGCTCATCCAAGTACACCGGAATCACAGGTGCATCGGTTCCTTCCAGAATCTTGAGCGTGCCAGGTCGAAATGCCTGCAGTTGGCCACTACGAGACAAAGAGCCTTCGGGAAAAATGCAGACAAGTTCTCCCTGATTGAGCGCTTCACGGGCCGTGTCGAGTCCCTGGCGAATCGACTTGGGCCCGCCACTAATCAAGATCACGCCCCAACTCCTGGCAACCCAAGCCATTAGCGGGTTTTTGAAATAACTTCCCGCATAAGCGATCATGCGAACGGGGCGCGCAGTGGCTAATAGAATCAAGATCCCATCGATCCAGGAGACATGATTTGCCACCAATAATGCCCCCCCTTCTGCCGGAACGTGTTCCTCACCGTACAAGCGGATCCGGTACACCAGACCACTGGCAATCCAAACCAGGAAGCGAATGGTCGCTTGCGGAATCAGACATACGATGTACAGGAACACAGGTACCGTACCGATACCGCAAACCAGGAATATCTCATTGGCTGCCAAGAAAGGTGGCCCATTTGCCTGGGTGTACACCTGGGAAACTAATTCCGCGTCCTCTGGAAACGCTTGCAGATAATCCAAGCGTGACAACGGGGGAAATCCGGACTGGTCTGCCTCTCCCTCCACCGCTTCGGGTTGCTCAGCCGGCGAACGCTTCTCAACGTCCACCCACAGCAGATGACCGAGCAAATGTTTCCGCGGAACGCCGGGGGGTTTCGCAGCGAGGTACTCTTTAATCTGCTCCTGATCCGAACTGGCCTGCCAGTCCTGGCTGTACTCCTGCACGATATTGTCAATCGCCTGCTGCTGCGTGGCACCGATCGGTGCCACGACATTCTCCATTGTGCCGGGACTGTAATCCTCGCGCATTGCACGAAACAACAATGCGACCACAACAACACCTGAGAAGGTCAGGAAATTCGAGGCTGCCAGAATCGAACCCCGATGTTCACGCGGACTACGCTGTTGCATGTAAGCGTTGATCGGAACATCAAACAGACCGGCACTAAACCCGAGTCCCACCAGGAACAGACATGCCCAAATAAACGGCGCCGTCGCTGGTGAATCCAACTCGAAAACAGTGCCCTGGACCAGGAACAACAGAAAGCATGAAACCACAATTCCAAACGCGCCTAATGGCAACAACCCTAACTCGACACGCCCTCGCGACCAGATCCCTGCCAGCACGGCCCCCAACCCCAGGCCAAAGACGAGGCAAACCAGCAGAGGTGTTTTCTGCGTCTCATTAATGGCCCCTCCTTCAAAAGCGAACTGGTCAATATTAAGTTGCGCCAGTGCGCCTAAAGACCAAAAAAAGACCGACCCCAGAGCAACTCGAAACAAAGGACCTCGCGAAGTCAACGTCCTTAGATCACGCAGTGTCTGTACCGGAAAATCCCAAGGAAATTTTCGAGCCGCGTTGGCAATCGGAAGTGGTTGCAGCAACAGTCCAAGCAAGGTTCCGACAACGGCAATACCCAGGAGTACGGCCGCCGGCAACCAGACGTAGTTTTCGACGCCACGAAAGCCGACGACGTCTTTAACGCTATTGCCGATGGCCATGCCGATCACGGTTGCGCCAACAGTTGTCAAACCAAACAGACCGTTTGCCAAGGACACTTTCTCAGGCTTGAGGATCTCGGGAATACATCCCAATTTCGCCGGCCCAAAGATGGCACTTTGGGCTCCCATCAAGAAAACAGCCGCAAACAATATGTCATCATTCTCCGCAAAAATTGCGGCGACTCCCAAAGCCATGATCAAGATTTCAGCGATCTTGCAGCCCAGGATTACCTGGTTTTTGGGAAACCGATCTGCCAGATAGCCCGCAACCGCCGCCAAACCCAGGTACGGCACCACAAACAACACGGTACCCAGCATCAAGATGGTGCCGACTTCAGATGGTTCGACAAAGTCCTTACCGATTCCAATAACCAGCCAGCGAAAGACATTGTCATTGACCGCCGTCAGGAACTGGGTGAAAAGCAGCCCGAGAAAACTACCTGACAGCAGTCTCTCCTGCTGACCGCTGTTTTTCTGTTCCAAGGCATCTGAATCGGCCATTTCAGTCAGCTCGTGGGTGGACAAACGATGGGAGGGAAAGGCGGGGATATGACGGCAAACAAACAAATCATATTGTTCCGTTCGCCTGATTACCGATAAATTTCCTCTGATTCGTCTATCATGTCAACTGAGAGGACATACCTATGTCCCGGGTTACCGCCTTCCTGTTTGGAGCTGCCTGTGGAGGTGCTCTCGTCTTTACGGGGCTAAAGTACCACGTGGTAAGGGCTGGCGAGGGGCTGGATGGGATCATATTCGTCAAGAAACAGTCAGCCGATTTCGACGATGCGTACGTCGACATCCGCAACTTCAGCTACGACGATTGGGACCAACACGAAGCACTCAAGACAGCGCTGTCTGAGGCCAATCGCCTCGACTTGATCCGCCCCAAGGATTCCCTGTTGGACAATGTGTTCACACCGCTTCGCAGTAATCGGAGCAATTGACATAAACCAACGAAATTGCAAGAGCATCCACGCAGTGCGTCACCACCCTGGCCAGGCTCTGTGACATATTCGCGACCGCAGACGGCCACAAAAATTCCTACAATCGTGCATCAAAGCATTTCTCTCCAGGCACCCACCTGCCCTGGTCGATCATCGGGAAAGCCCTGGTCGAACACCAGGGAAAAAATGCAGCGAGTCATCCCCTCGGCAGGATATTGCCAGCTGTGTGGAGATCCGGAAATGAAACTCAACCGCCACCAAACCCTGACACTGGGGCTGGTCATTCTGGCAATCGGTCTCCAGCTTCACTGGGTCGACTCACTAGTACTGACAAAAGAAAGCACGAGGCTGTTAGCGCAAAGCGTGCCGCAACGCCCCGTGCAATCTGCACTTCGAGAACCACTGCTGGCAACCAACCTGGTCCCCAACCATGTGATCACGCCACCCGAGTGGCTCGGATGGGCGCTGATGTCTGCCGGAGCCGTTACCGTACTACAAAGTCTGGCCATGAAACCAGATTGTTAGACACGCGCGTCTGCCAGCCAGAGTGGTTACCGGCCACAAGCACCTGGGATCATCTTGCGGTCAGGCAAGGGCCTGATTTGCCTTAATACGACCAAGGGGTTCACACGCGCTTCACCGACGCACAAGTCCCTGCCGGTCGCTTCCCCAACACCAGCGCAAACGCGTAGTGCAGNCATGTTGAATTTACAGTCCAACACGCCGGGCCGCTGGCTGGAACAAGTTCTTCCACACCTCGACCTGCTGCTCGTCGACCACGCACACTGTGAACGCAAAGCAGCAGGCGTTGCCATGAACCTGCTTTCAACGTACGTCGACAACCACGAACTGTGTGATGAAATGGTCCGCATTGTTCATGAGGAACTCGAGCACTTTGAAATGGTCCGTGGCTTGCTCCGCCAACGGAACATTCCTTTTCGGCGTTTGCGTCCCNGAGATTACGGCCGGCGTTTGAACGCACTTGTGGGCCGCAGTGAACCGCAACGGGCCGTAGACCGCTTGCTCATCGCAGGCCTCATCGAAGCTCGCTCATGCGAACGNTTCTGTCTCTTGCGCGACCAGATGGAAGACAAATATCTGGCCGACTTCTACGGCAGCCTGTTCGAATCTGAGGCCCGCCATCACGCCACCTATGTGCGTCTGGCAAAGGGATACGCAACCAGCGAAGAGGTCGAATCCCGACTCACTGTACTCGCAACCGAAGAAGCACAAATCGTGTCCGNAGGACACCCTCTTCCGCGAATGCANAGTTGACACAACGCCCTGCTTGCGGAACCGCGTTGCGTCAACAAACCATGNCATCTAACGCANNCACGATTCTCTGCNCCTGGCCGNCGTCAGAACAACTGCGATGGGACGATCACGGACTCTCCAGTAAGCTCCCAACGTAGGGAATAATATCAGCCTGATAACTGAATCCCTCATCGCCATATTCATTCGATTCATTGTCAAACCGCTTACTGAGCTTGCCGTCGGCCCCATAGACCAGAACTGCCGGAATACTTGCAAGATCCAGCCTCTCATAGATCGCTGTATCCGTTTCGCTAGAAACCATGTGCGTAAAGCGGGCGGATTGCCGTTCGGCAAAGGCGCGCACTTCTGCCAGCTGAGAGGCAGATGGTCGGTCCGTGCCACCATCAAAGTCCAGGTTGAAACTCAAGCAAATTACTTGCCCTGCGTACTGGTTGTGCAACTGCACAAGTCCGGGAAATTCCCGCACACACTCAGTTCACCACTTCGCCCAGAGATCTACGACGACAATTTTCCCAACGTGCTCTGCGATGCGCAGCTCGGTATCTTGCCAGGACCCCACCTCAACGGCGACCTGACCACCGCTGCAACCTGCCAGGGCAAGTAGCCCAAAGACATACCAACGCATATCTGCCATCAACGCACCTTTCTCAAACCAAGTTGACCTGCCTCGATTTCCGGATCTTGAAAAGGCAAAGCCTTAAGAAACTCAACCACGTCATCGATCTGTTGTGCCGTCAAATGACTCGTGTTCCCGTGGNGGTCGTCGCGGTTAAATGATGTCAACACATCCCGCAAATTCAGCGCCTTTCCATGATGCAGATAAGGTGCGGTTCGATACAACCCAAGTAGTGTCGGGGTATCGTAAGCAGGCCCCATTTTCTCGGTGTCGTCCTGTTCACCGGTACCGACGTCATGCCGTACNATTTTTGCCGGGNCCGCAGGCCTGGAATCGCTATAAAAGGGGCCGCTATGACATGTCGCGCANCTGGTCTCTGCTGATGCGAACAACGTTCTACCGCGTTCCGCACCTTCGNTCAGTCCNCCGCGTGCATAAGGGCTGAGAGTAAATTTNTGGGAATTGGAATAAGCNGCCAGCGCGTCCAACCGCGGTGAAAGCCCGGCATTGGGTGCACCTAATTGTGGTTGCACTGGCCCTTCAATCAAACCACGCCCCTGCATAAGTTTGCCACGAATCNTATGCTCGAAATCCTGCACCTCATCCCGGTCCGCTGACCAGTGAATCGGATGTGTCCAGGCCATTCCCGCAAACGACTGCGTGTTCCTTAATCCTTCTGGATTGTGCCAGGTGCGGCCATCGGCATCTCCATCNGGATGACAACTGGAACAAGAGATCCAGCGACGACCAACCATCGGCTGTAGCGCCGAATAAAACAATTTTTTTCCTTCTAGCACCTGTTTGCCAAGAGGATTCTCGCAAACTGTTACCGTCCCAACCCGCTCCAGGTTTTCGGTGTCATAAGCCACCACATTGAAATCGAGTGCGTTGTAGACATAAACCGTTTCATTGTCAGGTGATACTCGGACAGCCCGCGGATTGTTCCCCAACTGCAGGTGCTTNNGAAATTCGACTTCNCGATANTTNTCATCGAGTTCGCGACAAGCAAACATGTCATTGGTACCGCTGAATACGATATAGANCTGCTTTCCGNNAGGCGACACCGCCACTTCCCAGGGATTTGCGGTGACCAGATTCCCCAGGAACGCATCCATGGGGATCCGTTTGCGACGCCGGCCAGGTTCGTCAACTGTATCGACCACTGAAAGGTAAGGAAAAATCGACCCCTCTCCATGAACAGCCTTTACACGAGATCGCAGGTGGGGCAGATAAGCTTTGGGACGCGTCGGATGAACGGCAATTTGGCGACACAAGTTATCGGTTCGAGCCCCTACCCACTGGTCACGGACCTCACCGCTTGCCAGGTCGATTGATTGTACGCGGGTTGAATAATACTCTGTCACCAGGAGCTGACGCTGGTCGGACGTCAACGCGATGCCACGCAAGAAACGTCCTGCCTGGATCTCACGCTTGACCACACCCGTCGCCACTTCAATCTCAACAACGCGGCCGGGATAATCGAGTGTGGCAAAAATACGCGTACCCGCTCGATCACTAACAACCCCATACGGCTCGTCGAACACGCGAATACGACGGATGATCTTCCCCGAGTCAGAATCAACCAGTACGACCGCGTCCTCGGCATAGACTGCTACAGCGACGTGATGGGAATCACCGATGAAGGAAACACCCTCCGGCTTCAACCCAACTGGAATCTGGCGTACGGTTTTCCGCTCCTGCAAATCAATGACCGACACGCTGCCATTGTCGCGATTGGAACAAACCAACAAGCGACCATCTGATGAAATGTCCATCAGGCTATTGGAAGATCCGGCTGTTGCGTAAACAGCCACTGATAGTCCCATCCAACAAGCCAATAAACTGCGGGCGACATTTATCATTATTGAACTCACATGGTCAACTTGTGGGAGAGCAGATAAACAAAAAACCCGCTCTTCACGAATGTGAAAAGCGGGTTTGAAACAATCCTCATCTGCAGCACAGGAAAACTTCCTAGGGAAGAATCTTCTTGGTACTGTTGAGGACGATTTTCACTTCCTTGTCACTGAGCTTGCCAGCAGTGTAGGCGTGATTTGCCTTGACACGAGCTCGCTGCCACATCAACACCGTCTGTTCGGCATCTTTGGCAATCTTATAGGCTGGTGGACCGGCTAAACCATCGAACACCGTCAATGGGATGTTCTTGATTTTGTGCTTCTTTGCGAAGGCAGCCAGTTGCTCTTCCCCCTCATCGGGGTCGTCAGTCAGCAGCACGACAAAACTCGCCATCCGCTCTGACTTGTTCTTGCCAACAACAGCGTCCATTTGTTTGACCAAACTGGTCAATTCGTCGGTGATCTTTCTGGTAAAGATGTTAACCACCGGACGAGAGCCGTACCGTCAGCGATAGCAAAGGGTCTTACCCTTATTAGGCCCCGTAATATCCTTCACGTTGTAGGCTGTGGCAAAGCCACCAACCTGCAAACCTGATTTAAAGTCGGCCGCGAATGCAGCAGCGCCTACGGACGCCACCAATACCGCGAGCGACAACACCGTCACTCTCTTCATAGAACATCCCTCCAAAGAAATACAAACGAGTTTTCCAATAATGGATTTCCACTTGCAGTCGGTAATTCCGCCTTTCAGCGTGCACATCAGCTTACGCTCTGGGGCCTGAAAATGCAAAGGCCCAGGGATACGTCAAAATAGGGCGTAGTGTGGACACATTCCCGGTATGGCAAGCGAAAACCCGCGGAATTGCCCACTGTCGATGAGCACAGGACCTGCACCCTACCGTCAAATGGCGGGTGCTCGAAAAGCGGGGTAAAACTCAAGGTGGAGCAAAATCGTAAAATGCACCGGTTCGCTTGGCGTGAACAGCACGCGCCCGCAAACCGCTGAGAAATAGCAACGCGATGGGCCATTTACAGACCCTGGATTGTCCACAGAGGTGCACCCTGAAAGCCAACTACCACAAGAGTCCACACCAGCGAAGCAGAGCGTTAGCGCATCCTTATTTTCCCGAGTCGACTTCCCGCGTGAGGGGAGCTACAGCCGCCAGCGTCCCACACAACGTGAACAGGAAATGCAAATGAACGGTGACATATCTGGACGTCGTGCAGTATTGGGTGGACTCACGACACTAGGTGGAATTCAAACCTGGCAGTCCCATTGCCAGGGCCAGGCCGCCGCGCCGGACCACGCACCTATCGATGTGGTTTTTGTCACTGAACCAACCGCATCACACCGGAGGAGCTATCTGCGGATCCTGGGCAAATGCGATGGTGTACGACGGATTGCAGTCGTCGATCCAACAGGCCAGACCGCCGAAGAATCAAAGCGACTACTGGGAAACCGCTTCGCCTATGCCGGCAAAGACACAAACAAAGTACTCGCAAACTTGCGCCCCGCGCTGACAGTCATCACACTGGAAGCACACCACACTCCAGCTGCCATCGCAGAGGCGCTACGTCTCCACAGTCACGTCTTGACCGAAAAGCCGGCTTGTGTCGACCGAGCCCAATTGAATCGAATCGTAACCTTAGCCGACAACCATCGCCGTCAACTCATGCTGGCAATGGCCACTCGTTCCAGTCCCTTAATCCAACGCGCACGTAGTCTTATTCAAGAGAACTTCCTGGGAAAACCCTATGCCGCCACGATGGACTGGATAGCCGACCAGACACGTCTAAAAAACCTAGACTACCAGGCTTCGTGGTTGTCGTCCAAAAACCGCGCCGGTGGTGGCAAGTTGATTTTCCATGGCATCCACTACCTGGACATTATCACATTCCTGGTCAATCAGCCGATCCAGCATATCTCAGCGATGTGTGCCAATGTCGGTGGACAACCGATCGAAGTGGAAGATGCCGCAATCGTCAACTTCCAGACCGACAAAGGATTGCTGGGAACCCTGAATACCGGCTACTACCTCGAACGCGGCAAACAGAATCAAATACGAATCTGGGGGGCTCGTGGTTGGCTTGAACTGCAAATGCTGCCAGAAAGACGCATGCTCTGGAGTTCTTCCCACCCGGACGCACCTCAAGGAATTCAAGAAGTCACCTGTCCAGCAACTCCCGGCCTCTACGAATTGTTCTTCCAAGCAGCGATCGCCTTTACACGTGGCCTGGGAGAACCGCCCATCACAACAACAGAATCCGCGCACGCACTGGAGACCGTCTTCTGTGGATACCAGGCTGCAGCAAATGGCCAGACACAGACTCTTGCATCATAAAACACTTCAGCCCGACGGTAACGATGTCCTCCAACACCGGTTCGAAAGACCGACTCCTGAAGGACATCCGCCGACAGCCAGCCCAAACAAGATGCCGAGAAATCACCAAGCCTTCTCATTGCGCAACAGACGCACCTTGATCGTCAGGCCGTTCGGTGCCGAGTACCCCCCCAGCGCCCCATTTGCGGCAACCACACGATGACAGGGCACCACGAGTGGAAAACGATTCGTCGCCATCACGTTGCCAACGGCGCGCGCAGCGCGGGGCGAACCAACCTGTCGAGCCAGTTCGCCATAATTCACCGTCGCGCCATAGGGAATCGCACGGCACTGCCGAATCACCCGTTGTTGAAATGCGGTCAAGTGGCTTAGATCCAGCTGCACGCTAGAAAAGTCGACCCGCTCTCCTTCAGAGAACCGCTGCAAACGTCGCACAATGCCTTGAATCCGTCGGGGGGGGCGATGTGGCTCGCTCGCCCCCAGAACAGCAAGTGCCTGCTGAGGAGTCGATTGACCAAAAATGACCCTGGTCAGACTCACTCCTTTCCAGGCCACAGCCATCCAGCCAAATGCCGAGGAAAAGATCGTAACATGATCCTGATCCAGTCCATCCGGCTCTTGACCTGTACTTCGCGCCACGTGAATGTTCCTGCAACAGGTCAAGACCACTGGTTCAGAGAGGGTACTCACGGCCCAGCACCCCACACTCTGGTCGCTTCTGGTTGACCATCATATACTACTAAGAGGCGGGTTACCTGATCGCATCAACATGCACTCTTCTAGCAACAAGTCGATTACAGAGACACGCCCGTCGTAGAATACAGAGTGTTCCGGTGAGGCGCCTCCTTTTGCATCAAGTTCGGACCCGCGAGCAGCGCAAGTGCTACATTCGATGGCACAGCTCCGCAGCGGTGTGGTAGGCCACAACAGGAGTATGCAATGTCCCGCTATAGTAGCTTCAGTGATGATTTTTACATCAATCTCAATCTGAATACTGAAATGGACTTGCCGCAGAACCGGGAGACCGTGCTGCACTTCTTCGAGCAGGTTCAAAAAATTTACCCGACGATGCGTAATTTTTACTCGCGTGAGCGCGGTGAATTCGTACTCGAAGAAGACAAAGAACGGGGACACTACCGCTGGACTTCAGTGGAATCCCGACGTGTCTGTTCAGGCCAAGTGAATCCAGAGTCCGTGTCCAGCGCGCTTCAGCAACATCGTTATGTGCTGGAATCCGTTCCGTACTCGCTGTCCATCAGTCCTCTCGACTGCGAGTCTCTCAACGTCATGTTTGGCTTTGACTTCACCTATCGAGGGAATCACAACCAGCTTGTTGCAGAAGCACTCGGGTTGATTCCTGCCTTCGATAAGTTAGCTAATCGGGATGGCACCACGCTGATCAGCAACGAACCCGCCATTCAGTTTTCGTTCGATCAGGAATGTCGCGTGCAATGCCGTCTGTCAATTGAACCACGGACTAGCGCCTACCACGTCCGCGCTGGCGAGTTTCCCGAGGAACAGTTGAGTGTATACATCACAGCGCGGCGGTACGGGAGTCTCGAAACTGGTGAGTCGTACGTCTCGACTATGGATCAATTGGCCGGGCTCTGCCAACAAGTCGTCGACGACTATGTCGTCGAACACATCCTCCAACCACTACAACAGACTATCGCAATCAAGTAGTCGCACGCTCTCCAGTTCACTCGTACAAACTGGAACTCAATAGCGCAGCTGTAGCGATCTTGCGACAAACCGCACGCAAACAAGTGCCATATCCGCACACACCCCGACACTATTTTGAATCTATTGCCTCGGGGCGTTCACTTGTTCCGTCAACCTCTACGGCCGACATGGGTCGCGAAATTACGCCAGTCCAGACAACTTGCGCAGTGCGTGATTGCTGGTCCGCTGCCCAGCTGAACAAATAGCGTGCGACAGACTCCCGTACCTGAGAACGCACCTCGGACCACTTCCGTGAACCGGGTGTCACCTCCAGACATTGAATCAAGTGTATTCCAAATCGTGTGCGCACAGGACCGCTCACCTCGCCTGCCTGCAGCATAAAGGCAACCCTAGCAAACGCGTCGGGCATTGGTTCATTTCGTTGGATCACTCCGATAGCCCCACCTTGACTCGCTGTGGGAGCATCCGAGTAACGGCGAGCAGCAGCAGCAAACGACACTTCACCTTCACGGATTCGTCGGCTCAATTGGCCTGCCCGCTCGCGCAGTAGCACCTGTTGCTCTGCCGGTGTATCCAAAGAACATTTAAACAAAATGTGGGCCACACGCATTTTTGTCCCATCAAAATCTCGCACATTTTGGTTAAAGTACTTTTTGAGATTCGCCTCCGTCAGATGGCGATCAAGATAACGCCGCCAGCCAATCTGCCATGCCAAGGTGGCACGCAATTCCGCTTCTGTCATACGCTGACGCTCGAGATGTTGTACCAGTGTCAAGTTCTGCTTGCCCAGTCGACTCTCCAGGCTCTCGACTGCAACTGCCACTTCCTGTTGGCTGGCTGCCAGCTGCTGCGCCTGAAGGTGCAGCTCGACCAGGCGGCGTTGGATCAGTTGCCGCAGCACCTCTGATTTCATACGCGGTGCCACGACCGACGAAATAGACTGCCGGCGTTGTATGCGGAGCATTTGTCTGGTCACTTCACGCACCAGGATAGGCTGTCCATTGACTCGGGCCGCAACGGCCTCCGGCGATTGTTGCACTGGCAGACGATCTTGCTTTTCGCAGTAGCAAATCTGGCTGAACAACATCACCAGCCAAAGCACCGTCGCCTCCCGCCTGCCCGGTCGTATCCAGCGCCTGCAAAAGGTCAGTACAACGTTTCGGGGCATGGGTGCATGCCAACCACTCAACAAGTGCAACACCTTATTTTCCTGTGATCAAACGACCATCCTCACTACTTCGCCAGCTCACTGCGTTGCCGACCTGAAAACCAATCTCTGCCAAGCCGCATTATGGCGCCCCCAGGGAATGTCAGGCAAATCGGCTGGGCAGATGACTATCCAGGCGCGTCTCAGCATCAAATCGACCAGAAACAGCCGCCGCAAAGTCCATTCAACCCGGCAACTCAGTGGAATCTGCCTAGCTTACGTAAACGGAACAGGTGGAAATACTGGGTTCACTTTCATTTCTAGTACAAGTGAACGCGATCATAGACCTATGTGACGGCAAGTGGACCAGACATTCGTCATGACTTGATACATCTCACTGATCGTGTTGATCGTACAATCCCGCATAGGTTTACCGATGAAATTGAATCGCAAACCACTCCGCTGGGTGTTAAGCGCAGGACTCTGCTGCTTCTCACTAGGTTGCTCGAGAGAATACTATCGCCTCCAGGCAGACCGCGACGTTTACGAGACGATCGCGGGAAACTCGGATGACCCCCGCTGGGCCGAACCCCAATTCTCCATCGATCTCGATCCCCGCAGCCGATACTACAGTGTCGACAATACGGATTTACCACCCAGGCCGGAAGATGACCCGGCTTCAGGGAAGTTCATGCGTGATGTCGACGCCAAAGAGTGGGAAAAGTACGGAGAAAATCCGACATTCGAAAACCCACATTGGCGAGAGAAACTGGCCGAATACGTCCCCATGACGGAAGATGGCAAAATCATTCTTAATCGGGATTCCGTACTCAAGTTGAAGTACATTCACTCTCCTGAGTACCAGCAGCAGCTGGAAAACTTGTACCTGAACGCCGTCGATGTCACCACCGAGCGTTTTCGTTTTGAGACTCAGTTTTTTGGTGGCAATGACACGTCGTTCAGCGTTGGAGACAGCTTCAGCGGACCGGAAAGTACACTCCGTAGTGTGACCGGAGATCGCAATCGACTGATAACACGGAACTTCAGAACCGCAGCATCAATGATGGTCGGCTTTGCCAACACGCTCGTTTGGCAATTCAGCGGCGACAACACCAGTGGAAATAGCTCACTGATTAACTTCTCGCTCGTCCAGCCGCTACTTTCCCGCGGTGGCGTGGCATTCACGATGGAACGGCTGACTAGAACCCAACGTGGCATGCTGGGCAACCTGCGAAACCTGGCTCGGTATCGCAAAGGTTTCTACACCGACACCATCATCGGCTCCTCGGGGACCCGAGGGGTCAGCCGTAGTGGTGGTGGCTTTGGTGGTACGGGCCTGACCGCCTTCACGGGCACGGGTTCTGGTGGTCAGGGTGGTGTCGCCTCCGGTGGTGGTTTCGGTGGCTTTAACTTCTCTGGCGGTGGCGGTGCCGGAGCCACGGTCGGCGGTGCAGCCGGTGGTGGTGCAGGTACCGTAGGCGGCTTTGTCGGCTTGCTGCAACGCGTTCAACAAATTCGCAATGATCAATACAGTGCCAGTCTGCAGGGGCGTACCTTGACGCTGTTGGAAGCAAACCTGGAAGCAGGTCTGATTGACCTCGTCCAGGTCGACAACTTCCGCCAGTCATACCAGACACTGACTGCCAACCTGCTACAAACGACTACCGCATTCGAAGGTCAGGTCGAGAACTACCTGCAGGAACTGGGCTTGCCACCCGAATTGCCCGCGGAACTCGATGACTCCTTTGTCAGTCAATTTGAGTTTATTGATCGCAAGGTAACACGGCTGCAAGACGACCTGGCTGACTTCCAGGGCCGCATGGGGGCATTACCTGCCGAACCGGACGCTGCCGCGTTGGCCACGTTTTTTGAAGAATCCGAGATGATGGTGGCCAGGATCCAGGTCCTCCTGGAAGCAACGGGTAACGACCTGAATAAGATGGAATCGGTCGTTCCTATGCGAAAGCTCCTGATGTCGGAAGCCGCTCAGCAGACATTTGATAACGACCGCAAGCTGGTGGGTGAAGAGTTTGCTAAATTCGGACCCCAACTGGAAGAACTGCAAACCAGGCTGAATGAGCTGAAAGACGGGCTGACCGCAGAAACAGCAGCCAACACCCTGCGATTGCTGGTTGGCTGGAGCCGAGCTATCGGCAACCAGGTTCAATCCATCAGTCTGATCCAGGCACGAGCACGACTCGAGTCAGTGACGCTCGAACCTGTCACTATCGACGCCACAACGGCCTACGAAACGGCTCGCACCTACCGACTCGATTACATGAACGCCAAAGCGAGCCTGGTCGATGCCTGGCGGCTGATCGAATACAACGCCAACCAGCTGCAATCCGCGTTGAGCGTTAGCCTGAATGGTGGTATTGGAACCACTCCCGACAACCCGGTCGATTTCCGGGGTGCCGAAGGCAATATGAGCATCGGGCTGTCTATCGACGCTCCTCTGACACGACTGATTGAACGGAACAATTACCGTCAACAGCTGATCACCTACGCACAAGGACTGCGAAGTTGGGTCAACTTTGAAGACGACCTGCGACAAGGATTTCGACAGAATATTCGGAATCTGAACCAACTACAGCAGAACCTGGAAATTCAACGGCAGGCGGTGGTCATCGCGATTCGGCGTGTGGACTTCACGCAGTCTGAATTGAGTGCTCCGCTACCGGTTCCCGTACCCGGGTCACCACCACCAACATTTGGTCCAACCGCCGTGCAGAACTTGCTGCAGGCATTGGCTGATCTGAGTGCCGCTCAGAATAACTTCATGAGCGTTTGGCTCAACTACTACCAAAGCCGTATGGAACTGGTCCGCGACCTGGGAATCATGCAACTCGACGCCGAAGGACGCTGGATCGAGAAACCGATCCCCGAAATTCTCAAAGAGCTGCAACACGGTGCAGGCGGTACCCCGACTGCTACCAACTTGCCAGAAGTTCCCAATGCGTTCTGGCGTCTGAGCCAGCCCCAGCAGCCCGCCGCCGCACAGGCTGCACCGCAACAAGCGGTAGGCTCAGCAGCAACTTATGTTCCAGCACCGGCTGCCGGAACACCGGTTGGCGTTTACCAACAACAACCGGCAAACCAAACTGCTGCACCGCCGGCAGGGTATCGGCCACCAGGCCAATACCAGACGCCTCAGTATCAGGCACCCAATCGCCCTGCCAACGCACCAGTTGGTAGTACCAGGGCCCCGGCAGCACGCTACCCGCTGAGCACGCCGTGACGGGCAGGTGGAAACGCAGGCACCACTCTCTAGCCGATCGAGACAAACGTCTCGATCGGCTATTTTTCTGCAACCAGCTTGTTCTTGAGGATGCCAACTCCCTGAATCTCGACCTCGACAGAGTCACCGATTTCCATCCCCTGAGTCTTGCCAGGCGTGCCTGTGAAAATCAAGTCTCCCGGCCTGAGAGTAATGCGTTTACTAATAAAACTGATTGTCGTTGCCAAGTCATGGATCTGATTCTTGGTATTGGTCTTCTGGCGAACCTCGCCATTTACTCTCAGCTCCATGGCGAGGTTGTTGTAGTCCAACCCGGAAACAATATACGGACCAACCGGCCCGAAGGTGTCAGAACCTTTCGCACGCCACCACTGCACATCATTTTGTTGCCAATCGCGTGCACTAATGTCGTTGCCGCAAGTGATCCCTAGAACAAAATCCAATGCCTGTTCGGGCGTAACATTCCTGGCCTTCTTGCCGATGACCACTACCAGTTCAGCTTCGTAGTGTACTGGTGCGTGATCTTTGGGCTGAATGATCCGACCACCGTGCCGAAGCAAGCTGGAAGGCAACTTGAAGAACGGTTCGGGCGTCTTCGGTGGTTCCTTATCTCCCAGGTGATCCTTATAGTTCCCAGCCAAGGCAATCACTTTGGTGGGCCGAGGACTGGGAACCAGGATTCGCACTTCCTTCAATGGGTGCGTTTTTTCAGTACGCTCCCATTTGCCAAATAGATTTCCCTTGAGCTGATGTACAACATCACCTTCGAGAATTCCATATGCCACGGTTTTTCCAGCGCGGAATCGCAGATATCTGGTGACTTTTCCCTGCCCCATACCAGCAGTCAAGAACAACACATTCAGTCCCATAGCCAGGAAAAAGATACTGGCTCTTTTCGAGTGAGATAACATTCTTGCTCTCCTTCAAGCGACACGGGTCAAACCAGACCACGTTTTGTTTCACCAACAAGTTTTGAATTTAGCCCTCGCAATAGCGTGAAGCAAGCAGTTTTAACCCGTAACACGCCGGAAAGTCATCCCACCACAAATGGACCTTGCAAATGCCTCTGGTAGGCGTATTCTCTAAGGTCAGCAGCACGCTTGCAGACGACCTTCATCGTCGATCGGCTGCATCCTATAACCACCGTTTTGGACCCCGTCCCATCCCGCTCACAGTCGGCTGTCCGTTATGAGCGAGATTCTCCTGGACTACAACCGAATACACGTGACGACATGGGGCTACCTGTCGTCACTACTGCTCATCGGTTTGTTCTTCAAGTTCAATCGTTTCTGGAGTGTCCGCAACCTGGATCTAATGGTTCTGATCCTGCTTGCTCCGGGGCTACTACTCGTCCAAGTAGGCCATCAACACAAATCACATCTCGCGCCGAAGCTTCTGGGATTGCCGGCACCAAACACTCAGGCATCGGAACAAGACCTGGCAACGAACAGTAGTCGTCAGAACCAGGCAGGGCTCCCTGCTTCCGGAGGGCTTACCGACAGCGGTCCAAATCCTGTTGCCACCTCTACTCCTGAAACGATCGCTTTAGAAGCCGAGTCCACGGTTCAAACCGCGCAGCAGAAACTCCTTCAGGACTCGCGTCAGATAGAACGCGCCGGTTACCTTTGGCTGTTCGTGACTGGCGGCCTGTTATTGATTCGTCTACTTGTAGATCCACAGATGATCCGCCGTCCCTTGTTAGAACCTAACCTGACAAGTGGCGGGCTGGCCTTCATTGGCTGTTCGTTGTTCGTGTTCCTGATCGCTAATGTCATAAGTAGCAACCCCACTACTTCACAGCTGAAATCAGGGGCACCCGGAAACCCCATGCTGCAAGAAGTCACAGAATTCACTAATCTTCCTGATGAAAAACTTCCCAGCGGTGTCCCACTGCCCGCGCCAGATCGTCAACTGACGCAGTCTGCCGCAGTGGTAGCGCAATTGGCCATCATGCTAGGAATCATCTGTGTCGGACACTGGCACTTCCACAACCTCAAGATGGGTCTTGGGCCTGCCGTTATTTACTTGCTCCTACCATCGGCGGCAATTACTCCGGGGCAGCTGGCTCACGTGCTACCCGCAGCTTTACTCGTATGGGCAATCGTCTGGTACCGCTACCCGCTCGTAAGTGGTGCACTTGTTGGCACCGCAATCGGGACGATTTATTACCCGCTGTTCCTTTTTCCGTTATGGCTGAGCTATTACTGGCGCAAAGGCTGGAAACGTTTCCTGGCAGGCGCCCTCGTCGCCTCGAGCGCAATGGCTTTAGTCTCCGGTTGGATGACCAGTGGCGAGCGACCTTTCCTCGAGATGTTGCAACAAATGTACGGGATCATGCGACCACGCATGGAAGGCCTTAGCGGTATTTGGGACTTGGGCTGGGACCCCATCTACCGCTTGCCTGTGCTGTTCGCATTTGCTGCCCTGAGCATCACATTTGCCGTTTGGCCGGCGCAAAAAAACTTTGGCACGCTATTGAATTGCTCAGCGACGATCATGCTTGCTACCCAATTCTGGCACGGAAACAACGGCGGCATCTATCTGGAATGGTATTTACCGTTGGTCTTGCTCACGATGTTCCGTCCGAATCTCGACGACCGCCTGGCTGCTGCGGTCGTCGTCGGCCCGTGGCTGCCCGGGTGGCCCGGAAAAAGGACAGCTCGTCCGGAGGCCTGACCACAAACTCGTCTATAGCCAGGCACCCCGACAGTTACTCCACACGCTGCCGTGACGGTCAGCAACACTTCGGAACATTTGGCAACTTTTCCATGGATTTGACGGCACCTTGCACTGCCACATGGGTTCACATAGGTGCTATGAAGTCATCAAGTCCAATCACGCGACCACTTCAACCGAGACAACTGCCGGGAAAACGCGCCAAACTGCTGTCGACGCGATCCCCGTTATTTTTTCAGATTGCTATTCGTTTATGAATCACAGGTCTCCCTGGATTATTGCGCAGGAGTTGCCGGCGCGCTAGTACCATTACAGCAGGTTCTTTGTACCTGCTGCCTTCGTCAGTGACCGGGACTGGACCCTTGTCATTCCCGGTCTATCCCTCCCGTCGAGGAAAATTCGCATGTTGCGCTCATTCATCTGCCTCAACCTGACTCTGTTGTTGATGAACTACGCAGCCGCACAGCCAACTTCAAAAGAAGCGGCAAACCAAATCGACCGTCGGCTTCAAACAGAAACAGGCGCCGCGTCGGCTGGTAAACCTGCACCGCGGACGGACGACGCCACGTACTTGCGACGCGCGTTCCTGGATTTATTAGGAGAACTCCCCAGCGAGGAAGATACACTCGCCTTTCTTCTGGATGATGCGCCCACTAAACGTGAAAAACTGCTGGATGTTCTACTGGAAGATCCAGCGTTCGGATTGCATTGGGGCAGGTACTGGCGAGATGTCATCCTCTACCGTCGTACCGAACCACGGGCAGTCCTGAGTTCAGATGCACTCACTCAGTTCCTCAAAGCGGAGATAAACGCCGGAACCTCCTGGGACTCACTTGCCCGTCACTTCATTACCGCCAATGGAGATGTCAAACAAAACGGTGCAACAGGACTAATTATGGCCCATGGCGGTCGACCAGAAGAAACCGTCGCTGAATTATCACGCATTTTCATGGGAATCCAAATCCAATGCGCCCAATGTCATGACCATCCCACCGACCGATGGAAACGTGAACAATTCCATCAGCTGGCAGCGTTCTTTCCGCGGGTTGCGATTCGCCCGCAACGCAACGGAAATGAACGCACCTTTCTCGTGGAAGGAAGAGACACCTTTCCGCGGCGACGGCGCATGAACAACAACCGTTACATGGGCACCGCGGAACACCGGATGCCCGACCTGGAACATCCCGAACAACCTGGCGCTCTCACCCAACCTGTTTTTTTTGTAAATGGAAACCAGCTTGGCCTGGGTGCAGACGACACGCTCCGCAGGAAGCAACTTGCCGAATGGATGACTTCTACCGAGAACCCGTGGTTTGCCGCAGCGATCGTCAATCGCCTGTGGGCCCAACTGGTAGGCCAGGGTTTCTATGAACCCGTCGACGACTTGGGACCCGACCGACAGTGCACTGCACCACAAACGCTGAACTCTCTGGCAACCGCTTTCCAGGCAAACAATCACGACTTGAAATGGCTGTTTCGCACCATCATGTCGACTGCAGCCTATCAACGAGAGAGCCGTAGCCAGCCTGTAGCAGAAACACCGGCATTCCTGGCAAATCGCCCGCAACGCCTGCGTGCCGATACGCTGTTCAACTCGCTCTCTGCAGCGCTGGGCATACCAGAACGCTTGCAACGCAACAACGGGCGTGCACGCAATGGTGCACGCAGACTTTTTAATAGCACGTTCGGATTCGACCCGAGCTTGAGCCGCGACTCGATCAGCGGCTCCGTACAACAGTCTTTGTTAATGATGAACTCACAGCTAGTGAATAACGCTATTCAAGCCAAACCGGGAACCCAACTAGGGCGGCTGCTGCGACAAATCCAGGATAACCGCCGCCTACTTCTGGCACTCTACTTGCGCACACTTGCCCGGCAGCCAACACCAACAGAAGAAAAGACCTGTCTGAGCTACGTTAGAGAAAGCACTAGCCGAGAAGAGGCCTTTGAAGACATTCTTTGGTCGCTCGTTAACTCAACCGAGTTTCTCCACCGCAACTAAAACGGCCACAATCATGGCATCGTGGCAGCAACTCCTTGCAGCACTCGCATTCAACCCGGAGATACAATGACTCACGCTGGATTTTGGCAAACGGATATCTCCATCCACGGCAACCATGCCATCCATCGTCGCCAGCTGTTGCGTTTGGCAACTGGGTTGGGTAGCGCGCGCGCCCTGACGTTTCCAGCGTTGCTGGCACAAGGTGCAAACAAACTCAAACGGCAAGGAAAGTCCTGCATACTACTGTGGATGCAAGGAGGCCCTAGCCAGTTTGAAACGTTCTCGCCCAAGCCAACACATTCAAATGGTGGTGACACCAAAGCCATCTCAACCCAGGTTCCCGGCATTCAAATCGCAGAGAGCTTGCCCCAGGTCTCACGTGTCATGCAGGACATCTGCTTGATTCGGTCAATGACCAGCAAAGAAGGCAGCCATCCGCGTGCGCAGAGCTTGTTGCACACCGGGTACCTGCCAACTGCAAGCGTCCAATTCCCTACCCTCGGCGCACATGCAGCCCACCAACTGGGGGATTCCGAAGACGAACTTCCCAACTTTGTGCGCATTGGTCGCGCAGGTCGTGGTGGCGGCGGCGGGCTACTCGGTGTCAAGTACGACCCTTTTGTGATGGCTGACGCAAGTCGCATGCCGGAAAATACAACTATCACGACGACTGGCCGTCGCTACCGTCGCCGACTCAAATTACGCAATCAACTGGAAAGCCAATTTGCGAAACGCGGGGCCCGCCAAGAAGTAGAGAATCAGAAAGAACTGTACGCCAAATCCTCCCGCATGGTGCTCAGCCCCAAGATGAACGCTTTTGATATCAGTCAAGAATCAAAGGCTATGAAATCCGCATACGGGGACACGGCCTTCGGGAAAGGCTGCCTGTTGGCACGCCGCCTACTTGAATCCGGTGTTACTTTTGTCGAAGTCGTCGCCGGCAACTGGGATACTCACTTCGACAACTTCTCCCGATCCCAATCTCTTTGTCAGCAAATCGATCAACCCTACGCGCAACTACTTGAAGATTTGAAGCAACGCGGAGTGCTCGAAAAAACGCTGGTGATCTGGATGGGAGAATTTGGCCGCACACCACGCATTAACCCCCGAGGTGGAAGAGATCACTTCCCACGTGCTTTTAATGTGGCCCTGTCGGGATCTGGTATTCGTGGCGGCCAAGTGATCGGGCGCACCAATGCCGCAGGTACCAGTGTGAGTGACCGTCCGGTTGGCGTTCCAGACCTTTTTCAGACCTTTTGTCAGGCCTTGGAAATCGATGCTAACCACGAAAACCTGAGTGGAATCGGGCGCCCCATCAAGATTGTTGACGGCGGATCGACCGTCACTGAAGCGTTCAGTTGACCGATTCTTTTGGCAAAGCGATAAGCCATCAAACTTATATTGCAGGTAAATCCGGCGAGCCGGTGGTCTGTCGCGACGCAAACACCAAACAACGTCAAATGTCACTCCTCCCAGGGCCGCATTTTCGGGTTCCCTGGCGTTCAACTAGTACGCCTCACTGTTGGCAGACTCGGAAATGACCGAAATCCCCGAGTCTGGGGGCTTTTGGATCACATTGTTGGAATCTGGGACTTGGTCTATAATCCCGCCGTCGCAGTGAAAAAACAGGCTTGGTTTTTCCGCTGCATCCCCCGCCCTCCCGAGGCTCCTGCTCAACTCTTTGAGAGATGACGACGCTCGTGTTTCGCGTTGGGAATGGACACGATAGCCACCGACTCGCCGATGGCGGCCCATTAGTGCTGGGTGGTGTTTCAGTTCCGCACAATCGCCACTCAGTGGGGCACAGTGATGCTGACGTGTTATTGCACGCAATCACTGATGCAATCTTGGGTGCAGCAGCAGAGGGTGATATCGGTGAATGGTTTCCCGACAACGACGAAGTAAATCGTGGACGTTGTTCGTCCGAGATGTTATTGGAAGTCTGGACGACCATCCAACAACAAGGCTACTCAATCGTCAATCTAGATTGCACCATTTTTGCTCAACGCCCCAAGTTGGGGAACCACAAACTGAAAATCCGCCAACACATCGCTGAACTGCTGAATGTAGAAATTACGCAAATAGGATTGAAGGCCAAAACAGGAGAACATGTTGGCCCCATTGGCCGTGAAGAAGCAATTGCTGCACACTGTGCTGTGCTTCTGAGACAAACCGATTCAACAACCTGAAATGTACTGCATCATGAGCTCTCAAATTCGATGCGGCCTGTGGAAATGATCGTCACAAAAGTAGCCCACTACTACACCATCAGTCGCCATAATCTACCGGTAATAATTTCAATACTGACCCGCTGCAACTCGAGACACCGATGCCCATTCGCGTATACAACACACTGACGAGAACCAAGGAAAATTTTCAGACGATCTCACCAGGCAAAGTTGGCATCTATCTTTGCGGACCCACTGTGTACAAGGAAGCGCACATTGGGCATATGGTCGGACCCGTCATATTCGACACCATCAAACGCTATCTTGCCTACAACCGGTTCGAAGTTACTTGGGTCGTGAATATCACTGACGTCGACGACAAGTTGATCGCGCAGTCAATAGCTCGCGGAATCCCAATGTCGCAGGTCGCAACTGAAATGACGATGGACTATTGCGCCAACTTAATGGCATTGGGAGTCAACCAGATCACCCACATGCCCAAAGCGACTGAACATATCGACGATATCATCACGTTCATACGAAACCTGATCGAGCGCGAGTACGCATACGAGTCAGAAGGTGATGTGTTTTTTGACGTCGGAAAAAACAGTGAATACGGGAAGCTGAGCAACCGACGTCCCGAAGAGCAAGCCGGGATGGGCGGTGATGCAGCTTCCAAGAAACGATCACCGGGTGATTTTGCACTTTGGAAAGCGGCAAAGGCAGACGAACCGGCCTGGCCCAGCCCTTGGGGACACGGCCGCCCAGGCTGGCACATCGAATGCTCTGCGATGTCCCACAAAATCCTGGGAAACAGCTTCGACATACATGGTGGCGGGCTGGACCTCATCTTCCCACACCATGAGAACGAAGTCGCGCAGAGCGAGTGCTGCCACAACTTACCGATGGCCCGTTACTGGATGCACAATGGCTTGTTACGTGCCGGAGAGGCAGGCAAAGTCGGTGGCAGAGCAACGGCTGATGAAGATTCTCAACCGGAGATTGAACCAACCACGAAAAAAATGAGCCGCTCCGAGGGAGCGGGTGGACTGCGTGGATTAATCGAGCGCCTCGGCGGTGAACGCATTCGTTTTTACCTGCTGCGAACCCACTACCGCAGCACGATTGTTTTCAGCGAAGAACGTGTCGCCGAAGCTAGTGCGGCACTGGAAAAATTCTACCTTTTCTTCGAACGCTACCAGCGCATCACCAAACAGCCATTCTATCCCACATCCGACCAGATTTCGGACGCAGCACCCCGCTTCCGTGACCAGCAACAAAGCTATACCGGAAACTCATCCTTATTAAGTGAAGTGCACAGACTACGTGACGACTTCCTGCGAAAAATGGATGATGATTTCAATACTGGCGCGGCGATGAGCGACCTGTTCCAATTGCTCACCGCGCTCAACCGGTTTGCTGACGAAAACAAACTGGAAGACAGCAAAACGACGAATACTGCGCTCGAGGAATTTCGGACCGGCGTGGAGATTCTGCGCGAGCTGGCCTTTTTACTAGGGCTATTTATCACACCTCCAGTTCGCGCCAGCAATGAATCGGATGGAGAGCTCACCGACTCCCTGGTTGGTCTTCTCATCGACCTGCGAAACGCAGCTCGAGAGAATAAGAACTTTGACACTGCAGATCAGATTCGCGATTCTCTTACGAATATGGGTATCGTCCTGGAAGACGCACAAGGAACCACGCGATGGCGCAACGAATGAGAGGCCATCCGCGCAACTCGTAACACGCGACCGCGTCACGCCTCCCTGATCCCAGCAGAATAAACCCATAGGCTAATAAACTCATAGGCAAGGAACGCCACCATGCGAGATGGACCCGCGGCGGCCCCGTCCAGGATATTGGGAGTCGATCCAGGACTCGGCATAACCGGCTACGGTGTAGTTGAAACAACGCGTGGCAATCCACGCCTGGTCGAAGCTGGAGTTGTGCGAGGTGGCCGCGGCTCCTTGGAGAAACGCCTGCTAGCCATACACGAAGGAATCGCAGACGCCATCGCCTCTTTTCAGCCAACGGCGGTCGCGATTGAAGAACTGTACAGCCACTACGAACGCCCTCGCACAGCGATCGTCATGGGACACGCCAGGGGTGTCATTTGTCTGGCAGCAGCCCAGGCAAAACTACCGGTGTTCCATTATGCTGCGACTCAAATCAAGAAATTGCTTACCGGCAACGGCCGCGCCCCGAAAGCGCAAGTACAGCTCGCCGTCTGTCAGGAATTCGCCTTGTCAAAAGCACCTGAGCCACCTGATGTGGCAGACGCTCTGGCGATTGCACTGTGCCACTCTTTTATGGAAAAAAACGCATTGTGTCAGCAACACATTATTACCGATTCCGCCAACCAGTCACTTTCCCAGGCTCGTTAAGGATGACATAGCCTCACGGCCTACCATCCGCCCATCAAGAATCGCATAACAGCAATTGCTGTTGCTGATTTAGCTCTCTAGAAAACAGGTATTTGTCGTGATTACCAGGATCCACGGAAAACTGCTCCGCGTTGGAGAAAACACAGCGACCTTGTCATGTGCTCCATTCGACTACGAAATTCTCGTACCTGAGTTTGCCCGCCGCCAGCTCGAAACTGAAGTCGGCCAAGAAATCCACCTGCACACAGTCCACTACCTGGAAGGGAATCCGGCCCAGGGCCGTCTGACCCCTAGACTGGTCGGGTTCACCAGCGATGTGGAGCGTGAATTCTTTGAATTATTCTGCTCCGTGGACGGAGTCGGCGTACGCAAAGCGTTGCGCGCCATGGTCCGTCCCGTGCGTGAAGTCGCATCTGCTATTGGCAATCAGGACGCCAAAGTGCTCTCCTCACTTCCAGGTGTCGGCCCAGCAACCGCCGAACGTGTGATCGCCAAACTACGTCGCAAAATGGCAAAATTCGCGTTACTCGTTGACGTCAGTCAAGCGAGCCACACAGCGGACGTAGAACAAGATGTGGTAGAAGAAGTTTTCCAGATACTGGTACATCTCGGACACTCTGAAAACGACTCTCGCAAATTGCTTGACTCGGTTTTGGCCAAAGAAACATCTTTCAAGGACGTCGACAGCATGTTACAAGCCGTGTATAGCAGCTCTGAAAAACCTTGATCGGGTTGCATTGGTAAATCAACTCAAGACTACTAACGCATCGCTCTGTTCCCCAAGCTACTGTTGCTGATTTCGTCCCAACAAGTCCTTTCTGATTGAACGCTATGGTCCGCGAACCCGTCATCGACGGAAGCAATCGCTCAGGTGAAGATCCTGAACGCGATTTGCGCCCCAAGCGCATCGATGAGATGGTCGGCCAACATGAAGTCATCGCTCGCTTACGGATTGCGATCGAAGCAGCACGCGTGCGGGGAGAAGCCCTGGGACATCTATTGCTAGATGGCCCGCCAGGACTGGGGAAAACAACTTTCGCCACCTGCATTCCGCGTGAAATGCAGGTAGGACTCCAGATGACCAGCGGCGCCATCTTGAAAGCGCCGCGCGATTTGGTGCCCTACCTGACAAATGCAGAGGAACACTCCGTTCTCTTCATTGACGAGATACACCGCATCCCCAAAATCGTCGAAGAATACCTGTACACGGCCATGGAAGACTTTCGCGTCGACATCATTCTCGGGGATGGGATCAATGCTCGCACACACAATCTGTGGATCAAGCCGTTCACTCTGATCGGTGCGACCACACGCTCTGGAATGCTCACAGGGCCACTGCGAGATCGATTCCAAATACGCGAACATCTCGGTTTCTATAGCGACGCGGAGCTGACACAGATCATCGTCCGCAACGCAACTCAGCTAAACACTGACATTGCACCCCAGGCCGCTGACGAAATCGCTCGTCGCAGCCGCGGTACCCCCCGCATTGCTAACAATCGCTTGCGTTGGGTACGTGACTACGCACAAACGAAAGCGGATGGTATCGTCACGATGGACGTGACGGGCGCGGCACTGGAAATGCTAGGCATCGATAGAACGGGCATGGATTCGCTCGATCGCGAATACCTGAAAACGATGATTCGCGTGTTTGAAGGAGGTCCAGTCGGAATCGATGCACTCGCGCACACGATGAACACATCCAAGGATACGCTCGAGGACGAAGTCGAGCCGTTTCTATTACGCAACGGATTTGTTGTACGCACTCCACGTGGGCGCATGGTGACAAATAAAACATACGAGCACCTGCAAGTACTACCGCCGGAATCAGGAGTCGCTTAAGTGATGCCAAAGCAAGCGGTGCCCAAGTAACTCGACCGGCAATCAGAGTAGTCGTCCCAGCTGCATATTCCGAGAACGCTGCACGGCCACACCAGGCGCATTCCGGGCATCTAGATAATGATGCTGGGTCTCAATACAACGAGGTGCGGCAACCCCACACTTGTTCCTCCGGTCGTACCCAACCAGCGATTTACTGGCTGGCCGCAGGAGTCCAATTCGGACTAGACTTAGGACCAACACTCGTTATGATGCGATCGACAAGCAGAGAGCAAATCAGGTGAAGCAATTAGCAAACAAACTCCCTTACACAAAGGTTGGGAACGTCAATGGATCCAGCGAAAATGATTGACCGACTGAATCAAGTGCTTCGTCACGAATGGACTGGACTGGCGCAGTACGCTCAAGCCAGCTTCGTCGTCACAGGCCTGTGGCGAGAAGTCTACGCGCAGATGTTCTGGGGCAGCGCACAAGAGTGCCTTGTACACGGCCAACAGATCGGCGAGAAAATCGTCTCCCTGGGCGGCATTCCGACAGTCGAGCGCAATGCGATCAAGCAATCCAATGAAATTGAAGAGATGCTGGATTTCTCACTCGACTTTGAAAAGACCGCCGTCGACCACTACGTGGGTGCTATTCAATTAGCAGAAGAAACTCCTGAAGACAGAGCTCTCGTAATCCTGCTGGAAGATATCCTGAAGCAAGAACAACAAGGCGTCGACGACCTGGGAAAACTACTTCGCGATCACCGGCAGATGTCAGTCAACATCGACAAGAACTCGATGGCCGGCTAGAGATGGCAAACCGGCAAGAGCGAAGCCCCCTGCCGACGTATATCAGGAGTTGAATACCGGGCCACGCTGAAGGCCTCCTTCTGGCCGTCTGTACCGGCCACCGCGATGCCCTGCTGCGCCCGTAACGAGCCCAAACACAACAAGGTCCCATCCTGCTGAAAATCAGGCTGAACCTGCACGTGCGATGCGAGGCTGCCAATGCCTTTCTGGCGCCTTGCGGAATTTGGTAGGCAATCGCGGCTTTCCTTGAGAAACTCCCAAGACATTGCGCAAATCGGCAACCTGACTAGGGCTCATCTCAACCGAGCTCTGGGTAAACCAGCCTACCCCTTCACCCCACGATTGCTGTCGCAATTCCAGAGTGTTCGGCCCCATACCCTGCTGGCACAGGACAATCACCACGCGGTCATCTTCGGTCTGCCCAGGCAAAGTGCTGATAATAGTATCCTGCTGCATCCGTTCCACGCTCACCACAAACAGGGCCCTAATTGAGTCTCAGTATCAAACTATTCTAAGCCCCCCCCAATAATTGTCAACGAGGCCCCTGCCCCATTCGCAAGGAAGCTGTCAAGAAACAAAAAAACGACCACGTCTGCACGTGGTCGTTCAATGTGTCCTAATTCAGAACCGAGCACTCAAGCAAAGAGATGCGTCAGTGCCTCTGCTTTAACGAGTTCACGTGGCTGCTTGAGATGGTTCAAAACGATACTTTGTGGATTGATCCCAGTAGCGTGATAGATCGTGGCCAATAGCTCAATCGGATGTACCGGATCGGTCTTCGGAGCCGAAGCGGTTTGGTCTGACTCGCCGTGCACGTAACCGCGTTTAATCCCGGCCCCTGCCACGACTGCGGTGTAACAGTAGGGCCAATGGTCACGACCATCGTCAGTGTTACTGTTTCCAGAGGTACTCACACCACGTTGCGGACTGCGCCCAAATTCACCGAGGCACACCACTAATGTCTCATCCAACATGCCCCTTTGATCAAGGTCTTCGATCAAAGCAGACAAACCGGCGTCCAACATTGGACTATTTTCATTTTTCATACGACTTGAAAGGCCTTGATGGACATCCCATGAATGTCGATCTGAATTGGCGACCTTTGGCCAAATCACCTCAATCACTCGTGTCCCAGCCTCCGCTAATCGCCGTGCCAACAAACAGCACTGCCCAAACGTGTTCCTTCCATATCGATCACGGACAGTATCAGACTCTTTATCCAACGCAAATGCATTCCGCGCCTTACCCGAACTGATCAAGGTCAGCGCCGACTTGTAGTATTCGTTGAGATCATATTTTCCGACCGCGCGATCAACCTCAGGAAGCCCCTTATTGATCAGGTCCCGTAGTCGAGCTCGCCGCGCCAAACGGTACCGCGACACCTCATCACGCAACTTCAGATCATTAACGTTAATCTTGTCCATCTTGCTCTGGTCCAGATCATCGCCTGGTGGGAACAAGTAATACGGGTCGTAAGCGCGTCCCAGGAACCCGGCAGTTCCCGCTTTGTTAACCACGTTACTCTCCTGGAGTGGACGAGGCATCATTACAAAGGGAAGCATCGGAGTTTCCGGTGGCTTGATCCGTACAATATTCGAACCAAAGTTGGGAAAGTCCTTCGGCGAAGGCGGCTCTAATTGGCCCGACGGACTGACCTTGTCTGCCGTGTAGCCGGTGTGGAGTTGATAGATGGCCGCGGTGTGATTGAATAAGCCCACCGGGGTATAGCTCATGGACCGAATCATGGTGAACTTGTCGTTCACCTTTGCCAACTCGGAAAGGTTTTCCGTATAGTGCACGCCCGGAAGCTGTGTCGGAATATTCTTGAAAACGCTCTGCACATTGTCGGGGCAATTTTCTTTTGGATCCCATAGATCCAAATGACTTGGCCCCCCTTGCAGGTAAAGCATGATGACCCGTTTGGCCTTGTTCCAACCTGGGCCACCAACAGAACCCTCATTAGCAGAAGCAGCCTGCAACTGAAGTACCTGCCCCAGACTCATTCCCATGAGCGCAGATCCACCAACACGAAGAATATCTCGACGTGTCGAACCCAAATGGCGATCACAAAGGTCCTTACCAGGTTGGCCAGGAATACAGAACATCGTGTCCCTCGGTTCATTCGTGTGGAGAAAAAACAAATTCTGCGCGCGTCGCGTACGACACATACGCAAAACTGTCAAAACAGGTAGCAACAGTATACTGAGTCGGCCGCTCGTTTGTCAATCTTGCGTCAAACCAAAAACGCCTTAACCAATTGCGTCAAAAGGACTTGGGGGGGATATTTGCGGGGCCGAACTAAGCCTGCCCTCACCAATACGGCTGAACCGGGGTAAAGAAGCGAGAGAGACGGGCTGTGGACCACTTCGCCAGCCTTGCTAGCAGACCTCGCCCGGGTGCAAATATACAGCTTGCCGCTGCTGCCGCATTGCTGTACAAGACGCCCCCTTCTCTTGATTTCGGTCCTTTCGGACGACGCTTCTGATTAGCTTGCGAGGCACATCGATGCGCACGACTGTATTCCGAGCTCTGTTGATGTTGGTCACGGCTTTGCCTCTGACAGGGTACTTTCGAGCTACCGCCACAGGTGGTGTGTTCAATCGCACATCCGCTCGAAAACTAGGCCTGAGTGACCAGCTACGACTCGGACTCCGAGCAAGAAACTCGGCAGACAGGGCGTATATTGAACGCGTGGTGAAATCCGTGGAACGAGGAAAAATTCCACGTCGCCTCGTGAATGCGGCTTACAACTATGCGCGACGACGACGCCCTAATTACCCGCTGCCTTACTTCAAACGCGCGCTAGAAATCCTCACTGCGCGACGCTGCTAGAATTCATCTTGCCAAACAACATTTCGGCTGAATCGCCCCCAGGCCACGGACTTGCCCATGGCCCACGTCGACTGCTCACTGGTGACTCGATTGTACGGTGAGCGAGATCAAGAATTGCGATTCAAAACCTCCGCTTCACGAACGACCGTTCTCGACGGCGGTTTCTGGCGACATTCCGGAGTGTCTCGCGGCAGCAAGCCCGGCCATGGAACAGAGCGACTTCGGTGAGGCAACAGCCGCCATCCTCGAACTCGTCCGCGTCTAGCTATCGCCACCTCCGTGAACGGAATACAGTCGCCTCCCGCCCACCAACCAGCGATAAACGATCCGCCATCAAGGCAGCGCCCTGTTTATGACAGGCTAAATCCGGCTGGACAGGAGGGAACACCAGTCAGAGCTTTGTACATTACCACACATATGTGTTCCAGAAACCCCGAACACGGTGTCAATGCCGTGCGCATGAAGCGACTGGACTATCGCAATCCCGCCTGCCACCACATGCTCCATCCCGACCTTACCCAAGCAATATTACTTAGTACTGGTAGATCTATTACTCCGAGCGTAGATTCATTAAGTCTGCCGACGCGGAACATTTCGTCATAATTCAGCGGCCTGCATAACGCGTTACACACAATGCTTTCGCCCATTCCCAACAGTAACGCGCAACCTACACTTCCCTGCATGCTAGTATCAACACGTCCATAGCCTGTTACGATGGGAACTATAGTTCCACGCGGAGCGACACGTGTTCCCCTGTCTAAACGCACTCCTGCTGATTACGACTGACGAGCAACAATACAATCGTAAACGCGTACCAGAATACCCCCTCAAGGGTTCTCATACCGAGGACGAACTCGAGCGATGTGATGAAAAACAAATACTACGCGAAGTTCTTTCGGGAGTTTCTATCACGGCCTCGCGCAGTGGGAGCGCTACTACCAAGTTCACCCCAACTAGCAACACGCATGGTCGGTAGTATCGATTGGAACAGCGTCAAGGTAGCACTGGAATACGGACCCGGGACGGGTGCGTTCACCGGACACATCATCAAGCGACTCAACCCGGATAACCGTTTACTCGCAATCGAACTAAGCCCACAATTTGCTCACCTGCTCACAGAACAATTTCCGCGGGCAACGATCTGTACCGGAAATGTCGCAGACGTCGCAGCCATCTGCGCAGAACACGACATTGACCAAGTCGACGCGATTGTCAGCGGCTTACCGTGGGCGGTGTTTCACGATCAGGACCAGGAACAATACCTCGATGCAATGATGACTGTACTGCGCCGAGACGGACAATTTGTAACGTTTGGATACCTGCAAGGGCTCTTGCTCCCCGCAGCCCGCCGCTTCCGTCGGCGTCTCGACAAGTACTTCACCACTGTCGAAGCCAGCTCTCCTGTTTGGTCGAACTTCCCACCAGCAATCTACTACCACTGTCGACGTTGACGGAATTGCACACGTGTCAGATAGCCCTTCCGAATTTGAAATACTCGACGAAGATGGACCTTGTTTGGTCATCGCAAAGCCCGCTGGAGTACCAACCCAGGCACCACCGCAATACGACAGTCTGGAACAACGCATCAGGCGATTTCTCAAACAACGTGAAGACCATCCCGGCCAACCTTATCTTGGCGTGCCACACCGACTTGATCGCCCTGTTTCCGGCGTCATGCTATTTGCCCGTAACGTTCGTGCAACACGACGACTGGCAGAACAATTTCAAGGGCGAACCATCACCAAGAAATACTGGGCGCTCGTCGAAGGCCACTTACCAGTAAGCAGCGGGACCTGGGTTGACTGGATGAGAAAAATACCCGGTGTCGCCCAGGCTGAAATCTTGGATCAAGAACATCCAGACGGTCGTCAAGCAATACTCCATTTTCAAGTGCTACGTCAGTCTTCGCGGTGGACGTGGCTGGAAATTGAATTAGTGACGGGACGCACCCACCAGATTCGATTACAGGCTTCCTCACGTGGATTCCCAATTCTGGGCGATCACCAATATGGAGCTATTACGCCATTTGGACCATCCGTCCAGCACAAACGCGAGAAGTGGATCGGACTGCATGCACGTAGCATCGCATTTCGCCACCCAATGACCCATATCCACAAACGCAAGACAGCACCTCTGCCCAGCCCCTGGCAGGATCTACTGGATGAGTAACGACACTCTCGCAGGTGTCCCGACAAGAATACGCAACGCACTTCAACCAACGTGATCAGGCAGTACAATACTCGCACACATGGCAACGCTTGCATCACAATCTGTGATGTCACACTGACGCTGCGGCGCTACTATTGATGACACGCCCTCCTCTTGACGACCGACGTCGCGGCCTACCGAAACCTCAGTTTGGATTGGTGTTTCTGTTCCTGGCCATATCCCTGGTCGGTGGTGTTTTCGCAGCGACGCGGTATTTCGGTGCTTATGGTTGCTTCGCGGCGTTACTCGGTTTGCTCTGTGTTGCAGCACATGTGATTGGAAATGCATGGGGAACACAGCTACGGCAAAGTGGTAACTTACCCGTCGATAAAGATGGCGTTCCCATACCACCAGCAAGGCAACAGGAAAGACCACTTAACCAGGGTGATTTCGCTCCCACCACCCGGCTTAGTCGACGTCGTGCATTGGGAATGACAGTTACGGTTGCCACAGCTACCGGCATTCTGATCGGAATCAGCTTCGCCATTTACTTTTTTTTCACCAGCGAATCGACCGACACAACGTGGGAAGATTTCGGCGTGGGAGTCCTTGGCTTTGGCATCCTTGGTGGAGTCTGGGCATTTCTTGGAACGAGTTTTCTCTACGTCACCTGGGGTGCCATACGCCAGGCGACACAAGAATCGACCAAGTGACCCACCAGGCAAAATCCGTTCGCAAGGTACTTCTTATTGCAGAGTACTTTTATGGCTGCAAAAACCCAGCCCAAAGCTAGGATGATCGATCCGGATAAATGACGATCTCAATGCGACGGTTCTTTACACGGCCCAGAGGAGTCGCGTTAGAAACGCGCGGATGGTTCGCGCCGTGGGAAACTGTCATCATCTGGTACGTGGGAAAGCGACGCCCGCTGGAAAATTGCTTCAACACGGTTTGCGCTTGGGCCGCTGCCAATTGATGATGGCTGATTCCTCCCACCAAAGGTGCGTTGTCGGTGTGGCCTTCTATGCCGATATGGTGCTCTGGATAGTTACGGACAATGACGGCGGCAACTCGATCCAGTAATTCAACACCGCTGGGGCTGAGTTGTGACAAACCGGCGCGGAATAGTTGATCCGCCGGCAATGCAACACGAATGACATCAGCATCGCGGCGCACTTCCACTCCCGGAATAGTGATCATCTGCAGCGGCTGACCACCACTGCGATTAGCTCTTATCGTCGCCCCTCCTCGTGCGCGCGTTGAAGCCGCCAGGCGATCAATTCTCTTATCCGCATCCTGTTTTGCTTGTTGCCATTGTCGAGCCAAAGAAGCTGTTTCATTCAACTGCTGTCTTAACAATCGAATCTGCTCAGCCATCTGCTGGCTGCGCTGCTGGTCCTGAGCCAGTCGCATCTGCAAATCCAAATTGTCCTGATCAAGCTGTCCTAAACGTCGATCACGTTCTTGCAATTGCCGGGCCTGCACTGTATTGGTCTGGCCTCGACCTCCCAATCCCTGATGGGACAAGAACGGACGGCCTTCCTGACAACCCACGAAAGCGGGCACGGCAAAGACAAGCAAGCTTGCGAAACGCAGGATTTGATGCATCATCCTGCTCCCAGGAAAGACCCAACCATACACCGGCAAGGGCTCAAAATAGAACCACACACGGAACCCGCTTCGGCTATGCAACAAGCTCAAATAGCCGGCAAAGAGTAGCAATGCACAGCTGGTCCGCCAAGGGCATTTCTCACCTCCAGTAGAAACACTCGTCTCCTGTGTGTGGCCAGAGAACACAGCGACGATCAACTAAAACCAACTAGGTGCTAGCAATCCGGGGAGTGTCTTTAACCAGTCGACACGCACACACGGCATCGCCAGCACATCCTCTACGAAAACCAGGTCTGTTGCCTGAGAGGAGATCCAGTCGCGAACGGCTGCCGGTAGCGGTATAATGACCCCCAAAGTCCTCCGCTCGGCAGTTCGATTTTGCTAGTCCGAGCGGGCTTCCCGTCTGCTTGTCTCTTACTGCCACAACCCATCCTATGAAGTTACGCGTAGGCCTTGTTGGCCTGGGTGGTGCCTGGGAAAACCGCTACCGCACAGCGCTGCTTTCACTGGCCGATCGATTCCAAGTTCAGGCTGTATGCACCCCTGTCTCGGTGCGCGCTGAACAGGTTGCTCGCGATTTGGGGGCAACGGTCATCGATGGCTATCGGGCGATGGTAGTTCGCTCGGACATTGATGCGATTCTGATGCTTGCCCCAGATTGGTATGGGCCACTTCCAATCATGGCCGCCTGTGAGGCTGGCAAAGCCATCTATTGTGCCGCGGCACTCGACATCGACCCTCAGCGAGCGATCGAAGTCCGAGAAAAAGTCGACGTTTCCGGCGTCGCTTTTATGGCCGAGTTCGCTCGTCGCCATGCTCCCGCCACACTTCGCCTGAAAGAATTGATCGTAACACGACTGGGGGCACCACGTCTGCTATTCTGCCACCACCGATTGCAAACCAGTAACAAACCCCACAAGCAACGCTACGCCCTCCCGCATCCATCGGTAACCAGAGACCTGATCGAACTGGTCGACTGGTGCTCTTGGGTAGTTGGTGACCGCCCGGTCTCAGTCGTTGGTACAAATCGAAAACAATCCGACGACGGAAAAGACGATTACCGGGCGTTAAGTCTCGACTTCGCGGCCGACACGGAAGGCGGAAACGGCCCTGTCGCTCAAATCAGTTGCGGCCAATACCTATCGTCAAAATGGCCAGAAGCAGTCGGCTTCCGACCTCCGGCAGAACTACAGGTCTGCTGTGAAAATGGCGTCGCATTTATCGACTTGCCGTCATCCCTTGTTTGGTACGACGAAGCGGGGCGGCACATGGAATCCTTGGACATGGATCGACCTGTAGGTGAACAACTGCTCACTCAGTTCCACCGCGCCGTCACCAGTCTAGTGCGACAAACCCAAGATCTCGACGACGCGTATGCTGCACTTCAAGTCGTAATGGCAGCACAACAAAGCCACGCACAAGGACGCCGAATTGTTCTGAACTAAGTGGGCTTCTATTCATTCGGAGCGCACGGCTGGACTGAACAACACACCACCCGCAGGCCAGCTCCCAGCCGTAAATAGACCGACACATTCGCAGCGTCCATCAACCTACGAAGACGATTCGTCAGCGGTTTCCAACTCCACCAGATTTTCCGTCTCGCTGGTCATCTTGCGAATGTCTTCGGTGATTTTCATCGAACAGTACTTCGGGCCACACATACTACAAAAGTGCGCTTCCTTGAAAGAATCCTGGGGTAAGGTCTCGTCGTGGTAGGCCTGTGCCTTTTCAGGATCCAACGATAGACGAAACTGTTCTTTCCAATCAAAGGCAAATCGTGCAGCTGAAAGCGCATCGTCACGCTGTTGTGATCCAGGGCGATGCCGCGCCAAGTCCGCCGCGTGGGCAGCGATCTTGTAGGCAATAACGCCTTCTTTTACGTCATTGTTGTCCGGCAATCCCAAGTGCTCTTTGGGTGTGACGTAGCACAACATTGCCGCCCCGCTCCACCCAGCTAGTGCCGCACCAATCGCGCTGGTGATATGGTCGTAACCAGGTGCCACATCAGTGACAAGCGGCCCCAAGACATAAAACGGAGCACCCTTGCAAGTGTCAATCTCCCGCTTCACGTTCATCTCAATCTGATCCATCGGGATATGCCCAGGACCTTCGACCATGACTTGTGTACCACAGTCCCAACTGCGTTGCACCAACTCACCGATCGTGTCAAGTTCCGCAAATTGTGCATCGTCACTCGCATCAGCAATGGAACCAGGTCGCAATCCATCACCCAAACTCCAAGTGACATCATATTCCCGCATGATGTCGCAAAGTTCTCCAAAATGGGTGTACAGCGGATTCTGTTTGCGATGTGCAACCATCCACTTGGCGATTAATGATCCACCGCGACTGACAATACCTGTGACACGCTGCGTTGTCAGGTGCAAGTGCTCCATCAAAACGGCACAGTGAACCGTCATGTAGTCGACACCCTGTTTTGCCTGATGTTCAACCATGTCAAGGAAGTGCTGTGGTTTCATATCCTCGATGTTTCCACCGAGTTCTTCCAACATCTGATAAATAGGAACGGTACCAATCGGAACCGGCGAGGCGGCAATAATTGATTGACGAATCGCGTCGATGTCCTTTCCGGTAGACAGATCCATCACCGTGTCAGCGCCATAATGGACAGCCGTGTGAAGCTTCTCGAGTTCACCATCCTGGTCACTGGTCACGGCAGAATTGCCAATATTCGCATTGATCTTGCACTTTGCAGCAATTCCTATCGCCATTGGCTCAAGGCGCCCGTCAAGGTGAACCCTGTTTGCGGGAATCACCATCCTGCCTGCAGCGACTTCCTGCAAGACGACGTCTGACGATATCTGCTCGCGTTCGGCAACAAATTCCATTTCCTTGGTGATTGAGCCTTGACGAGCAGCTTCAAATTGTGTGCGAAACATGGCATCCTCCCTGGGCCAGAAAGCACGGTGCTCACTGCACAGTGCGGAGATGTCGTAGTGTAATGTTCCTGGGCGTCATCGTATCGACTGGTGTTACGTTGTCAATCGACGGCACTCCAGTGACCGCTCCAATAAGGGCCGGCGAATACCATAACCTGCGGTTGGAGACCTCCGACTCGCGAAAATGGCTTCTCCCAAGACACCCACGCATCCAGTTCCCAACTGCATGCGATGCGGCCGATGACACCACACCCGCCAATAGGTCCGCGTTGCCAGCAAACATCCGCCAACACGGTGAAACCTTATTCTGACACCGCAGCAACACGTCCAAACACCCAGAAGCCTATTGGGCCAGATAGCGAAAGAGATCACGTCGCTGTTGCGGCGTGAGCGGTGCGAGAAGTCCATTCGGCATCAGAGACGTGGGAATCGCGCGCAGCGAAACAAGCTGTTTGCGGGAAATACGTGTTTTCTGATTCTTGGCATCCGCTAAGGTCACACTTGCAGCATCCTCTTTGACTAACAAACCGTTGACGACACGGCCACTGTCAGTAATCGCCGCAAACTGCAAGTAATCGCGACGAATCACCGCACTTGGATCAACAAGATTCGCTAGTAACGCCGCCGAATCCTTCCGATTGGAAGACGTCAGGTCGGGTCCTAGCTGCGTCCCCTCTCCAAAGAGCTGGTGGCAAGTGGCACACAGCTTACGAAATACCACTTTACCACGCTGCGCATCGCCTGCCCCAGTCCGCAAATCATTGTTGTAACGTCTCATAATTGCCAGTTTCTCTTCCGTTGTTCCTGGCTGAATATTGCCCCAGAATTTCTGTACTTCGGCGTCGAGTGCTGCATTTTGATGTAGAGCAATCATCCGCAACTGGCTCAATTCCACTTCCTTCGAGTCAATGTGTCCTTTGGCAATTGCCTTCAAGAAAATACGTGCAGTAGCAACACGGCTAAATAAGATTTCTCGTGCCCGAAACCTGACTTGAGTAGACATGGCCGGGTATTTATCCAGAATGGCGTTCCCGATACGTGGGTCATCAAAACGTGCCAGGACACGCAATCCCGCTAGTTGTACTTGGGGAATGTCTGTTCTCGCAAACGATGCCAGCACGACAGGCAGGCAGTCAGGCTGGCCAAATTGCTCAAGCAGTTTGAATAGCGGATCCAGCTGATCCGCTTGATCCAGCGCTGCCACCTGCTGTTTCAGGTGCTGGTAGGCCGCTTGACTATTCGTCAGCAATGCAAGATGCAAGGCTGATGGTTCATTTGGATGAGTTTGCCACCATTGATGAAGGTATGTGCGGAAGCCTATGGTAACCGGGTCATATGCTGTGACCTCCTCGTCAGCTGTGCTGCGGTCGGGTCGGGCAAATGTAGAAAACAACCCTCCTTGGCCGATTCCACCAAGATCAGTCGCTCGCTCGGAAAGGCCGCGAGCCGCTGCCACGTGCATGTCTTTCCGCTGTTCCAGCGGCGCTGTATTGAGTAACTGCAAACAAGCGTCATAACCCGCTGCCGTCCCATCCGCCGCCCAGCGCCGTACTAACCGCAAACGATGCTCATAAAGTCCAGCCTTCTTCCAAGCACCCGGACTGCCAAAAAAACGCACCAACGCGTCCCGCTGTGACATCACGTGTTGTTCCAGTCCCCACCAAAGCAGCAACGGGGCAAACGGATCATCCCGATCCAGCTCCCTGGCCAGTAAATGTTGCATAACAGGCCATCCCTGATTCGCTGGGAGCCGACGGGCCGTTGCTGCCAATTGGCAGCGAACGGCCACGGAATTGTCACTTGCTGCCAGATCACGCAGCATCCCGCTCAATGGGTCCGCAACCGTTTTACTGTCGCCCAGAATACGCACCATCCAGCTGCGAATCGCCGGGTCGGAATGCGCCAAAAAGTACCTGGCATGTTCAAGATCGATCCCATCACTAGCATGCAAGCCCCACAGTGCAGCTAGTTCGGAGGGTGTAGCAGTAGGCCGGTCCGTTGTTCGCGAACGGTCGAGATCCGGCTTCGTTTCCCTTTTCTCTCCGGAATTCAAAGTCAACCAACTCCGCAACAACGGAATTGCAGCAGGATCTTTCCGGCTGGCCAGCTCAACTCTTGCACGCGTGGCGTACCAGGCATTCGGATGCCGCAACAGTTCAACCAATTCAGCTGTCTTGCGAGTACGTATATCAGGAATCCGATCGCTATTACCTGAGCGCCCCTCAATTCGGTAAATGCGCCCATTAGTACGATCCCACGCAGCATCCGGATCGGGATGCGAGGTCCGACGATCGTAGAAATCGCAGATATAGAGAGAGCCGTCAGGGGACAGGCACATATCCGTTGGTCCAAACCAGGTGTCACGGGCATCGAGCAGGCGTCCGGAAAAGTTCGCTGCAAAGGTCGACCCGCGCGGTTTCACATACCACCACGAAGCCGAATGCCCCAGAAAGTTCCCGGCAATAAACGCATGTCGAAAGCGATCTGGAAATGACTGCCCTAAATAAATCGTCCCTCCTGTCGGTGGGCCTCCCGGGACTTGATCCCGCTGCAATGGCCCGAAATAGCCATACGCAAATCGATTATGTAGCGGCCCGTGCTTGCCAAAACTTTTGTAGTAGTAAGCACCTTGCCAGGCGTGCACAAAGGGGCCACCGTTGGTGCTGTAAAACAGATTGCCCAACACATCAAATGTCAAACCAAATGTATTGCCACCACCTTCACAAAACAGTTCAAAGTGTTTGGTCAGAGGGTGGTAACGCCATACACCCTGTTGGAATTCAATTCCTCGAATGTGACAAGTTGTCGTACTTCCATTCACCCCGTACAACCAGCCATCAGGACCCCAAGTAAGATGGTTGGCTAATGACTGGGCATCCTCCATTCCAAATCCCTCGAGCAAAACCTGTGGGTCCGAGTCCGGAACATCGTCTCGGTCCCGATCCGGATAAAACAACAAGTAGGGAACCTGCAAGACAAAAACACCCCCATGGCCAAAAGCCAGTCCCGTTGCCAGGTTCAGCCCGTCGACAAAATCCCGGCACCGGTCAACGCGGCCATCACCATCCGTATCCTCCAAGATTGAGATTCGATCTGCTCCGCGAGGCCCGTGCGGTGGAGGTTTCGGAATCCGGTCGTAAACCGTCCGCGACCAACGGTCGATTTTCGTGCGTTTCAGTCCTGCGGGATTAGGGTATTGCAAATACTGAATTGTCCAGAGGCGTCCTCGGTCATCGACCTTGACGAGGATCGGCTGGCGTACTTGTGGTTCACTGGCAACTAGTCGGACTTGCAAGCCTTCAGCCACCTGCATTCGGCTTTCGGCCTCCACAGGTGTAAATCCCTGACCATAGACCTGCGGCCCAATGGCGAGACAGCAAATACCTATACCCATGGCAACAAAGTACCTGCTGCTCATTCTCTTCCTCAGATCAATCCTGGAAGTAAACTACCCATTCGCAGACCGCCCACACGGCACCGCAGACAATTGCAATACAGCTTAAGGTGTCCACGTAGCGACAGCCAAATCACGAAACAAACCCCACAGCAACCGCAGGGCCGGCAATCAACCCATCATCCCGGTAGTGGACAGACTAGCTGACCTTGTGGGAGAGTCATTATCACCAAACGCCACTTGGCTTCCGCCCTGGTCGAACACCAGGACGCCAACCCGTGCCCAGCAACTGCAAAAAGAGAGGCAATAGAGCATATACCGAACCACCTGCGATGACCGCAGCGATCGCGTATTCTCGCCGGGTCAACTGAGCACCACGTTCCCCTCCGCCCCCATCAGCAAATCGTTCCAACAGTGATGTCCCGATCTGTTTTGCATTTCCGTTGTGATAAAAGCCCCTTAATCGCTGCGCCAATTGCCGCAACGTCGATGCATCCTGCCGAGATTGGCGACCGTCAATAAATTTACCCGCAATCGGGTCGCCAACTCCGACCACCAGCACATCCTTAACCGCAGCAGGCATCTGTGGCATCCCTGTCGCTGGCACCGTGTCGCCATCACTGATCACCAGTACCGTCGTACTACGAGGGCGCCAAGGACGCGCCAACCGGGCGGCCTGCTCCAGGCCCGCAAACAAATTCGTCTTTCCGGACGGAAACGCATATTCCAGTGGCAAGTCGTCCAGAATATTTCTAATGACTTCAATGTCACGTGTGTCCTCAACAACCGGTTTTGCCCCGTTATACACAGCGATTACGCTGACCTTGTATTCCGGCAATGCAACGCGATCAAATAGCGAATCCATCAAGTCGCGAGCTCGTTGCCGCCGGCTCTTCTGCTTGTCCGGACCCGCATCCTGCAGTCGCATACTTGGCGAAACATCGAGTACCAAAACCAGGTGCTTCAGATCCGCTTCAGGCATCCTCGCCAGCAGCTGGTGGACACGGGGTGGCAACTGCAGAAGTGTCACCAAGCCCCAAACCAGAGCCCCCACGGCAAGCACTCTTAACAGCGGCACGACATACACCCAGCTCGCGGGCCGCAAACGCGGGCCAAAGGCCAACGGCGCCAACCGGCGACAGCGACGCGCATGTAGAATCTCTGCAATAGCGGCCACGAACATCGTGGCACAAGCCACCAACTCGGCGAACATGACAAGGGTGACGGTTCCGTCGTTCTCTACCACGGCACGAACCTCAACCCAAAAAGACAGAGCGTGCCAGTTCCCAGCAGCCCCAAACCGACCATGCAAAACGGCAGAAAATAGTCCATCGATTCCGCAGCCATCTTTTCAAGTTCAGCTGGCTGCATTCGGTCAATCCGCTCAAACACTGATTTCAGAGCAGTGTCGTCTCCCGGATTAAACACCTCTCCACCTGTGTAACTGGCAATATTGACAATCTCGTTGGGAATAGAAGTCTCTGAGATGTGGACAGCGTAGACGGAAATGTTGTTGTCTTTCAATTGCCGTGAAATCTCATCTGCCTTGCCACCGGACAAATCCGCACTAAACCCATCGGACACCAAGACAATCATGCGATCACCCGCGTTCGCTTGCCGAATCAACCGGCGTTGGCAAGCCAACAGCGCCTTTCCAATCTCCGTTCCGCCAAAACCGGGGGGTGCATTCTCTGGCCGCATGTAAGGCGGTGCACAACGAATCGCCGAACCATCCGAGGTAAGAGGCGTCCAGTGCAAAACGGAGTTACCAAAGAACGTCAACCCAAAAGCATCACCAGTGCGAAAATCCAGAAACGAGTTGATTGCTTCCATGGATGCATCGTATCGTGACCCCTCACCGAAGCGCGCCGTCATACTGCCGGAGATATCGACACAAAATTCTATATTTGTCAGTTTCCGGCGGGTGGTCGGTTTCCCCAGTTGCTGAGGCCCGGCAAGCACGAGTATTGCAATCACCAACACGCTCGGGGGCAACGACTCCGCAAGGTTGAGCACCACACGCAGTGTCCACCCGCCTCGCGCCTCAACATGATCAAAAGGCAAAGCAACAGGTTGATCTGGTCGTCTCCAAACACGTACCAGCAATACCAGCGGTATAACCAGCAGGGCCAGTAACGACGGATAGGTAAAGGGAAGTGCCATGGGATGGCGCACCGCATACAGGAATCAACACAACGGATCGGGACGTCAAATAAACCGACGTCACGGGACAACTAATCGGACCGGGAAAGCATCTCTTCATAAGGTCTCAAAAGACTGTCGATCGACTCTCGTTCACCGGTATCAGGTCGATGCAACCAGTGCTCTAACTTCACGAGGAGCTGTCCTGCCTCTTCATGAGAACGCAACATGCTCATCGCTTCGATCGCGGAGACTCCTTCAAGACCCAAACGCTGCCGCCAAAAGCTCAAAATCAAACGCTCCAGATCAGCCTGCTGCCGGCTCGAGATTCCCCCCTCACGGGCGCACTCCAAGAGCGGCCGCAAACGCTCCACAACTGACCGACCGGCTTCAATAGGTTCAACATCCTGGCGCAAGGTCCGCATTCGCTGCCGAACCATCCAAGCCACGATTCCCAGCAAGCCGAAGACCCAGCCGACACCAGCCACGAAAATCATCCTGCGGTAACCACCTAATTGCGGCAGCGAGGCAGGTTCAAGTGGATTGGGCTCGACCTGCCCCGGCGGTAAAGACGAACCGATCACCACCTGTACTTCGGGCAACGATACAGGCTTTGCTCCATCACGGGGCTGAAGAAACGAGACAAGGTCAAACGTGCCTGCCTGTTGCCCGAAATATTCCAGGTCATAACGCCATTCAGTCCCGTGGCGGTAATCCTGCAAGATACGAACAACAATCTCTGCTTTCTGCCGAGGTAAAGGGCGCACTTCGAGGCGCGGACCGGGCAACACAAGGCCTTCAAGTCTCCGCGGCACTCCCACCGTAGCCTGACTTTGCTCCTCCGCGGGAAGTGCACGCGTGCTCAGCACGAGAAGTATTACGGACAGTCCACGGGAAGTCATCGCGTGCATCTCCATATCAGCGAGCACCCTTTCCCAACAAATCACGCGAACCGAAAAAATGCCGCAAATGGTGGATAAAGGGCTGGTCGGTCCGCAATAGGAGATGGTCAATCCCGTATTTCTTGAGACGTTCTCTAACGTCATTCGGATCGATCCACCGTTGTCTGCCATGCGCAATAAACGACCTTCCGGTTTCCGCTTCACGAGCCCGAAACAAGCCAGCGCCCGGGAAGTACAGCTCCGCTGGGTCCTGAAACTGCAATACCACCACATCGTGCTGTTGCTGTAACCGACGAAGTGTCTTGATTGCTCCAGCCTCATGCAGATCACTCAACACGATAACGAGCGCTCGATGAACGAGGCTGGGCTGTAATTCCACTAGCCGTCGGACTAAAGTGGTTTTTTCGTCGTATCGAAAACGACGTAACCGATGTAGCCATTGGAGAATCTGCTGTCGAGAAAGACTGGGCTGCACACGCAGATTCGCCTCACCTACCCCCACAACGCCTACCGGACTTACCCGGTCCAGACACGCCAGGGCAATTCCACCTGCCACATGCACAGCCAATGCATACTTGCTGAGACTCTGCGAACTCACGGTCATTGAAGCTGACGTATCGATGAGTAGATAGCAAGGCAAACACTTGGGAGCTTCGTATTCTTTGACATGCAGCTTGCCAGTGCGAGCCGTAACCCTCCAATCGATACTGCGCGGTGGGTCACCGTACTCATAAGTCCTGGACTGCACATACTCGACACCGGCGCCGAGAAACGGGGATCGATCCGTGCCGTAGCTCAAGCTATCAGCCAGTTTCTTGACCGCCACGGCAAACTGCCGTGCGTCCAGCGTCTCGAGA
>PBOG01000002.1 GCA_002724245.1 Planctomycetaceae bacterium
CTGTTTGATATGCAAGGCAACGTCTGGGAATGGTGCGGCGATATTCCGTCAAACCACTCCAATGCCAACCGTGGCGAAAAAACTTCGGTCAACGTGGAGTCTCATCGCATCATCCGGGGAGGCAGCTGGTACGACGTGCCCGCCCTCTGCCAGCCAGCCAGCCGAACAAAACTGGCACCCGCCGAGCAGTACGACAATGTGGGTTTTCGAGTCGTTTGTGACCAGACCGCAAACCCACCACGCTGACATTCCTCCAAAGTGCTTCACGCTTCAACAGAATCCCGGGGATCTCCGTAACGCTGCAGTAAAGCGAGCACGATCTCCCTCAATTTTGGCTCGGCCTGCTCTGCCAGATCGACCACTTCACCGCCAGTCGTACTCGCCAAGGCATCTGGTCGCGCCACATTGGTCACCACCGATAAAGCCAATACCGGCAACCCGCATTCCGCTGCAACAAGCACTTCAGGCACTGTCGACATGCCGACTGCATCTCCTAGCTGGCGGAGCATGCGATATTCCGCCCGGGTTTCATAATTGGGTCCGGTCACCGCAACATAAACCCCAGTGCGGGCACAAAATCCAGCGCGGCGAGCCGTCGCCAGGGCATGCGCTGCAATGGTGGCATCATACGGGGACGCAACTCGATGGCCCGATGTCGCGGCATCGGGCCACGTCGACTCCGCCCCATTCGGGCTACCGCGTGTCATTAAATCAACGTGGCCATTCAATACCAGGATGTCGCCCGATTCCATGCGTGGGTCCAAACCGCCGCTCGCGTTCGAAACCACCAACACCTCAATACCGAGCGCGTGCATCATACGTACTGGCAGTCCAACTTCTGCTCGCGAATAACCTTCATAGAGATGACATCTCCCTTGCATGGCCAGCACAGCACATCCAGCCAACCTGCCTGCCACCAACTGGCCGCTATGTGACAACGCCGTAGAACGCGGGAAACACGGAATCTCCTCAAAGGCGATCGCTGCTTCGCAGTCGATCTGTTTGACAAGCCCACCCAAGCCCGTCCCCAGAATCAAACCCACCCGGGGACGGCGCGGCCAGATACTGCGCACATATCGGGTCGCCTCTGCGACCTGCTCTTGACCTGATTTCACGTCGACACCGCTAGTCCGCTGAACGATGACTGTTTCGGGATTTTCCTCACCGAACTGTGCTCACGAGTACCACCTTCGCAGTTCACGACCTGCGTGTATCGCAGCCTGGCCGCTATCCGGGTGACTCGGGCGCCAGAACACCGCGAACCAATGCCCGTAGTCGAGGCTCGGCATCTTGTGCCGTGGCGATAATCTGCTGGACATCAGCCGGTTCTAGCGCGTCGGGCAAACACATATCGGTGACAATGGAAAATCCCACGACGGGTAATCCGCAATGCGCAGCAACGATCACTTCCGGTACGGTAGACATACCGACAACATCAGCACCGATATTGCGCAGAAACCGGTACTCCGCGCGGGTCTCGAGATTTGGCCCGGAAACCGCCACAAAAACACCCTGATGCGCCACGATGTCTTCCCGCCGCGCCACCGACAAAGCCCGTTGGATCAACTCCGCGTCGTAGGGTTGTGACATGTCCGGAAAACGCGGTCCCAAACGGTCGTCGTTGATGCCGATCAAGGGATTGTCACCCATCAGGTTAATGTGGTCTTCGATGACCATCACGTCACCCTCACGATAGTTGGGATTCATTCCGCCACAGGCATTTGAAACCACCAGAAGTTTCGCGCCGAGGGATTTCATCACGCGCACCGGCAGTGTGATCTGCTTGAGCGCGTATCCCTCGTACATATGAAAACGGCCTTCCATGGCCATCACAGGCAATCCATGCAACGTTCCACAGATGAGACGGCCTTGATGACTAACCGCTGTGGTTTGCGGAAAGTGGGGTATCTCCTCGTAATCAAACGCAGCCTCTTCTTGAATTTCCTCTACCAGGGAACCCAGCCCCGTCCCCAGAATGATTCCGGCGTGTGGCACACGGTCCCACCGTTCACGTATCGCGGCCGCCGCGTCATTCATTTTGTCAAATAAGTCGAGCATTACTTCGCCCACCCAGGCCCCCAAACAAACTATTTCCTTTGCCGGCCGCGAAGGACCTTGGCCCAGGAACGCGTCGTGGCCAGAACGTACCTGCTGATTACTCGTCCAGCGCTCTACGACGGCCGTATTTTAGTGCACCATCGATAGACGTCTAGCATGCCTCGGCTACAGAAACCAGAATCCACACGTGTACCTGCGAACGGCGACGCGCGCACACTGTTGCTCCGCTGGGTTGCGACCCGCGTCGCATCTGTGGGAGCTCCCGATGTACGCCCCTCCCACCCAAACACCGTAAATCTTTTTTTCAACGCCTGTGAAAAATCTTTTTCCCGCGATTCTCAATTGCGCCAGCGCACAATCGCCGGGCGATACAGGAATCCCCTTCTCCCCGGATCCTGGCCAACTGCGGGCTTTACCTGTCCGCACGACACCTCAGAAAAATCGCTCGCCACGACGTGGCGCCTCGCGGCACAAACTCTTGCCACCCAAGAGTCCCCCGGAAAAGTGTCTGGTTTTGCGATAAAACCGGTTGTGTGTCCCAATCCGCAGAACCAGCTGTGCTGGCAAAACACGCAAACAACCCCCAAATTCCGTTTTCAAGTTGATCAGCAAGTGTTAATATGCAAGTGCTGACTGTCGATGGATATAGGGATAGGAGGAAGTCCAGCATGTTGTCTGTTCAAGGTCCTGAATTTCGTCAATGCGACGGTATGACCCGGCGTCGTTTCTTGACCGCCGGAGCACTCGGCGCAGGTGGCCTCACGCTTGCCGACCTTTTCCGCAACGAAGCTAGTGCGGGTATCGCGGCATCTGATCGGGCGATCATCAATATCCACCTCGACGGTGGTCCCCCGCAGATGGACACCATCGACCTGAAACCCAATGCGCCAAGTGAAGTGCGCGGCGAGTTTCAACCGATTGCTACCAGAATCCCGGGCTTCCAGGTTTGTGAACTGATGCCGCGGCTCGCCGCCATGGCAGACCGCTTTTCGTACATTCGCTCTCTGGTTGGCGCCGCTGGCCAACATGACGCGTTTCAGTGCCAGTCAGGTTTTCGCAAGGCCAACATGGCAGCTCTCGGCGGACGACCCGCCATGGGATGCGCTCTGACGCGGTTGCGTGGATCAAGCGACGACCCCGCCCCGACATTTGTCGATCTCCTGCAAGGTCGTCCATTGGTGCGCAATAGTGCGCGTCCTGGCTTCCTGGGCCCCTCCTTCAAGCCGTTCCGACCAGATATTTCGAAGATATTTCCGCGACCTCTGGAAGTCGGCATGGTCAAAGAGCTGGCCGCGTTGGGTAACAATCACACGACCAGTCTGGCACTGAACGATACGCTGGACGCCAAGCGGTTAGGTGATCGCGCCAGTCTGCTCACGGAGCTGGATCGCGTCAAATGTGAGCTCGATGCCAGCGGAAACATGGAAGCACTCGACCGTTTCCACCAACAGGCAGCGAGCATTCTCACGTCAGGGCGTTTTGCCGATGCGCTCGATCTGAGCAAGATTGCACCTCACGAATTGAAGCGTTACACCGCACCCGCGTCTTCGGTTGAACGTTTTGTCACCGCAGACGACCATCGGTCGATGCGCAAGTTCCTGCTTGCCCGACGTCTGGTCGAAGCAGGCGTTCGCTGCGTGAGTGTTTCATTCAGTGATTTCGATACCCACTCGGGGAATTTCACCCGTATGAAACATATGCTCCCAATACTCGACCAGGGGCTGACGGCACTAGTCAGCGACCTGGAAGAGCGAGGGATGCTGGACCATGTCACGATTGTCGCCTGGGGAGAATTTGGACGCACACCCAAAATTAATAAGAATGCAGGGCGTGATCACTGGCCTCAGGTAGCGCCAGCAATCCTTACGGGTGGTGGCATGAACTTGGGACAGGTAATTGGAGCAACAGACCGCACCGCAGCAACCGCCACATCCCGGCCGATTCATTACAAGGATGTGTTCGCGACGCTTTACCATACGATTGGTATCGATCCACACCACGCGACGGTGATCGACCCCACGGGCCGGCCTCAGTATCTGCTGGACCACGGGCAACCTATTTCCGAGCTGGTGTAACTGCAGGAACTGACGCAACGGCAATAAACACTGCCTGTTGTGACGACAAGTAGCATCTGTGTTGCCTGCTAACGCCCCTGAAACTCCACCAGCGGCCGTACCAATGCGATACCGGAACCTGCCGGCCCGGGCAAACAGATCGCGAAAGTAGCAGGCGCGCACTGCTTTTTCGGGGCGGCAGCACCTCCACGCGGTCAGGTCAGCCAGCTATATGCTCGATCGGCCCTGCTTACCTGCAGCGTCAGGCACTGAGACGTCCGGCTGCTGGACTCGCACCGGCGACTTTATCGATTCCCACTGACCAATCTCACACCATGTGCAAAAGGACTTAACACAACATTTTCAAACGACTTACTGCCGTTCGAGACATTTGTAATAGAAACCGCTAGAGCAGCCCCCCTTGCTCTCCGGGATCGCAGCTTCAACCTACCGGTCGCCTGCCAACGGAAGAGGCCCGCCAAGCTTTTCTTGTGCCGTCAGCCAAATTGACGTAAAATACGTCCTGATCTCATCTTAACGGTGGCTAACGGTAATCAGGAGGTACCGCGATGTCTGGCGCCACATACTTTGTGCAAGAGTGCCCCACCTGTGGCAGGCAATTGGAAGTTCGCCTGGAATATCTGGGACGAACATTGCAATGTCAGCACTGCCACGGCCAATTTGAAACCGATTCACATAGCAGGCATGGTGTCGCAATCGCGAATCCAGAGTCCAGCTTGCTTGACCGCGCAGAGCAATTACTGTCATCAACCGCAGAGTCACGCCCGCGACTTCACTAGTCATGCCGACGACGACTTCCCAGGCGTTACGCCGAGTCTCTGGCGCTTTCCTCGCCTGTCATGATGTCAGGACGCGTTTGCCCACTCCGCGTGTGTTTATCACGAAAATTCTGCTGTGATGCGCAGCGGGGAATTTCCAGCGGGTCCGCGTAACACCTTGCAGACGCTGGCATTACCGATCGATCAGACAAGAGCCCGCATCAATTATTCGTGCTGATTTCTGGTGCAAAGTACTCTCCCCCACCAATCTGTGTGACCCCTCGGGCGTTGTCTCCAGGTGTCTGATCACACGATAAGGTCGGTACTGGGCCCCCGCGCGTGGCCACCTGCTCACACGCAATTTATCTCTTCCATCCTCCCCCGGCCAGGCACACTCGCTGCCGAGCCACCACGGCCTTTGCCCTGCAGGACTCAATTTACGGGACTCCATTTTTGCGGGACTCAGTCCCTCACCCTTGACCACCCTGACACCACGTTTCAGAATCTGGTTATCCGCGTGGCTCCTCTGGAATCCCTTATGACAACATCCGGAAATCCAACTGCAAAACTGGCGACCAACGTACCAACGGACCAAGGCCGATTCGGTGATTTTGGGGGCCGCTACGTACCCGAAACACTGACACGTGCATTGGACGAGCTCACCGTCGAGTATGACGCGGCTTGCAACGACCCTGAATTTCAGGCCGAATTGGCTGAACTCCTGTGTAGTTTTGTCGGGCGCCCCTCTCCTCTCTATTACGCACAACGACTCACGGAGCGCTGTGGAGGGTCTCAGATCTGGTTCAAACGTGAAGACTTGAACCACACAGGCGCTCACAAAATCAACAACACGCTCGGGCAAGCATTGCTCACCATCCGCATGGGAAAATCGCGCGTAATTGCCGAAACAGGTGCGGGGCAACACGGTGTCGCTACCGCAACGGCCTGTGCACGATTCGGTCTGCCGTGCATTGTGTACATGGGCGAAGAAGATGTGCGCCGTCAGGCCCCCAATGTGTTCAGCATGAAACTCCTGGGAGCAGAAGTTCGGCCAGTTTCCAGCGGATCACGGACACTACGCGACGCCATCAATGAGGCCATGCGGGACTGGATGTCCAGCGTGGAATCCACACATTACATCATCGGCTCAGTGGTCGGCCCACACCCCTTCCCAATGATGGTCCGAGACTTCCAGTCGATTATCGGGACCGAAGCGCGACAACAATGCCTTGCACAACTCGGACGTTTGCCGGATCGGGTCGTCGCCTGCGTCGGTGGAGGCAGCAATGCTGCCGGCATGTTCTACCCTTTCATCAATGATGCAGCAGTCCGCCTGACAGGTGTCGAAGCAGGTGGATTAGGTGCCGACTGTGGCAAGCACGCGTCTCCATTGACCTATGGAGACCCAGGCGTCTTGCACGGCAGCTACAGCTACGTCATGCAGGATGACGACGGCCAAACGAGCGATGTTCATTCGATCTCCGCAGGGCTCGATTACCCAGGGGTCGGTCCGGAACACAGTTACTGGAAAACTGCGGGCAGGGTCGAATATACGACCTGTGAGGATCGCGATGCCTTGACTGCTTTCGATGCCGTGGCGGCCTGTGAAGGAATCCTGCCAGCCTTGGAGAGCTCGCATGCCGTATCACAGGCGATGAAAATCGCCACCGCCGGTTCACACGACGAGATCGTCGTGGTTTGTCTATCTGGAAGGGGCGACAAGGATGCGAGTGAGATTGCACGCCTGCGTGACGTCCAACTCGACCTCGATGCAACCTCCCACGAAACTTGATCGATTCCCCAACTGCAATGCACCGCCATGTCGTCCACAGTGGTCTCAGTTGGCTGACAGACGGGCTGGTATGTCGCAGGAGAAGAACATGGACTGGCGTTGTCCGTCGTGTGCTGAGGCGGTACCGGCAACATTCGATATGTGTTGGAATTGCGGCAGACCAGAGCACAATAGCGGTCCGCCGGCAACGGTCAGCAGCCGAGCATCCACCGACCGTGAGAACTACAAACACCCTGAAAATATCCGCGTATTACGTCGCTGTTTTCGGTGTTTGCTCATTTTCTTTTCATGCGCTGCCGTAATCGATCTGCTCTACCACGGAATTACCCGGTTCTCGATCCTGGTCGGCATCCAGTTACTGATCGCACCACTATTGTCTATCCTGTTTATCTACCTGTTTGGCACCACTACCCCTGAGTCAGGTACCCCATGTCGCTGATTGATGACTTGTTTGCACGCCTACGCGCATCCGGTGAAAAAGCCCTGATGCCCTTTGTGACCGCCGGTGATCCTGACATCTCATTTACAGGTCAAATTCTGGCAGAGCTCGACCGTCGCGGTTGTCACCTGGCAGAAGTCGGTATTCCGTATAGCGATCCGATTGCGGACGGTCCCGTGATTCAGTCATCCTATACACGCGCACTGGACCGCAAGACCACGCTTGACCAGATACTGGCGATGCTGCAGACACGTTCCAGTTCCAACGGAATGCCGGTTGTCACCATGGTCAGTTTCGCAATTGTCCTGCGATGGGGACTGGAACTGTACATAGAAAGGGCCAAAGCTGCGGGAGTCAGCGGAGCAATCGTCCCCGACCTGCCACTCGAAGAGTCCGCAGCATTGGCGAAAATTTGTCGCCGCGAAGACTTCAGCTTGATTCAGCTGGTGACTCCGACAACGCCCCGTGATCGCGCCTTGCAGATTGCGGAAACTTCTACCGGATTTCTCTACTACGTTTCCGTGACAGGAATCACCGGGGAACGTAACGACCTGCCGCCCGAGTTGATCGACACCGTCGGTTGGCTAAGAGAACAAACACCGCTACCCGTCTGTATAGGATTTGGTATCAGTCGCGCAGAGCATGTCCGGCAGCTGGCACCCGTAGCAGATGGCCTGATCGTCGGCTCAGCGATCGTACGCCGTATCGCGAAAGCCGCACAAACCCCACCAGACACCGTACTTACGGATGTTGGCGAATACGTCAGTGAACTGCTGGCAGCCCTCAAACAGCAGTAGCCCGGTTGTCAAAACCGACCAGCTTCCCACGTGTCATGTTCTTCATTACGCAAACCTGCAAATCCAGGGGAACGGCATGCTAGCCATGCATTATTTTCCGCCTGCTTTCTATTCGTCGAATCAGATCTGGACGCAATCGACAAAAACTGCGATCTAAAGGGCTCTTTCAAGTCTTTCCGGGTGCTGACACTCGGCATTTCCCATGAGCGACTTCAGGATTGGTAGCCGCCACATCACCACCGCGTGGATTCTGTCCCCCACGCTGGACCTGTTATTTCTTGTCGGCACGCCTGTTTTGATCGTGCCCGCGGTCTGGATTATTGGACGCCACTGGGCAACACCAGAACAAATCGATCTGGCGGTCGCTTCATTTGCATCGTTCGCGCATCACCTGCCTGGATTCTACCGGTGCTACGGGGATGCGGATCTGTTTGCCAGATTTCGTTGGCGTTTTCTACTTGCGCCACCTCTTTTTCTGGCAGCATCCGCATTATTTCTGTTCCAGGACATGCACGCGCTAACTCTGGTATTACTGCTATGGGGAACGTGGCACGGCCTGATGCAAACGTATGGATTTATGAGAATCTATGACCTCAAGAGCGGTCGACAGGAACACTGGTCCAAGTACCTGGATTTTTCAGTTTGTTTCACCATCTTCGTAGCAGGAATGATCTACAGTGACGCTCGTGTCAACGCAGTAGTCACCGGCTTGTGGCAAAGCGGTGTACCACCACTCGACGCATCGTGGCTCCCTCGATTGCGAGTAGCTTGTGCCGTTTTCGCAGGGCTCGTCGTTCTCTGCTATGGAATCAACGCCGTACTCTGTTTCCGACGCGGCCACTTCAACGCACCCAAGCTGCTGCTGGCAACGATGACCGGCGGTCTCTATCTGCTGGCAGGTACGGCAACAACCAACGTCCTGGTCGGCATAGCGATGTTCGAGGTCTTCCACGCCGCCCAGTATTACGCCGTCGTCTGGACCTACAATCGGCGGCTGGCGAACGCGTGGCGAGGCAGATTGGGGGCACTGGCAACACAGCTGCTGCGCCCCGGCCCATTATTGGCCATCTATGTGTCCAGTATCGCTGCCTTTGGTTGCGTGCGTTATTTTGGCTCAGCGTTGAGTGAACCGCTAACGCAAAAATGCCTGCTTTCCCTGATCGCCACCTCGACACTGCTGCATTTCTATTTCGATGGGTTCATCTGGAAAGTGCGGGAACGATCAATGCCCGAAAACATCGATGTAGAAACAGCCCACGCCAAACCCCAGCGCCGGGTACCCCCGCTGGAACATCTCGCCAAATGCAGTTTGCTGGTCATCGTGCTTGGTAGTTTGTTTGCCCTCGAACGACGCCACAACAAGACCTCCCGTGCCCACGAAGACCAGTTGCTTCAAGTCGTCTTTCAATGGACACCCAATCTGCCCGAAGTCCAAGCGTTAGCAAGCCAGTCTGCGATCCGCCGAGGTAACGTCAAAGCAGCGGTCGACCTCGCGAAAAAAGCCGTTGCGCGACGGCCACGTTCCTACCGCGCCCAAGCGACTCTGGGGCGTGCCCATCACGCAGCCGGCCAATACTCGGCAGCCGTGACTGCATTGAGCGCGGCAATCCACCTGGCACCTGGCGACTGGCGCTGCTACCACGATCTGACCGATGCCCTGCTTGCGGATGGACAAGTCCAAACCGCCCGCGAAGTCGCCCTGGCCGGCCTCGACATCTCACGCGACTCGGGATTACTGCTTAGCCTGGGCAGCGTACTTTGCGCTCTGAACGAGTTCGACGAAGCACTGAACGTACTCGGCGAAGCAGCTTCTTCAAATACTCATGCGGCGGTCGCAAATTATCGCCTGGGCCTGGTACACCTGGAGAAAAAAAATGTCGAGCGAGCCATTCAGTGCCTTGAAATTGCCGTCGACCGCGATCCTGGTCATCTGCAGTCACGTTTTCAATTAGGGCTGGGCTATTATCAAACAGGCCGGCTCGCTTCGGCAGCCCGACAGTTTGAACGCTGTCTCCAGAACCACGCGCCGTTCCCAGAGTTGTTAAATAACCTAGGCGCCGTCTACTCTGCACTGGAACGTTGGGATAAGGCAATCACAACGTATCGAAACGCACTGGAGATGGCTCCTGAAAGCGCGGCCGCCCACTACAACCTGGCCTTGGCTTACTACGAATTGAACCAACCCTCCGACGCGCGCCGACATCTTGAGGAAGCGCGCCGACTGGGGCAACCCATCCCCGCCCGGTTGCTGTTGGAATTGAACCAAAGGCATTAAATACACGGGATCTTGCTCGCCCGACTCTCTGATCACCCCTGTTAACCTTCCGGCACCTCGCTCGCCTTGAGCAGGTTTCGCAACACGGTTTGCAGAATTCCGCCATTGCGGTAGTAGTCCAATTCGACAGGTGTGTCGATGCGGACCGCAGCCTCAAACTCACATGCCAGCTTACCTTCTCGGCTGGCCAGCACTTTGACGGTTCCCCGAGGTTGTAACGTCTCCCCCAGGCCCTGGATGTCAATCTCTTCTTCACCTGTCAATCCTAACGATTGCCAGGTCTCACCTGCCGGAAATTCCAGCGGCAAAACGCCCATACCTACCAGATTGCTTCGATGAATGCGTTCGTAGCTAGCCGCGATCACCGCCTTGACTCCCATCAGAAGCGTGCCTTTGGCAGCCCAATCCCGACTGCTGCCCGTTCCGTATTCGCTACCCGCCAGCACGACAAGCTGCACACCGTCCTGCTGATAGCGCATAGCAGCGTCGTAAATCGTCAGCTGGTCACCGGAAGGGAAGTGGCGAGTCAAGCCACCCTCCGTGCCTGGTGCCAGTTGGTTACGAATTCGAATATTGGCAAACGTGCCTCGCAACATCACGCGGTCGTTGCCCCGACGTGACCCGTAACTATTGAAATCCGTAGCTGCGACACCCCGTTCTTTCAGGAACAAGCCAGCTGGGCTCTCCTTCGCAATTGCACCAGCCGGGGAAATGTGGTCCGTCGTAACCGAATCACCCAGCAATGCTAACACGCGTGCCCCAGCGATAGGCTCCGTCGCCGATACGTCCGGCTTTAACCCTACCAGGAAAGGCGGCTCTTGAATGTAAGTACTCTCCTCATCCCAACCGTACAACTCCCCACCACTTATCTCAATGCGATTCCAGGTTTCGTTGGCATCGAAGGCACGCCCATACCGGGAACGAAACATTTCCGGACTGATCGAATGGGCAATGGCCTGCTGAATCTCTTCCGTGCTGGGCCACAGTTCCTTCAGATAGACATCCTGGCCACTACTATCCTTTCCAAGTGGCTCGCTGGCCAAATCAATCGACGTCGAACCGGCAAGCGCATACGCCACCACCAGCGGCGGACTGGCCAGGTAATTTGCTTTCGTCAAAGGATTTACGCGACCTTCAAAGTTACGATTCCCACTGAGTACTGCCGCCGCCACCAATTGCCCCTCTTCAATAGCAGCAGCCACCGGCTCGGGTAGCGGCCCGCTATTCCCAATGCAAGAAGTGCACCCGTAACCAACGGTATGGAAACCCAATTCTTCAAGCGGCTCGGTGCAACCCGCCTTGTCTAGATAATCACTCACGACACGTGACCCCGGCGCGAGGCTGGTCTTTACATACGGTTTGACGCGCAACCCGCGTGCGACGGCCTTCTGTGCCAGAATTCCGGCCGCAAGCATCACGGACGGATTACTCGTATTGGTACAACTCGTGATCGCGGCAATGACAACTGCCCCATGGCCAATTTCTACAGAACTCCCGTTGTCTTGCACGTGGCCAGTGCTCTCCAGTGCAGCGGAGTCGAGACCAAAACCTCGCTCGGCGACCGGAGCCTGCAGTACCGATGTAAACGAGGAAGCCATTTCAGATAAGGGCACTCGATCTTGTGGTCGTTTGGGTCCGGCCAGGGCTGGCTCAACCGTACGGGCGTCCAAGGAGAGGGTCTTGGAATACTTCGGGACCGGTGCATCGCTGCTCCGAAAAATCCCTAATTCCTTGGTGTAACGTTCGACGAGATCCACCTCCCCCGGTTCGCGTCCTGTCCGCCGCAAGAAATCCAGAGCCTCGTCATCGACAGGGAAAAATCCCATCGTGGCACCATACTCTGGCGCCATGTTGGCGATGGTTGCACGATCTGCTAGTGACATCCCTGCCACACCACTGCCATAGAACTCGACGAATTTTCCGACCACGCCCTCCTGGCGCAACTGCTCCGTGACCTTAAGTACAAGATCCGTCGCCGTGGCGCCAGCTGGCAACTCCCCCGTCAACTCGAATCCTACCACCTCGGGCATCAGCATGTACAAAGGCTGACCGAGCATGACTGCTTCAGCCTCGATTCCGCCCACGCCCCAGCCAACCACGCCAAGACCATTGATCATCGTCGTGTGGCTATCGGTACCGACCAGCGTGTCTGGGATGAGAATATCACCCTGGCGATCCTGCGACCGGAAAACGCCCTTGGCAAGAAACTCCAGGTTCACTTGATGGACAATTCCCACATTGGGCGGAACGACGCGAAAATTGTCAAAAGCTTGTTGTCCCCACCGCAAAAACTCATAACGTTCCCGATTCCGTTGAAATTCAAGATCAATGTTGTGCTCTAACGCATCAGCGCTGCCAAATCGGTCCACCTGGACTGAGTGGTCGATCACGAGGTCGACAGGAATCAATGGGTTAATCTTGTTGGGATCTCCTCCCAACCGTTTCATCGCACTACGCATTGCCGCCAGATCAACGACTGCGGGAACGCCGGTAAAATCCTGTAACACGACACGTGCCGGTTTGAAAGGGATCTCGACTTTCGCAGGGGAAGCGGCATCCCAGGACGCCAGATTGCGGACATCCTCTTCGGTCACTGAGAACCCGTCACACTGCCGCAAAACGGATTCCAGCAAGATACGAATGGAATAGGGCAACTGGGAAACCTGGCCGATCCCCAGTTCTTCCAGACGCATAATCCGGTAAATCGCCACGGGACCAGATTCAGTCTCAATCGTCGCACGCGCTTGAAATAGATCAAACGCCGAATCACCACTGTTCATTGCGCACCGTAGTTCTATCGTGAGTCAAGAATTGTCCAGCCCCGGAAGTACTGGAAGACTACCCGGCGTGAATATATCGCATCGGAGCCTGTTTGTCTGCTATCCAGCACGCATCAAGAGGCAGCGTGCCGGAGCTGTTCGCCGGCTTGCACAGGCGTCTCACCAACCACCACCATCCCATAGATGACGCCGGTCCACAGCCCGTGTAGGGTGTAGGCATTGTGTGCTTCACCGGTGGGGTCTGCGGAGGCACGCCGCCAGACAGAGACCACCACTACCCGAGCTCGCTCTGACTTGAATGCCGCTACTATGACGCAGTTTGTCGACCACCCGGAAAGTACTTGCCAGTTTGGCATGGCGCGCCAGGAAATCACGCCCCCCGTGGGCATCTACCATCGTATGTGGGGAGCCGCAACCCACCAGCAGGCCGCAGGAGTACATCGCCCGCTTATCGCGGCCGTCATAGTATTCCGCCAAGCCGGATCAGACCAACCTTCTGACAACGATCAGCTGGTCGTCACACTCGATCATTGCATCCTCGGACCCAGCGAATTGGACTCGTTGCGGAAGGAGGTTGCCCAGGCCACTGGATATAACCCTGAATCCCTGCTCTTCCTGTACTCACACACCCACGCAGCTGGTCTGATGGCCCTCGATCGGCAGGAACTCCCCGGGGGCGAACACATTCCCTCGTACCTGGCGGCGATCAATCAGACTGTCGCTGAGCTTGCCCGCCAGGCACTTGCCGACCTGAGACCGTCTCTGTTCACATATACCACCGGACGCTGCAATCTGGCGGCGCACCGTGACTTTCGCGACGAGGAACGCGACCTTTGGGTCTGTGGTTACAATCCAGACGGACCAGCAGACGACACTGTCATGGTAGTGCGTGTTTGCGAGAGTGATGGCAGCTTGCGGGCCGTCCTGACGAACTACGCCTGCCACCCCACCACGCTGGCCTGGGAAAATGACCAAATTAGCCCGGATTTTCCCGGCGCAATGCGTGAAGTCGTCGAAACGGCCACCGGCGTACCCTGCCTCTTCTTGCAAGGTGCCTCTGGTGACCTTGGTCCGGTCGATGGCTATGTCGGCGACCTCGACGTCGCCGACCGTAACGGCCGCCAACTGGGACACGCCACCCTGGCGGCACTCTACGGTTTACCGGCAGCCGGAACGCGTCATCAATACCAGGGGCCGGTCGTCTCAGGGGCCACACTGGGCGTCTGGACACACCAACCGCTGCCCGAACAGAGACAGCAGGCGATTGCGGCCTGGCAACGCACACGTCTGCAAGTGGAACTTCCCTACCGATCCGGCCTCCCGGCACTCGCAGATGTGCAAGCCGAGAAAACTCTCTGGCAGCAGAAAAAAGAAGCAGCCAACGCATCTGGTGACGCAGAGGCGATGCGTGATTGCCACGCCATGGTCGAACGCCAGACGCGTTTAATGTGGCGTCTGGGGGGCCTCGTGCCGGGAACTCACTACCCTCTGGCGGTCTACATGTGGCGCATTGGTGATGCGTTGTGGATTGCATTGCAGGGTGAACCCTATCAACAACTTCAAATCGCGCTCCGTGAACGATTCAACTCTCTGCCCCTGGTGATTTCCACCATCGCCAACGAAGCCAGCCCCGCCTACCTGCCACCGGCGGAACTGTACGATACAGGGATCTATCAGGAAACGATCGCGGTACTGGCCCCCGGTTGTCTGGAAACGCTGATCGGAGCAATTTCAGACAAAATCGCGGAAATTTTTGAGCTCCACTGAAGCGGAACCGTGAAACGAGTCAAGAAAGCACTTGAGATTGCCCTCAACAGACGTTAAATATGTACACTGTAAGGGATTTACGAATCTGCGGCCCCACACTTGGCCGATGCTCATGTGCAGTGCAGCGGGCCGGTCAAGAGTGCCACAGATCACCACACCCACAACGGGACCAGGAGAGACTTTCCTATGCTGACAATCTACGGGAAATCCAACAAACGGACCGGATTCTGTGATGGTTTGTCTCGACGCAGCTTCCTGAAGGTCGGAGGCGCCGCGTACGGTGGATTGTCGCTGGCTGAGATGCTGGAAATGGAAGCGCTGGCCGGGGTCGGGAGTTCGCATCGGTCCGTGATCAACATCTACCTTCCAGGTGGACCTTCCCACCTCGACATGTGGGACTTGAAACCGAATGCGCCAGCTGAAATTCGCGGCGAGTTCAACCCCATCAGTACGAGTGTACCGGGCATTCAAATCTGTGAACTGTTTCCTCGTGTCGCGCGCATGATGGACAAATTTGCCATCATTCGCTCCATCAGTGACTCCGATGGTCGACACGATGGCTACCAGTGTATGACAGGACGCAAATTTGGCAGTCGCCAACCGAATGGTGGATGGCCCTCGGCAGGTGCCTGGGTTTCCCGACTGGCGGGCCCCGTCAGCAAAGCGGTACCGCCCAACCTAGCACTGATGTACCCAACCGGAAATCGCACCTGGGGCGAAGCTGGGACAGCAGGTTTCATGGATCTTTCCCATAGCCCATTTAACCTCGTTGGCAAAAAACCACGCGAGAACCCGGACAACATGGTTCTTCAGGGAATCACCCTGGATCGCCTGCAAGACCGGGATTCACTGCGTACGGCACTCGATCAGTACCGGCGAGGGGTAACCGCGTCGACCAATATGGAAAGTGTCGACACCTACGCGCAACAAGCCCTGGGGATTCTCACCGACTCGAAACTTTGTGACGCACTTGACCTCAGCAAGGAAGACCCGCGTATTCTCGCCCGTTATGGCAAGAGTGACGTTCGTTTCCAACGCGATGGTGCGCCAAAGATGATTGAAAATTTCTGCGTCGCCCGTCGGCTTGTCGAAGCCGGAGCACGCTATGTATCACTGAACTACAGCCGCTGGGATTGGCACGGCGGCGACGGCATGAACTTCCCTCGCTCGCGACAAGAGTTCCCTTTGCTGGACCAAGGATTGTCGGCGCTGATCAGCGACATTCACGAGCGTGGCCTGGCGAAACAGGTCTCCGTTGTGGTTTGGGGAGAATTTGGCCGTACTCCCAAGATCAACAAGAAGAACAGCCGTGACCATTGGCCCCGCGTCAATGCGGCGTTGCTTGCTGGCGGAAACATGCAAACGGGCCAGGTGATCGGTGAAACAAACAAGTATGCCGAGCACGCAATAAAACGACCTGTCAAGTTCCAGGAAATCTTCGCCACGCTGTACGACCACCTGGGCCTGGACGCACATCGCGATCGTATTTTCGACGGGTCAGGAACGCCGCGTTATCCGGTCGACGCCGGCGTCGATCCAATTCGCGAGCTGCTGTAGAGGCAAACTGCTCCAACACGGAGGTGCTGGGCAGCAAACCAGCCAAACCAATGTGCTCGGCAAGCTGCCGTCATCCTGCCCGGCAATACAATTGGCGTAGAGGTGTTACTTGGTTTGCGCAGTACCAATGCAGTACAGGTGCTCCTGGGTGCGAATCAAGATTTGCCCATTCACAAACACGGGAGTGGCAAATGTCGATTCGCCCAACGCATTGCTGGCAACAAGTTTGAATTCGTCGCCCTGCCTGAGCACGAAGGTCTTGCCGTCTTCACGCGTAATATACAGATGCCGTCCTGCCAGTATCGGGGACGAAGAAAATCCCTGACGGCTCTTTTCTACCTCACCGCTCCACAGTGTTTTACCCGTTTTGGTCTCGATACAGGCAACCGCACCGCGGTCTTTCAACACGTACGCGCGCCCCTCAAAAAAAACGGGGGTAGGAACATCCGCTGCGATACCCTGACGCGTCCACGCGACATGGGACGTGGTAACGTCTCCTTGGCCACCTAACCGGATTGCCGTCATTGTTGTCCCACGGGCGTAAGGTGCCAGTAACAGGTCTCCTGCCAGGACCGGTGACGAGATAGATCGAAAGTACTTTTCACCTTTTGGATTCAAGCCACCAACGCGCCAGATCTCGGCACCATCAACGGCACTGTGCGCCGTCACATGATCTGCACCTAGAATAAACAGCTGCTCGCGATCACTGCGTGTGGCCACAATCGGCGTCGCATAGCTCTGAGCCGCTTCCAGCGGTGCCCCCAGGTTGCGTGCTCGCTTCCAGGCCAATATCCCACTGTCCTTCTGAAAAGCCACCACGTACGAGTCGTCCGATTGGATGCAAGCAATGACGACGAGTTCGCGAGTCAAGACGGGCGAAGTTCCCAGGTCCCACCAGAGGGTGTCCTTCCCCACATCTCTTGCACATTTTTCTGCCAGAGGATTTTTCCGTCGAGATCGAGACACGCCAAATCCCCACTTTTGAAATAGACAAACACGTACTCGCCGTCGACGACCGACGACGGATTGCTGCCACTGGCCTTGCGATGCTTGCCGGGACGATGCTCCCCAATCGCCGTTGTCCAGAGTGCACGTCCGCGCAGATCCAGGCAAACCGCCAGATTCTGCCCTTTCTCCTGGCCAGTCAAAAACACGCGCCCGTCCCACACGGTTGGCGTCGAGGTACCTTTTCCGGGAATCGGTTGTTTCCAGGCGATGTGCATATCCTGGCTCCAACGAACCGGGAAGGGGCCTTCCCCAGCAACCCCGGTTCCTGCAGGACCTCGCCAGCTCGGCCAATTCTCCGCCCAAGAGGTGCCCAGAGAAAAATAAAACAGAGCGGCGCCCCATAACGCAACAGAAACTCGCATCATCGTTGCCCCCAGGCAAAATAGTTCACAACAGACTCACTGGATCATAGCAGACGCAGCTACGGCACCGCGTGAAGAATTTGCAGTCAGTGTTGTACAATTGGGCTATGTGCCAGCGGGATCTGCAATCCGCGTAACCACCGGGCTGCCAACGGTAACAATCAGGCAGCGATTCGCCGACGCCACTAACACCACAACGACTACTCACTTCCCGTCGCGCGGTGCGGTTCAAACACAGTCGGGCGAAACTCTCGAGTCGCGGCCAGCTCACACGCCTCTTGATAGAGCAGTTCCTGGCTGCGAACCGACCCCTTCTGTGATCCTTCACGAACCGCTTCGTAAGTTCCGTCCGGCAGTAATCGCCGGGCTTTAACATTGTCCCGAAAATAGGTGTCGAGAATACGAATCAGTCGTCGCTTGCTCCCGGGATGTTCAATGGGAATCAACAACTCAATGCGACGATCCAGGTTGCGTGGCATCCAATCCGCACTGGAAATAAAGACACGCTCATCCCCGCCATGGAAAAAGTAGAAAATCCGAGCGTGCTCCAAATAGCGGTCAACAATGCTGATTACTTCAATGTTCTCACTCAGACCGCTAACCCCAGGCCGCAAGCAGCAAATCCCGCGTATATTCAGCTTGACGGTGACGCCTGCCTGCGAAGCAGCGTAGAGTGCATCAATCATCTGAGTGTCAACCAGCGAGTTGAGTTTTGCAACGATGTGAGCACGCTCCCCTGCCAACTTGCGCTGGGTTTCAATTTCAATCATCTCCAAGAGTTTTTCACGCAACCCAATCGGCGCCATTTCCAGGCTGTTGAGTTCCTGAGGTTGTGAATAGCCACTGATCGCATTGAAACAAGCGGTCGCATCAGCAGCCAAACCTTCCTGGCAAGTCATGTAACTCACGTCACTGTACAAACGGGCCGTCGACTCGTTGTAATTCCCGGTTCCAAGGTGCAAGTAGCGGCGAATTCCTTGAGCCTCTCGGCGCACAATCAAACACATCTTGGCATGCGTTTTCAGACCTTTGACTCCGTAAATCACCTGCACACGGGCCTGCTCTAACTGTTTTGCCCATTCGATATTACGGGCTTCATCGAAACGCGCTTTCACTTCGATCAAGGCGGTTACGTTCTTGCCACTCTCCGCGGCGCGTTTCAGGGCGGAGACAATCGGGCTGCGACGACTTGTCCGGTAGAGTGTCTGCTTGATCGCGAGCACATCCGGATCATCCGCCGCTTCGTCCAACAACCGCAACACGGGCTCAAAACTCTCGTATGGGTGACACAACAGGACGTCACTCGCCTGCAGTATCTCAAACATACTGCGCGACGGATCGATATGTGGTGAAGGCTGCGGTGACCATTGGGGGTACTGGAGGTCGTCAAACCCACTCAAATTTGACAGCTGCATTAAAGCTGCCAGGTCCAGCGGCCCTGCAATGCGATAGGTTTCACGATCTGTCGTACCCAGCCGGCGTTGCAGGAACCTCAACAATCCATCGCTGGTCGACTCAGCAATCTCGAGTCGTACCGTCGCGCTCTGCTTGCGTGCATCGAGCACCTCTTCGACGCCAGCTAAAAGGTCATAAGCACCTTCGTCGCGCAAACTGAGATCCGCATTACGAACAATACGAAATGCCACGCATTCGTTGACTGTTTCACCTGGGAAAAAACGGTCAAGGGTCATCGCGATTGCTTCTTCCAGCAACAAGAAGGCACTTCCCGTGTTTACAGGCAAACTCAAGAATCGACGCAGTGGTCCCAGGAATGGGACAATCGCATATCGGGGATCATCGCTGCCCGCTTCTGGAGCACAACGCACACAGAGATGCAGGGTGTGGTTGCTCAGTAGTGGGAACTCGGCCTCATCAGAAACTGCTATCGGCGTGAGCACCGGCAACAACTCCTCTTCCACTCGTCCCACAACTGATTGAACCTGGACATCGCTGAGCTGCTCTTTCCGTAAACACTGGACACCACATTTCGCCAGTTCCGGCTCGAGTTCCTGGTTCCAACAGGCATACTGATCTTGCAGCATCCGACGAGCCCGCTGTGAGATCTTTTCCAGCTGATCACTCGAACTCAATCCAAGCGGATCCAGTTGGGCAATACCACGGCTCGCAAGACCGTGCAGGCCGCCTACCCGGACCATAAAAAACTCGTCCAGGTTGGAAGCGGTAATCGCCAGAAATTTCAGACGCTGCAGGAGGGGAACCGCCGGGTTCCGAGCCTCGTCGAGCACCCGCTGGTTAAACTCGAGCCAGCTCAGTTCGCGATTCAGATAGTGGTCGGTGGTCGCCATTGTTGCATCGATTAACAGAATAAACGAACAGGTCTCGCGATATCGCTACTAATAATGTAATGCCCGCGGTCCGTGGGAACCATGCGGGAGGGTCTGGGCAAACCCTGGGCAATATGCGCAGCTGCCGGAACCTGATCACCAAATGTCCGAAAGCATGCAAAAAACACTAGGCGCGGACAGAACGCAACACCACGCGTGTCCCGAATACCTCTTCAAACAGAGAAGCGTGCTGGCTCATGGCCAGCTGTTCGATAGAAAGATCCTCGATGCGCGGTACGCTGATGATTAACTTCCCCCCATCCCAGTCAATTGTGAACTCCTCGATTCGTTGCTGCCGAGCCTCATCCAGAGCAATCGCGACTCGCAAGATCGCTGCCAACTGGGAAACAGCCACACGTTCATCCAATGGCAAATTACCGTAGACATCATGGTTCGGCTGCGGGGATGCGCGCCTGTGGTACCGGGCCACCAAAGCGACCAGCAGTAGCTGCCGGGCACCTAATCCAAAGACCTCACTATTGCGAATCAGATACATGCTGTGTTTATGGAGACTACGACTACTGACGTAGGCGCCAATTTCATGAAGCAGCGCAGCCACATGTAAAATGACTTCAAAGGACCGGCCCAAACGGTGCCGGTCTGCCAGTTGCAGGAACAGTTGAACAGACAACTCCGCAACATGTTGCGCGTGCGGCTCATCGAAACTGTAGTTTCTTCCCAAAGCAATTGCAGAACGAATCACCTGATTACGGAATTCATCCGTCCAGGCTTCACCAACGGCCATCTCCTGCAGCAACCCATCACGCAAGTTCGCGTTGCTGACTCGAATCTGTTGCAAATTCAATGACCGGGCCAATTCAAGATAAGTCAGCAAAGCGGGGCCCAGGGTCTCAGCATCGGGAAAACTCAGATGGTAACGGTGAACGAGCTCATCCTCAGTTGATTCCAGAATCATCTGGGTGAATTGTTCCAACCACTCTAGTGGAACGCGCAACATCGTATCTGCGGGCCAGTTCGGGTGCAGCTGTTGCGCGGCAAACCGAATATCTCCGCCAATCCCAATCATCACGTTCCGGCCACTCTGGGGAACATGACTGACTACCTGTTGCACTGTATGGCGAATCCGCGTCTCCATCATCTCGCGCAATTTGGAGCTGGATGTGGGTTGCGACTGCAGACTCTTGCGAATTCGCTGCGAACCCAATCGATACGTATGGGAAAAATGGACATTCCCATTCTTGACCAGCAGCACCTCTGTCGCGCCACCACCAACTTCGGTAACCACGGTGTTGGCCGTAGCCAACTCCGGCTCAGCCCAAAAAAAACGCTGAATCCCAGAGTAGGTAATCCGTGACACCTCGGCCTCATCAATGGCCGTGATTTCCAGTCCCGTGGCGACGTAGACACGATCCAGGAATGCCAGACGATTTTCCGCCTCGCGGACTGCGCTGGTAGCAACAACACGAATGTTCTTGTCGTCAACGATCTGATATTCTTCGAGCTTGCGTCGGTAACGTTTCAAAGCACCGACGCATTCTTCGGTAGTTGTTTTGCGAATGCGTCCGCGCGTAAACGCGTCCTTTCCCAAGTTCACCGTTTGGGTCAATGTCTCCAGAATCCTGACACCGTGCTGATCGTCAATCTCGGCAATCGCCATCCGTATTGAGGTCGACCCGACATCGATCACGCCTACCGACCGGGGTGGAGGAGTTTCTGTCGCAGGCAACTGGTTGAGATTAGAGGATGGCATAACGCAATCCATAGTCGAGGAACGGTTCAGGACGCAGGGCGACAAAGCTGACGCGCCCAGGCAGCGGCTCCCAGGACGGACGCATCATCTCCTAATTCCGCTACCACAGTATGAAACGAATCTGCAAAATGCGGCAATACACGTTTCACGGCGACGCTGTGCACGGTATTCACGAAAATGTCAGGCATCGCTTCGACCATGCCTCCCCCCAGGACCACACAATCTGCAGCAAACAAGTTCACAAAATTCGCGACCGCAATGCCGATCTTGGCGGCCGCGTCTTGTACGATCCGTTCAATGACCTCGTCACCAGCCGCAATCGCTTCCGCCAGAACGCCACTGCGCAACTCTGGCAGGTTAGGGTCAACCATTTCTAGTAGCTGCGGAGTCTCGCCACGAAACGCAGCCTTCGCGACTTCGGCAGAAATCGCCAGACGACTGGCCTCCGTTTCCAGGCAGCCGCGTCGCCCACAACCGCATAGATGACCACCCTCACGGACCTGCACGTGGCCTATCTCCATGCAACTGGAGGCCTTACCGTGAACAATCTGCCCGCGGTAGACACAACCCCCACCAATACCTGTGCCAGGAAAGACGCCTAAGACGGTTTGTGCCCCGCTGGCAGCACCAAACTGGCTCTCACCGTAGACGCCAGCGTCAACGTCATTGAGTACGGCCACCGGGCAATCGTACTCAGATTCAAGTTCCTGCTGTACGTTGACGTTCTCCCAGCCCAAATTCACTGCTTCCAACAAAACACCTCGTTCCATATCAACCGGACTCGGACAGCCAATACCGATCCCGTTCAGATCCCGCCGCTTCTTATCGGCATCCGCAAGTGCCTGATCAATCGTCTTGATAATCCGTGCGACACCCTCTTCCTGGCCAGCTTCTCCCCGTGTCTTGCGGCGCCGGCTGCCGATTTTCTGCAACTCCGCATCAAACACACAAGCCAACATCTTGGTGCCACCCAGGTCAAACCCGGCCCAACACTTTTCCCGACCGTTCATGACGTCGTTGCCTGCTCTCGAGTTGGTTGCAAAACACGATCGTGCCACACGCAGATTTCTCTGTGCACGCCACCGCGGATCGTCGCTTTAATACTGCACCTGGTCATGCATATGCTGTGTCTCAGCGAACCTATGAGCACAATCGCATCACATGATTTTCTGGTACGCCGCCCACAAGCCTGTTGCCAGCATCACGGCCGCTGAAATCCACAAGAATAAGTCCCAGGCTCTCCCCGGTTGCACGCGCGCATCGCAGCGGCGGTAGCGAAAATACAGGGCAGCTCCCGCGAGCATGGGCAACATGATTGACTGCATAATTCCGCTGATCAACACTGCGGCCTTAGGTTCAACACCTAACCAATAAAAAGTCACGCACGCAATCGGCAACAACGCACACAACAGGCGGACGCGCCAGACGTGCGCCGCGTCATCGGACGCAGCAAACCCTAACACCCGCAACACATCTGAAAACACGCGGGCCAAACTGGCATTGGCCACAAAAAACGTGGAATAGAGCACCGCGAAGGCACCAAACAGAAACATCAGCTGCGCCACCTCGCCAAATACAGGACGGTACATTACCGACAGGTACCGAATCATTTCTGAGCCCGCCGGATTCAAATTGGTGCGATTGAGGACAGCGGCCCCCAGGAGGTAAAAAGCAATCGTCGCAAAGGTGTAAACCACCATCGAACACCAGGCATCCCACCGCATCACCCGCATCCAGCCCAACGCTCGTTCCGCCCATTCCGGCGATTCATCACGCGGTCCGGTAAAACGTGCATACCCTTTTTCCAAGCACCAATAAGGGTAGATGATCAACTCGCTGGCCCCCACACCGATGATCCCAAACGCACCGAGCGCGGTCGCAACAGGGTTGTTCCCGGACCCCGGGGACGCCACAGGTAATCGGAAACGAATACCCTCGATGATATTCTCCAGGCTGACACCCCAGGCAGGACTCGATTGCAGCATCAGGAGATTCACAATGGTGACCAAGGTAAAGGCACCTACCATGGCCGTGGAAAACGACTGAATCAGTCCGTAACGCCCCACTACCAGCATTACCACCGTTACCGTGGTGATGATGGTCGCCCACCACTTGTCGTCGAGTGGGGGCTCTGGTTTTTGCACCGTGCGCATCACCAGGTACTCATCGACCACACCCTGCAGGTTCAAGCCTGCTGCACTTTGGCGTGCCGCGTTGTCAAGCTCACTACTGCTGGCTTGGAGTTGCTTGATGTCTTCTTCCACTGAGGCATTTCCCGGATCAGCCTCACTCTCTGCTTGAGCTGACTTCAACGCCGCCAGCTCCATAGCGAGCGGACGCAAGCGAGCCACAAACATCCCCAATTCCGGTGTATATTCCGGAAAGGTGTCAAAACGGTCTCGCGCGACGCCGATCGCTTTCAATTCATCCTGTAACTTCTGGTCATCAGCATCATGTTGTACCGCTGTCTCTTGCTTGATTGTCGCCAAGGCAGTCAACCGACTTGACTCCAGGTCGTAGATCTCCGCGCGCAAGGTATCGGTGTCCTGGTCCAACTCCTCGCCGTCGGCAGCGCGACGCAGAACCATGGAAAGTTCAGCATGCTTGACATGCAGCTGCGTCTCCAGTTCAACGTAGCCGTTGTAAAGTCTGGCGTACTCCGTCATCGGCGCACTAATGGAAAGTGCCTGTCCGACACCACCGACGATCCCACCTAACTGCGCCAAACTGAATAAAAACATTACGAACCAGTACCAGACGATCCAGTTGCCACGACCAGCCAGACGTGGACCTGGGACTTGCGCCAGCCCATCCATGGTGGTACCACCACCGGCAACCGAGTAGCGACCAAATTCAACCTGCACGAATACCTTGATCACACAGCCGATCAGAATCAGCCACATCAGTACAAATCCGGCTTCCGCGCCGACCGCCGTGGTGGCAATCAACTCTCCAGAACCCACAATCGAACCGGCGATGATCAATCCCGGCCCCAGGCGGCGGAGGATTCCCGGAATCGTAACGGGGGGTGATTCAATACCCTGCTCTGATGAAGCAGCCTGCTGCCCAGATGCCGAATCATTCATCGCTCGTACCCAATGTTCATTTCCAGAAGGCGGTTAGTCCCGCCGGCCTGCACAGTGCCCCCGAAACGCTATCCGAGGCCCCCGAAACTCTACCCGAGGCCTTTATGAAAAGGAAGTCTGCCCATCCTAAGAAACAGACCAGCGCCTGTCGATCCAAATCACGGTGAGCGGGGCAAAGGCTCGTTTCCGAAGACCCAAGGTAACATCCGCACCAGATTGCGCGCATCATCAATTCCCCGGTGATGTGTCCCGACCAGGGGCAATTGGGTACGTTCCAATGCCGCCTCCATGTGACAATGCTCCGCAAGCTGATGCTGTTCGGTAAATTGAAATTTGAGGTTCACGTGGCCACCGCGAAATGGGTAAGCGATACGGTGGTAATGGCAATCCTGTTCGAACTGGCGGCGGTCGTAATTCCCCCATGAACAAAACAAGTATCCAGAAAACTGGCCCGCCCAATCGGTCAAAGCAGCGAGCGCTTGAGGAAATAGAGGAGCATCCACCAGATCAGCTTGTTGGATTGTCGTCAGTTCGGTGCAAAATTCGGTCAATTCCGGATGCCGCACCGGCCGTACAAATGTCGAGAATTGGGCCACGGGCTCAAATGTGCGCGCATCGGCCATGACCGCTCCAATCTCAATCGTCTCCGTCTCGTATTTCGGAATCGTAATCTGCGGCTTGGGCAGGTTATTGACATCGCAACAGGTCGCTTCCAGGTCGATGACCAGGTAGTAATCGTGCTGCAGTGTCGGCTTTGGTGGCGTTCGAAAGCCCAATGTATCGCTCCGGAGGTCCGGGGTCAGAGGATTTGCTCGATCACGCTCCCGTGCACCAGCGTGAGCCGCTCCTTGCGTCCCTGGTGCAGATAGCTGAGTTCGTCCTGGTCCAGACCCATCTGGTGCAATATCGTCGTATGAATATCGCGAAAATGGTAGCGATCCTCGATCGCACGCAGGCCAATCGCATCGGTGGCACCAATAGCCTGTCCACCCTGCACACCCCCACCAGCCATCCACATGCTGAAACCCACATTGTGGTGATCGCGTCCTTTGCCTCCCTGTGCTTCGGGAGATCGCCCAAACTCTCCACCCCACAAGACTAAGGTCGTATCCAGCAATCCACGTCGCTTCAGATCGGTCAACAATCCAGCTACGGGCTGATCGGTTTCACCAGCCATTCTGAGATGATTTTCCTCGATGTCGCTATGCGCATCCCACTGGAGATTTCCTCCACCGCCACCTGACACGACAACCGTAAAACGAACCCCACGTTCAACCATCCTGCGTGCCAGTAGGCAGCGACGGCCATAATCATCCGTCGGCCCCTTGCCGACGCCGTACAAATCGAGGGTATCCTGCGTCTCGTGGGAAAGATCGAACACCTCCGGAGCCTGAGTCTGCATTTTGAATGCGAGTTCGAAAGCAGCAATGCGGGCGTGCAGCTCATCGTCACGTGGGTCCAGGTTGATCTGATTCAAGTTACGGATCAACTCAATGGTCTTGCGCCGCTGCCGCAGGGACGTTCCCGCCGGCATACCCAGATTACGAACGGGTGTCTTACCCGGACGCAGCATGGTTGGCTGATAGGTCGATGGCAAAAAACCATTGTCATACATGGGCAAGCCAGCCGGTAATGCCCCATCCGGATCTGGCAGCACGAGGTAGGCTGGCAGTGAATCACTCTCGGTTCCCAAACCATAGGTAACCCAGGAACCCATACTTGGAAAACCGGGCACTGTACGGCCACTGAACAACTCGTATTGCGCTGCTGAATGAACCACCTTGTCACCGTAACAAGAACGGATGACCGCAATATCATCCATGCAGCGGGCGGTGTGCGGAAATAAATCGGAAATCGGCGTGCCAGATTCCCCCCCACGGAGGAACTTTCTCTGCACGCCCAGCAACTTTGCACCGGGCTTGATCTGCTGGTACTTGGCGGCGGCAAATTCTGCCGGCCGCGGCTGCCCGGACAGCTTATCGAGCAATGGTTTTGGATCAAATGTCTCCAGATGACTCGGCCCGCCCGCCATGAACAAGAAAATGACCGAGTTTGCCCGTGCCTGAAAGTGGGGCGGCCGAGGCGCGAGCGGTCCCGATTCCGTTGCGCTTGCGGCTGATTGGCGCAACAAGGCTGTTAGTGCCATGGCCCCAAAGCCACAAAAGGAGTCCGCCAAGAAAGCCCGTCGATCGGCAATTCTCGAAGTTCCGGAAACTGGTAGCAGGTTGTTCATCCCTTATTTCCGATCAAGCCGTTAAACCACAGCACCATCGCCATGCAAGAGGGCGAACATCAAGCAAACAACTCGTAACGCACCTGCCCCGTCCCTGCAACTGGCATCGGTTGCCCAACCTGGTTTGGCACGGTCGTGTGTGCATCAATTCCCAACAGATGGAGAATCGTTGCCAGAATATCTTTCGGCGAGACACCGTGTTCCAGCACATCGCCGCCGAGAGAGTCGCTGCGTCCGATCACCTCTCCTTTCCGGATTCCCCCTCCGGCCATGGCAATCGAATAGACACGCGACCAGTGATCACGCCCCGCATTACTGTTAAATCGAGGCGTCCTGCCGTGCTCACTCATCCACACGACAAGCGTCTCATCGAGCATACCACGCTGTTCCAGGTCCAGAATCAAACCAGAAAAAGCGGCATCAAATCCCGGCAGCAGCCAGCCCTTGAGCCGATGATTCTGGTTCCAATGCGTATCCCAATCCGTATTCAAATAAGCATATTCGTCCCAAAATACAGTAACAAATTTACCACCCGCCTCAATCAAACGTCGCGCGACCAGGCACGACTGACCAAACAACGTCATTCCGAAACTCTCGCGTGTGCGAGCTGATTCTTGCTGCACATCCAGAGCACGATTGATTTGGGGAGAGGCCAGCAAGGAATAGGCCATACGACGAAAGCGATCCAAATTGCGTGTTGCGGGCCGGTCGTCGAGGGCCCGCCTGGCTGCAGAAAACTGCTCCAAAAGCGAACGGCGGCGAAGGTGACGATCCAGTGTGACCTGCCGATCGAGCTGAACGCCGCGCAACGAAAATCGTGCCTGCGGGCTAATCCCAGCATAGGGATCCAGAACCTGGTGCCTGGTACCATAGGGCCGCTGCTTGACGATCTCACGCACCCCTTTTCCGCTAAAATCAGTGAGCACGGGGTCATAAGCCCGCCCCAGAAACGCAGCATACGGCCCTGCTTCTACCGAAGCGGCTTCACCACCGCGCGAGTTCATTTTCCAGGGCAAAGCAATATTGCGAGGAATTCCCGCCGCTGTCTGCCGACGCTCCTCCACATAGTCCACGATCGAGCCGACGTAGGGCCAGTGCCGCGGATCTCGCGGGCGGGTTTCCAATTCGGGGGTGTAATCGGGAATCCCGCTAGTTACGTAGGCCGTGCAATGAAGTGGATAAGGGTGGGTCATTGACCGAATTACCGTCAAACGATCCATCACTCTGGAAATTTTCGGCAACCCGTCACAAATCTGAACTCCCGGCACGCTGGTGGACGCCGGTTTATAAACGCCGCGCACCTCTTCCGGCGCATCCGGCTTGGGATCAAACGTTTCGTGCTGCGGTGGTGAACCATATGGCAGCAACAAAATACAAGACTTGGCTTTGCCAAAACCGGGTAGTGACGAAGACGCTTGCAAGCGACGCAGATCAACGTAATCCTGCAACCCGACACCGAGCATTCCCAAGCCACCAATCTGCAACCAGTCGCGGCGCGTCACGCCACCACAAAGTCGCCGCTGTGACCCCAGGATCTCGATCATACCAGCCCTATCTTTTGCCAAGCCTTTGTAGCCGCAGACATCGCCGCACAAACCGCAGCCCTTCCCTGCCAAACCGGGCCAGTCTCACGCACCCTCACGTTGTAAGCGCGTACAGGACAATAAACAGACCATTCTCCCGGGCCGCGTTTGTCAACCGATCCAGTCGAACGTTGAGCGATTCATGCTCGGAACACGTTATCGGGCCGGCTACCAACAGATCTCTAGTTTAAGATATTCACGCCCCGGGAACCAGTAAAACAGGGGCGAGAGGCCGCTTTGCCGACGCCAGGCCGGTAGGGCCATTTGTGGCCTGAGACAGAACCGCGAGTCAGTTCTCTGGGAACTTGCCGACCAGCATCGATGCATTATGCCCACCAAAGCCAAAACTGTTGCTCATCGCCTTGGTCAACGCCCGCTCTTTTGACTCGTTGGGCGTGTAGTCGAGATCACAGTCAGGGTCAGGGGTATCCAGGTTCATCGTCATCGGCACAAGGTTATTCTGGAGCGCCTTGATCGTCACGATCAACTCGACAGCACCACTGGCCCCCAAGGAATGCCCCAATTGACTCTTCGTACTCGACAGCGCCAGCTGATATGCATGCTCGCCATACACCTGCTTGACGGCGTGCGTTTCCGCCTTGTCTCCCAGCGGCGTCGACGTTCCATGTGTGTTGATGTAATCAATCTCTTCCGGATTCATTTGCGCGTCGCGCAGGGCATCGCTCATCGCGCGTGAGGCTCCAGCTCCATCAATGGACGGCTGCGTAATATGCCCCGCATCGCAAGTCGAACCGTACCCGAGTACCTCAGCGTAAATCCTGGCACCCCGGTTGAGAGCATGATCCAGCTCCTCAAACACCAACAAGCCGGCTGCTTCGCTGAATACGAATCCGTCGCGATTCTTNTCAAATGGTCGACTGGCACCGGCGGGATCATCATTCCGCATCGACAGCGCCCGGCAATTCTGGAATGCGGCCAGTGCTACCTGAGTGAATGCCGCTTCACTTCCACCAGTGACAACAACATCACACTGACCGTGACGAATGGCCCTGAGCGCATCCCCCATGGCGTTAGTGGCACTAGCGCAGGCAGTCGCAACCGCATAACAGGTTCCGCGCAAACCATATTGGATTGCCAGATTACCACTTGCAGCATTGATCATCATCTTGGGAACAGTAAAAGCAGAAACCCGATCAGGCCCTCGCGCACGCAGACGGCCAACCTGCTCCTGCATTTCGTTCAATCCACCAATGCCGGAACCGAGAATGACACCGCAACGATAGGTATCTTCCTGGCTAAAATCCAAACCAGAGTCTTCGATAGCCGATGCGCCAGCTACCATCGCAAACTGGGAAAACCGGTCGATCCGCTTGGCATCCTTAGCTGCCAGCAAAACACTTGGATCCCAATCATGGATGTCTCCACCAATCTTGACTTTAAAGTCAGACACATCAAACAGCTTGATGTGGTGGANCCCACTTTCACCAGCGCAAACGCGTTGCCAGAGGTCTTCGACCTCATTGCTCAGCGAACTGATGACACCCATGCCAGTTACGACAACCCGTCGGTTCATAAGACCACGCGACTGATCTTTAAGACTTCTGAGATTCAATGAACTCGGTAGCTTGACCGACGGTCTGGATTTTTTCGGACATATCGTCAGGAATCTCGATGCCGAATTCCTCTTCGAGTTCCATCACGAGCTCGACGGTATCCAAGGAGTCAGCGCCGAGATCATCCACAAAGTGAGTGTTCGCAGTCACTTTTGCCTTATCGACACCTAACTGCTCCGCCACGATTTCAATGACACGTTCCGAGCATGACGACACCGGCACGCCCTCCTATCTGAATGAACGGCCCGTTCAGCGAGAAGGGGCCCCTTGCAGTTCGTCGTTACACCTAAGTCCGACTTTCCCCGCCGCAAACCCAACAGAATAGGGGAACCCCGCTACTGCGGTCAAGACAGGGCGACGGGAATTCGCTGATTGTGTGACCAGCTGAACACCTACCCCGTCATTCCTCCATCAACCGTTAAGACCTGGCCCGTGATATACGATGCGGCAGAACTCGCCAGGAAAAGCACGCAAGCAGCAACATCCTCAGGCGTTCCCAACCGCTTGGCGGGGATCCGTTTGCGGACTTCTGCCAAAACGGTGTCTCCCAACGCCTGACTCATTTCGCTTTCAATAAATCCAGGACAAATCGCGTTGATCGTGACTTTCCGACCAGCCAATTCGCGGCTGAGACTGCGAGTCATCCCAATCATCCCCGCCTTGGACGCGGAGTAGTTTGTCTGGCCCGGGTTCCCAATCAAGCCGGAGACACTGGAGATGTTGATGATTCGACCAGAGCGTTGCCGCATCATCAAGCGCGACGCTGCTCGGCTAAAATAAAACGTCCCGGTGAGATTGGTGTTGATCACATCAAGCCACTCATCGTCACTCATGCGGGGCAACAGCGTATCACGCGTAATCCCCGCATTATTGACCATGATGTCAAGGCGGCCCCAGTCCTCGTTAACCCCATCCACCAACTCGTCGATTCCGCTTCGATCCTGGACATCACAGGCGATTGCTTTCGCCTGACCGCCTGCCGCCTCAATGGCAGCCACCGTTTCCTGAAGCTTATCGACATTCCGTGCGACACAGGCAACCTGCGCCCCACTCCGTGCCAGCTCAACGGCCATCGACCGCCCTAATCCCTGTGAAGCGCCAGTGACAATCGCTACCTGGCCGGACAGATCGACAACAAGTCCGCAGGAACTCTCAGTTGACATCATCACCCCCAAATTCAGCAAGATACACTTGAACACTCAATCTTGCGATCGAGACGCCGCAAAAGTCCACGCAACACGCGTCCCGGACCCAATTCATGAAAATGAGTGCAACCATCACTAATCAACCGCCGCATCGAGTCTTCCCAAAGTACCGGAGAAACAACTTGCCGGATCAACAATTCACGCAGAAGTTCCGGGTCGTCATGCGATTGGGCATCCACATTACAAATCACTGGAATGCGCGGGGACTTGAGCGAGACCGCCGCGAGCGCCGCAGTCAGACGCTCCACCGCGGGCTGCATGATCGAAGTATGAAAGGCGCCAGCCACTGCCAACGGTATTGCTTTCATGGCACCAAAATCCGCTGCCAGTTCCGCGACACGTTCACACGAATCACGATCACCAGACACTGCAATGTTCCCTGGACAGAGCAAGTTTGCAATTTCCAGGACACCACCGTCACTGCGGGCTGCGTCACACAGTTTTTCCACTTCATCGGCTGCCAGCCCCAGGACACTGACCATACCACTAGCGACGGCATCAGCGGCGTCTTGCATGGCCGCTCCGCGCTGCTGAACCACTGCCAGTGCGTCTTCAAACTCCATCACTCCGGCGAACACCAAAGCGGTGTATTCACCCAGGCTTAGACCGGCCGCAGCCTGGCATTCGGTAATCAAGTCCAGAGAATCACGACGCAATTGCTCCACCACAGCCAAACTGCAAACAAATAGCGCAGGTTGACTGATGACTGTTGAATCCAGCTTTTCCGCCGGCCCTTCAAAGCAAACTTGCGCCAAGTCGTATCCCAATACTGCCGCAGCGCGGTCAAACAGGGCAGCAGCCTCGGGGCACGCATCGACAATAACGCGACCCATGCCGACGGATTGAGCACCTTGACCCGGAAAGAGAAATGCGTGACCGGTCAACTACATGCCTCGCAGAAATGAAGAGGGAAACCAACGTCTTCCAGCCCTGTTCGTCTCGGCGGCGTCCCAGCTGGCCTATAACACCCACGAGCTTCTAATCGCCGACAGCACGCACTCCTGGCCAGCGTCACTCTGTCATGTCGACAACAATACGACCGTTGAACCGTCCGCCATAGTAGCCACAAACAGGGCACACGACATGCGTCGGGACCGCCGTACGACACTGCGGACATGTCGTTAGCTGCTCAATATATTCACCACCTTTGCGCACCACGTGGCGGAGCCCGTTGGCACCGTGAGAACGACGCTTGCCGGTCCTGGAATTGGAGTGTTTTCGCTTTGGAACGGCCATGACATGCGCCCGATGGGTGGGAAAAACAGACTAACGTAACGTTCTCTATTTGAGAACGCCTCATACTAAAGTTCCAGCGTCTTCACTGTCAACCGGCGTCGCCCAATCGCCGGGTAGATTTCCACTCCAGGAGGCAACGGCGATAGCTCGCGCGATGCTTCAGTCAGCCACCCGGACCTGGAATAGCTCAATGATCCGCGCAGGCATGCCAATCGGCACCGGCCGCAACAATGCCTGCTGGCGCACGAGCTCGTCGTGAATCAGAGGCCGTGTGACAAACTCCGAATACCCATAATTACCCGGTGTTCGATACCGCTCAAGTTCTCCCCAGTGCACCAGGACATAAGCCACTCCCGCAGCCCGCAGCGCTGCCAGACGCCCGGCCCGGGACTTATCGGCCAGCAGTTCCTCCAAACGGCAGCTGTCGAAACAGGTGCTGTACAGCACTGGGAAACGGGCCTGAAATACCCGGGCCTCACCCACCAAAAGCACGCGCTGGCTCGCTTTGACATTCTGCTGCAGGTATCGAAAGGCACTCCAACGGGGGGTCCGTCCGGCGAGTGGCAACACCGCCCCCTGCCGCAATTTCTCCAGTGAGACGAGGATTCGCGTATCGCCAATCAAGCCAGACGTGATCCACGGCAGCGTCCACAGCGCCGCACCCAGCATTACCCCTCTCACCAACCAGCGTCCTGTGGCACGCTGCAGGAAGCTGGCCCCCAACCCCGCCAGCCAGGCCAGCAACGGTAGCAAGGGAACCCAGAAACGCTCAATACGATGCGAGAACAACCACCAGCAAGTGAGGTAAATTGCGACAAACGCCAGCAACGGAAAAATCCCGCGGTGGCGGTATGCGGCCCAAACCGCCAGAAAGGCAAAGGGCATCAGAATCGGCCCCTGCCACCGGCTTTTCCACACCAGTCCGCTCGCCGCGCGCTGTAACTCCACCATGGAAATTGGGCCAGTGCTATGGGCACGACGCCACCGCAGATCACTCTGCGGATCCCGCTCACGCCCGGCCCACACGGTGCCCATCAATGGATACACCGGGTTTTCAGCCAACAGCCAGTTCTTGACCAACCAAGGTCCCGCAAAGACACAGGCTGCCGCCAGAAATAGACCACACGGCTTCCAGGCAACTCGTCGCTGGGAACACAACACCCAGGTCGCCAACGGCACAATCACCAGCAGCAGGGCCGGGTATTTGCAGGCAGACGCCATCCCTGCCATAGCCCCTGCGAGTAGAACATCGGCAGCCCGACCTTCACGGCGCAGCACAGACGTGCCACCAGGCGGCCCTGTCGAACCGTTCCCCAGCAAGCCCTGTACACCCGACCAGAGAAGTGTGGCGTACACCGCCAACGTCAGATAACACCCCCAGACTATCTCGACGAGTCCAGCCATCGAAACATAAGCAACCCATGGCGTCGTGATAAATGCCAGCGCCGCCAGGACACCTGCCTCCGCGCAGGCAAAGCGACGTCCCGCAGCAATCAAAGCCAGCACTGTCAACAAGGCGTATACCGCCAAAATCACTTTGCCTACCAAAGCTCCCCACCACCAGCTCAGACTCCCTGGAACCAGCGCCATCCCCATCACCGCGTGCAATTCGGCACCCATGGGCATGTTGCCGTAAACGTTATGCCGAACAAAATCGATGCGTCCTTGCAGAAACCACTCCTTGGGAACCTGAAGGTGGTATTCAGAAACATCAAATTCCCACGGCGGGAGTGTGGCTCCCAGCAAAATGAAGACAACCAGAGGTGTCGCCAACCAGCCCATTGAAAACCGCGGTCGAAACCGCCACTCACGTTCCTCTCTGGGCGATCCTTGTTGCCAGGATCGCACCGCACTCAGCGTGCCCCAGGCGAGCGGGGCCAGGACCGCCAGCCAGAAAAGCCAGCGCTGCTGCAATCCACCTGCGACCCCAACCGCGAACGTGAAAAGTGAAAAAGAACCTAAACCGAGCGCCGTTGCAAAGACCACCTGCTCGAGCGAAGAAAAACCACCATGATCACGAGCTAGGCTCAATAGCCATTGCCCAAGACAACAGGCAGAGCCAACCACCAGACTGGCAACCAGCAGCACCCCCAAGCGGTACCTCATGCCAAAGTGGTCCAAATCACCAGCGCACCATCCAGCGATCGTTTCGATCGGGTTGGTCAACAACAGCAGCTGCAGATCAAATCGCGTCAGACTGCCCGCCGCCTCTTCCCCTGCTGGCAGCACTTCTGCCGAGACAAACAACCAGCTGTACGCGCAAAAAGCCAGCAAGAATCCAGTCGTCGCCAAGATCGCCTGCAGGCGGCCGATTCGGCGTGGACCTGTCGCTGATGATGCCATCGCCCGCTCGCGTCGCTGTAAAGCAGAATCGATCACAGTAAAAAAGCCTGACGTCCACGTTTGCCTGAGCTATGATTCAACATGACGCTGCAACCACACTAATCCCAGCTGAACTGTTTCTACCCATTGTGCGGTTTGCAGCGACTCGGAAAACATCAACTCTGAGAAATACCACGCCCCCCCAGTGAGCCTTATTTGCCATGTCTACCTCTGATCGCCTGGCAGGGATTTTTACACCCAACATCGTTCCGCTCGATGACCGGGGAGAAATCAACGAACCCGAATTGCGCAACTACGTTGATTGGCTCATCGAACGCGGTGTTCACGGACTTTACCCGAATGGTTCCACCGGTGAGTTTGTACGCTTCACTGCCGAGGAACGACAACGAATCATCGAAATCGTGGCGGACCAGACGGCCGGCCGTGTGCCGATCCTGGCCGGGGCGGCCGAAGCCAATACACGTGAAACCATTCGCGCCTGCGAAACCTACCATGATCTCGGCGTCCGTGCCGTCGCGATCGTCTCCCCCTTTTATTATCGGCTGAGCGCACCGGGCGTATACGCCTACTTCAAGGAAATTGCCGACAACTCGCCGATCGACGTCACCCTCTACAACATTCCAATGTTCGCCTCGCCGATCGACGTCCCCACGGTACAACGGCTGGCAGACGAATGTCCACGTGTCGCCGCAATCAAGGATTCCTCGGGGGACCTGCCTCACATGATGCGGATGATCGCTGCGGTGCGACCCCATCATCCCGATTTCGCCTTTCTGACAGGGTGGGACGCGGCCTTGATGCCAATGTTGCTCATCGGCTGTGATGGCGGCACCAATGCCGCCAGTGGTGTGGTGCCTGAAATTACCCGAAAACTTTACGACTTTACGCTGAGTGGCCAGCTGGACCGGGCCCGCGATCTCCAGTACCGCCTGTTGATCTTGTTTGATGCCATGATCAACAACTCTGAATTTCCTGAAGGATTCCGCGCCGCGCTGCGTTTGCGGGGTATTGAAACCGGCTCAGGCAGGCAACCACAATCCGCAGGGCAGGAAGCCGACCTGGACAAACTCAGTGATCAGTTGCAGTGCTTGCTTGCGGCCGAAGGATTCACCGGCGAACCAATCGGCGGGTGCCCCGTCGGCGAGCCGAAGGAACAAGACGAGATCACTCGTATCGTTCAAAATGTTGTCCAGGAGCTGAAACGTCGCGGAATCAACTGACGCCTCGGCTGTCCTGAACCGTCTGGCCTTACAATGGGGATGAACCTGCCCATTGCCCCGGCCAGATCAAGATGCGTCCACACGCCGTCCAAGTACGGCCAGCGCGCCGATCAGCAACAGGCTGCCCAAGGGCAGCGTGAGCCAAACGCTGAGCCCAAATCCAACCGGTATCGTCCCGCAGAGGATCGAAATTACAGCGACCAGCAACGCGTAGGGCAGTTGCGTTCTGACATGTTCAACGTGATGGCAGCCGCTGGCCTGCGATGACAAAACGGTCGTATCCGAGATCGGTGAGCAGTGGTCGCCAAAAATGGCACCCGCCAAGACACTTCCCACGGCAGCAATCAGCACGGGATGCTCCACATCCGCCAGCCCCTCAGTCGTGAGCATTTTGAACGTGACTCCGATCACGATAGGCATCAAAATCAGCATTGTTCCCCAGCTCGTTCCCGTCGAAAAGGCAACCAGTGAAGCAATCACGAAGACCGCCGTGGGAATCCAGCGAAGATCCAACGCCCCCTCCAACAAGTTACCCAGAAACACCGCCGTCCCCAGGTGTTTTTCGTCAGTAATTTCAGACACCGCCCAGGCCAACCAGAGAATCGCCAAGGCGGGAAAGACAACCCTCGCACCCTGCATTGCTGCTTGACGGATTTCAACTACTGTGAGCAGACGCTGGCACCAGGCAAGGCCACTCGCCACGATCAATCCACTCAATGACCCGTAGACGAGAGACAAATACGAATTACCGTTACCAATCAAATGCAACAATCGGTGGGTATCCGGAGCACGATCCCCCAGTTCGCTCCGGCCCGTCATCACCAGCAAACCAATGACGACTACGACGGTGACAACCACGGGAATCACCGCATTCAACCAGCGTAAAGGCCTTCCAGAATCTGGCCCAGCAAGCAAGTCGGGGACCTCTTCCGGGTCAACGCCTTGCGGCGTGATGCCCGCAAACGCCCGCCGCTCAGCAGTCAGCATGGGCCCAAAATCGCGCCCCAGAAGGGCCACCAATGGCACCATCAGCAACGACCATAGAACATAAAACCGATAGGGGATCGTCTGGACGAAATACGACAAGCCGTCGACCGCAGCACCACCGGAAAGCTGCTGGAATCCCTCCTCGATGTAGCCGATTTCGCCAGCCACCCAGGTTGAAATCAGCGCCAGCCCAGAAACAGGTGCGGCGGTCGAATCCACAAGGTAAGCCAGCTTTTCACGCGAAATTCTGAGACGATCCGTGAGCGGTCGCATTGTGTTGCCCAGCAGTAACGAATTCGCGTAGTCGTCGATGAAAACCAGCAATCCCAGCAACCATGTCAGAAACTGGCCACCGCGACGATTCCGGGCCAGCGGGGCGAGCAGGTTCACAACGCCGTGCATTCCGCCTGATCGATGAATGACCCCGATCATCGCACCCATCAGCAGTGTGAACGTGAACACGCGCAGATGCTGTTCATCCGCAAGACTTTTCCAGAGGTGCAACTCAAGTGCCCGACTGATTGCCAACACAGGATTCCCACCGGCCAGAATTAATGCCCCGGCGAAAACTCCAACGCCCAGGGCAATGACAATCCGCCGCGTGAGCATTGCCAGTGCAATGGCAAGCAAAGGTGGCACCAGGCTCCAGATCCCATACGTCATGCCAGGTCTCCCCTGCACCCTTCAGTTTCCAGTAGAGCCCAACAGGCATGTCCGGTTCGTGTGAGACAGCGGGGCCCTAGCTGGCCTGTTGCAGAGGCTCCGCCTGAGGCCGCATTGGCAACCACACACGAAACGTAGCGCCCGACGCCGCGTCACTGTCTACCTGAATCAAACCGCCGTGTTCATCAATCACACGCCATGCCTTGCACAACCCCAGCCCTAAACCTCGCCCTGCCTCGCGGCCAGAAAAATATGGATCAAACAAATGTTGCCGGATTTCCGGCGCGATCCCCGGGCCATCATCCGCGATGGTAATGCACACCTGGTCAGTTTGTCCTCCTGGTAGCATCTGCCCCTCTGCCGCAGACCATGCCTGGACATCAACTGAAATCTGGCCGCCACGAACAAGTGCTTCCAACGCATTACGACAAATGGACGACAGCGCAACGGCCAGATGGTCAGCATCAACCTGCACAGTCGGCAACGGTCCATCGCCAATCATGCGTAACTCCGTTCCCTGCTGCTGCGCGTCGTCAGACAAATCGGACAGCACTTGATTCAATAACTCCCGCAAGTCGATTTCTCGAAGCCGGAGTGCCGGTGGCCTGGCAAACAGCATCAAATCCGAAATCATCTCGTGAGCACGATATGCTTGCGTATTGATCGACGCCAGTCGGCGGCAACGTTCGGGATCGTCTTCGTCACGCAACAATGTCTGCGCTCGGGATGAAATGTTTGCGAGCGGATTATTCAACTCATGACTGGCACCGTAAGCAAATTCCTTTAATGCGGTAACTTTTTGCTCGCGTAGCACCGTCCCGAAATCCTGCTCCAGCTGCTGCAAGCGGGCCAGTTTTTCCGTCAGCACCCGCAAACGCTCCACCGCCTCAACCTGTCCAGGTGATCCAATATTCTGCCAGGCCATAACAGCCATCGATTTTGCCGCCACACGTTTCCGCTTGCGCTGCTGATTCTTGCGAACCGCTTCGCGGACTATTCCGGCAATCGTGTCCGCGCGTTTGTCTGATCGTACCGCGCGAATTTGCTGTACCAGCCAGCGCGGTAAACAACTGCGGTGGCCGCCGCGTGCCGAGACGGTCACTCGCGGGCCAGCATGGGACAACCAGTCCGGCGCATTCAATAACAGAGCCAGCAACTGACACCGAGCTTGATCTTGTAGGTCAAATGTCCGAGACACCTTCGAGGTCGCCATGACCTGGGCCGCTAAATTCAAAGACGCATGCGCCAGTTCCGACCAATTCTGATTCGTTCCGGTGAAATGCTGGGAAGCGTCAACACCATCCGCAGGAACGGTGAAAGGACACTCCGACAGCCAAAGCACTACCTCCCCCAGCGTCGGGATGGGAGCGTCCGGCATTTGGCAGACTGCCCACAGCGCGAGCGCGGGATCACCCTCGACCGCTTCTCGAAAAAGTGCGAGACGACGCTCTGGATTCTCCATGAGGAGTCCGGCGATCATTCGCTCGACTGTCGGAGAGATCAATGGAAAAGACCATTGATGCGCATTGTGTGACAGCTGTAGTAGCTGCTGAAACGCCACCACCTTCGTCCCTGATAACGCTCGGTGACACCCTGCCCTGCCCAGAAGGGCACGGTGGCCGAGACGGGTCCATCGTGCAGAGGCCCACGAAAGACCTGAGATCATTCGTTGTCTGCACCACAATCAGCCAGCTACAAGTTAGCCAGCCACCATGCGTTCCATTTCGAGCTGATCACAGGCGCAATCAAGCAAACTATCCACAGTAAAGGGCTTCTGCAGGAACTCGTTTGCACCGGCGACTTTCAGATCCGCAATCTTGTCCTGCTCGACCATACCTGAAATGCAGATGACGCGGACTTTTTCGAGACTCTTGTCACTGCGGATCTTCTGGCAGACTTCCTTACCATTGATATCCGGCAACATCACATCCAGGACGACCAAGTCAGGACGAAATTCCTTTACCGTCATACCTGCATCAAAGCCGTTGTTGGCAGTACGGATATCAAATCGTTTGTCGCGCTCAAAAACGTCGACCAGCAACTCGACCAACTCCTCATCATCGTCGACGATGAGAACCTTTCGCTTGCCACTTTCCAACGCATCCGTCGGGATGCCGTTTTCCTGCATGAACTGAAACAACAGGTCGCGAGGAATCCGGCGGAAGCGGCTCCCGGGCACCCGAAACCCCTTCAAAGTGCCATTGTCAAAGCAGCGAATGATCGTCTGCTGACTTACTTTGCAAACCTTAGCAGCCTCTCCGGTCGTGAAAACCGTCTTTGTCGTCATGGCAAGACACCATCCTTCCTGACTGATGGTTGGACTAACCTGAGAGTCTCGGAATCACATCCTGTGAATTCAGCCCAAGACTCCCAAACCTCCGTGATGCGCCACGTTGTCGTTAGCCCTTAGTCCGATGCAGAAAACAAACTCACTCGAATATGCGTAAACCTATAGTTTACTGACTCTACCTAATCACGGTGAAAATCGATGTTCTAACCAAATTACCGATCTTACCGGACGCCGAGGATTATACCCATCCTGTCCGATGCGTCAAGATTATCGAATCCCTACAAATCTCCCGGACATCCGGACCTCAGGTATCTTTCCGGCGCGATCGCCCGCATCGCGACAGCCAGAGAGCCTATCCGCCGCGCTCTCGGGTACGTCGGCGACCTTCGAGATGTGCCAGCAGAAGTGCCACATCTGCTGGCGTGATCCCGCTGATCCGACTCGCTTGATCGAGCGTAACAGGGCGAATTTCGTGCAGTTTTTGTCGAGCCTCCCCACGCAAATGGGGAATCTCCTGGTACTGGAGATCTGCCGGGATCGGCTTGTCTGCCAACCGCTGCTGTCGCGAAACCTGTTGTTGCTGACGGAAGATGTACCCTGAATACTTCACGTCATAGACCACTTGCTGCACGATCTGTCGTGGTACATCGGCCAATTCAGGCCGAATCGCTGCGATCTCAGGCCATTCGACTGCCGGACGCCTGAGATACTTTGCCAAACTAACGCCCTCAAACCGCTGCGTCTCCAAAACAGCACGCACCCGGTCTACCTCTTTTTCTTTTGCTTCCAGCCGTGCGCATCGCTGTGCGTCAACCAGCCCGAATTCGCGCGCCACTGGCGTCAGCCGCCGGTCGGCATTGTCTTGCCTCAACAGCAAACGAAACTCTGCGCGGCTGGTAAACATGCGGTAGGGCTCGTCTACCCCACGTGTCACAAGATCATCAATGAGCACGCCGATATACGCCTGATCTCGTCGCAGAATCAAAGGAGATTCCTGGCGCAATCTCAACACCGCATTAGTACCAGCAATCAAACCTTGCGCGCCCGCTTCTTCGTAGCCGGTTGTACCGTTAATCTGCCCAGCAAAATACAAACCAGCGACCGCCTTGGTTTCCAACGATGGTTGCAGTTGCTCGGGCGGACAGTAATCATACTCCACGGCATAGCCATAACGCATGATCTGAGCTCGTTCTAACCCGGGCATCAGCCGAAACATCGCATCCTGAACATCGCGTGGCAAACTTGTCGAAATCCCGTTGACGTACACTTCGTGCGTTTTCCACCCTTCGGGCTCCAAAAACACCTGGTGCTGGTCTTTCTCCGCAAAACGAACCACCTTGTCCTCAATCGACGGACAATAACGGGGCCCGCGTGTCTGAATCTGTCCGCTGTACATCGGCGCCCGTGCCAGATTCTGCCGAATCAGTTCGTGCACCTGCGGTGTCGTGTGTGTAATCCAGCAAGGCAATTGCTCTACTGAAATCTGGTCGGTCAGAAACGAGAAAGGAGAGGGCTGATCGTCACCCGGCTGCCGTTCCGTCCGCTCAAAGTCGATAGTACGCCCATTCAGCCGCGGTGGTGTCCCAGTCTTGAACCGCTCCAGGCGAAATCCCAGCCGCTGCAAAGCACCGCTAATTCCCGCCGTCGTACCTTCACCGGCACGCCCACCTGGAGTCTTGGCTTCCCCCGTGTGCATTAAAGCCTGCAAGAATGTACCTGTTGTCAGAATCACCGCCGGCGCGAGGTACAGTGCATCACCACGTACGCGCAAGCCCCTGACAGTTTCTCCGTCGTCCCCCAACTCGGTAACCAAATCCTCGACAACCTCTTGTCGGAGTTGCAGGTTTTCCTGCAACTCCACCAGACGTTTGATCTCCAACTGATAGGCGCGCTTGTCGGCCTGGGCACGGGGGCTATGCATGGCCGGACCCTTGCGCCGGTTCAGCAGGCGAAACTGCAGCCCCGTAGCGTCGATGGCACGCCCCATCGCACCTCCCATGGCATCGATTTCGCGGACAATCTGCCCCTTCCCCACCCCCCCGATGGCGGGATTACAGCTCATCTGCCCGACCGTATCCAGATTGGTGGTCAACAACGCAGTCTGAGCCCCCATGCGGGCAGCTGCCAGAGCCGCTTCGGTGCCAGCATGACCAGCGCCCACGACCAGTACGTCAAATTCGTAATCCACGGTTGTCATACAATCCATGATAGGCCCTGATGGAATGCACCGAAACGGCGTCCCTCCACAGATACCGATCAGCTGCGACGACCTGCAGTGGACGATGCGCCGGAATTCGCTACAGGAGCCCCCCTTTCGCACCTCGTCACTTGAGGGTGGTGGCCACTGCAGCCAAAGGCTGCGCACGCGAACCGGGTACCGTTGCCTTGAGTACGATGAACCGGTTCTCTACCTTGAAGGCGTAAGAATCACCAATCACCGGGAGATTTCGCATGCCGCGCATGACCGGATCCAAATACTTTGCCGAAGCGATGGAAGCTTACGGTGTCACCCATCTTTTTTTTGTCCCCACCATCGTGACACCCGCTTTAGCTGAGATGGAAGGCCGACCGATTACGCGGGTCATGACCCACACAGAAAAAGCTGCGGTCTATATGGCCGACGGGTACGCGCGGGCCAGTCACCGCCCCGGCATTGCGATGTCACAGACGATTGGTGCGGCCAACCTGGCAGCCGGCCTGCGCGACCCTTGGCTGGCTTGTTCGCCAGTAATCGCAATCAGCGCTGGACGGACTCCGCAAGGCAAACATCGGTATGTCTACCAGGAAATCGATGACTACCCGCTCTTTCAGCCACTGACAAAATCGAGCGTTCAGGTCGACATCCCCGAACGCTTGCCCGACTTGCTGCGGCAGGCGTTTCGCGCTGCGACAGCGGGTTGTCCCCAGCCGGTCCATTTAGAAATCGGCGGGAATTTTGGCCAGGCGATTGAAGGGGAAGCCGAGCTCGACGGTATTTTCGAACCCCAGTTCGGCCAGTTTCCCGCAGTCCGACCGCAAGCTGACGCCGCAGAGGTAGAGCTTGCGCTACAAGTCCTGGCAGCAGCCGAAAAACCGATTGTGGTCGCTGGAGGAGGCGTCACGGCCTCCGGCGCCCAACGAGAAGTAGTTGAACTCGCCGAAAAACTGGCCCTCCCAGTTGCCACATCTCTGAACGCCAAGGGAACCATTCCCGAAAACCATCCTTTGGCAGTGGGTGTCGTCGGACTTTACAGCCGCAGCTGCACCAACCAGATCGTCGCGGCGGCCGACCTGGTCTTCTTTATCGGCAGCCATACTGGCAGTCAGGTGACCAATCACTGGCAGATTCCACGTCCAGGCACCAGGGTCATTCAACTGGACATCGAAGGGGAAGAACTCGGTCGTAACTATCCAAACAAAGTCTCACTGTGTGGTGATGCAAGAACGACTCTGCGCCAAATGCTGACCGCCGCCGCCGCCCACCCGGGTCGTCGCCAATGGCAGGAATGGATCGCCCAACGCATCTCCGAGTGGCGCGCTGAAGTTGCTGAGCTGCGCAATGCCACTCAGACGCCGATGCGGCCCGAGCGAATCTGCCGTGAGCTACAGGATTGGCTCCCGGAAGATGCTGTTCTCGTGTCGGACACCGGTCACGCAGGGATCTGGACAGGAACCCATATTGAATTGACTGACTCGCGCCAAATGTACCTGCGCGCTGCCGGCTCGCTCGGATGGGGCTTGCCTGCTGCCATCGGCGCCCGCTGTGCTTGTCCGGATCGGCCCGTGGTTTGTTTTACTGGAGACGGCGGTTTCTATTACCACTTTGCCGAACTGGAAACCGCGCTGCGGTACAACATTCCGATTATCGTCGTCATCAACAACAACCAGGCGTTAAGCCAGGAAACAGAGATCTTCGACGAAGCCTACGGAGGCAAACAGGAAACCGGACTGGAAATGTGGCAATTCCGTCCGCAAAATCTGGCGCAGCTCGCTGCCGCGATGGGTTGTCACGCGGAACAGGTTACCTCTCCGGACGAAATTCCCGCCGCCCTGGAAAGAGCTCTGGCGAGTGGTCGGGCAGCAGTTGTCGACATTCTCAGCGATGTTGCGGCGCTGGCTCCCCCCGCCTGGGCATAGGATCGACGGCGACTAAGGGTATGCACCGTGACCAATTCCTACGACGCCATCGTGCTCGGCGCAGGCCACAATGGTCTCATACTGCAGGCCTACCTCGGACAGTTAGGCCTGCGTACGATCTGCCTGGAACGTCGCGCTACACTGGGCGGTGGCCTGACCACAACCGAATTTCCGGCTGCCTCGGGATTCTGGCACAACATCCACTCTTTCTTCCATCGTGGTGTTACGGAGCAACCTTGGTATCAGGAACTGGGGCTGCAGCAACGAGGTGCCCGCTACATTGAACCCGATCTCAACGTGGCACTCATCTGCCCGAATGGCCGCTCCGTCCAATGGTGGAAAGATACAGATCGGACGATCAGCTCGTTTGCCGAAATCAGCCCGCAGGATGCGGCAACTCTGCACAGCTGGCAAGAACGATTCCAGTCAATTGTCCAGGAGATTCTGATTCCAGAATCTCAGCAACCACCACTGCCACCTGACGTCAGGCGTCGACAGTTAGAGAAGACGGACGACGGACGCTTGCTGCTGTCAACCAGCCAACTCTCGCCACTGGAATTTGTGGAGCGGGAATTTGAGCATCCAACCGTAAAGGCGGCACTACTGTTTTTCAATGGTTTGCGTGAAGTCGACTTGCGACTCCCTGGTTTTGGCCACCACATCCCCGCATTACTGGCTGCCGAACGTTTTGCACAAATGTGTGTAGGTGGTTCCCAGCAACTCGCGTGTGCACTTGCCCGCACGGTCCGCGAAACCGGCGGCAACATTGAATTGAATGCCGCACCACGACAGATCTGTGTGGAAGCGGGACGCGTGACCGGTGTCGAAACAGAGTCCGGCGATCTACTGCGCGCGGGCCTCGTCGTTTCGAGTCTGAATCCCCAGCAAACTTTTCTCGAGCTACTCGATGCGCGCTACGTCCCCCAGCAATGGAGGCAACAAGCCGAACAGTATCACTACAACCTGCTGGCACCGCTCTTTGCACTCTACGTCAACCTTGATGCCCCTCCCCATTACCAGGCCGCAGAGCACACGCCGCACCTCGACGAGGCTCTGATGGTCATCCTCGGTCTCGACCGTGTCGAACAGTTTCACGAGATACTATTGCACCACGAAAAGGGTACTTTTCCTCCCAGTGTCCTGTGGGGATCCTGCCCCACTCGATTCGACCCCTCGCAGGCACCACCTGGGCAGCATACGGCCTTTATGTGGGAAAAGCTCCCCTACAAGTTGCACGCCGAGGCAGGGCACTGGGACCAGTTGAAACGCGACCACGGGCAGAAGTTGCTAAAAACCTGGCAGCAGTATGCGCCCAATCTGGCGGCTTCTGCCGGCGATTGGTTTACACAAAGTCCGCTCGACACCGAACGAACACTGGTCAACATGCGCTATGGAGACCTGCTGGTAGGTTCTTTTGATCGCGGACAGATTGGCTATCACCGCCCGTTCCCAGGGGCCGGGCATTATCGGGGGCATTTGCCTGGTTTGTATCTTTGTGGTTCCAGTTGCCATCCAGGTGGAAACATTACCGGGCTGCCTGGCTACAATTGTGCGCAAGTCCTGCGCGCAGACCTGAGACTGAATTAGAGGTAACGTCGCTGCCCCCTGCCTCAATACAGGCCCTTGGCGCAGAAACGTGCCGCCGTCCAACCGCCCTGCAGGCTGGAGCCAACACAGAAGACTCATTCCCACCGGGACCCAGATGATGGATAAGGTTTCGCAATCGCTCGCAACAGACCGCCGACAGCTCTTGCATTACAGTGGCATTCCACTCCTGGCCTGGGCGGCCGGACCAACCATGTCCTGGGCCGCTGCAGACTCAGAGGCCCCCTTGAATCGTTTTCCACGCATGGTCCATGAGTTCTTCGTACGCCAGGTACGAGAACTCGAACAACGCAATCACCGCATCAAGCGGAACCTCAATAGCCGGTCGGATGCCGAAAATTACGTCCGCCAGGTACGCGAAAAGATTCGCCTCTGCTTTGGCCCCTTTCCCGCGCGTACACCGCTCAATGCAACGGTGACCGGGATACTCACACGGCCTACCCACCGTATCGAAAAAGTGATCTTTGAAAGCCGGCCGGGCTTCCCGGTAACCGCGAATCTGTATTTACCCTCCAAAATTAGCCAACCTGTCCCTGGCGTCGTGGGTACCTGTGGTCATTCCAGCAACGGCAAGGCCGAACCGGCCTACCAGGCCTTCGCACAAGGTCTGGCGCGACAGGGCTATGCCTGCTTGCTCTACGACCCCATAGGGCAAGGAGAACGGCTACAGTACGTCGACAAGAACGGCCAGCCACGACTGAGGCCAGGAACCCGCGAACACCTTTATGCCGGCAACCAGCAATTCCTGGTCGGACAATTTTTTGGTAGCTGGAGAGCCTGGGACGGGGTACGGGCGTTGGACTATTTACTCACCCGTAAAGAAGTCGACTCCACACACCTTGGCGTAACCGGGAACTCGGGCGGCGGGACAATGACCACCTGGCTGTGTGGCCTGGAAAGACGTTGGACCATGGCCGCACCCTCCTGTTTCGTCACTACGTTTCGACACAATCTGGAAAACGAATTACCGGCCGACACCGAGCAATGCCCGCCCCGCGCACTTGCTTTGGGACTGGATCACGAAGATTTTCTGGCCGCAATGGCGCCGAAGCCCACAATGATCCTGGCGAAAGAACGCGATTTCTTTGATGTCCGCGGCAGTGAAGCAGCGTTTCAGCGGCTGCAAAAACTCTATCGACTGCTGGGCGCGGAAGAGAAATCCGGCCTGTTCGTAGGCCCCACAACCCACGGGTTTTCAAAAGAAAACCGTGAAGCCATGTACGCCTGGTTCCACCGTTCTACGGGGATCAACCATTCTCCCCGGGAAGCAGACTCAATTATCGAAAAAGACAAAGACTTGCAATGCACGCCCACAGGACAAGTGGCGACCCTCCCAGGAACCCGAACTGTTTTTGATTTCACCAGGGAAACCTCGAGTAAATGGCGAACGACCCGTAAACCGATCGATGGCGTGGCGCTCACTAAAACAGTCCGAGAAGTGCTCAAATTGCCAGGCCAGAGCAGCTCAACACCGGAATATCGGATCTGGCGGCACCTCGGCAGCCGTGGTTACCCCGCCCCACACGCCGTTGCCTATGGCATTGAAACCGAAAAGAACGTCCAAGCCATCGTCTACAGACTGACACAAGAACGCTGGCAGTCACGTCCGCCACGCACAAAGCAGCCAGCCACACTGTACATCGCCCACCTTTCCAGCGATCAGGAGCTGCGCGAGGAACCCCTGATCAAGGAAATCATCAGGGCGCAACCGAACCACGCGTTTTATACCTGTGACGTGCGCGGGATCGGCGAATCTCTTCCAGGAACCTGCAGCCCTGGGTCCTTTCACAGCCCTTACGGCAGCGATTATTTCTACGCCATTCACAGCCTTATGTTAGACCGGCCGTACCTCGGTCAAAAAACCTTCGATGTGTTACGCGTTCTCGACTGGCTGACATCTATCGGCCACCCTGAGGTGCATTTAATCGGAAAGGGTTGGGGCTCCCTGGCAGCAACCTTTGCCGCGCTCCTGGCGCCATCCGTTCGCCAGGTTACGCTAAAACATGCCCTGACCGCGTATTCCGACATCGCCGAATCTGAGTATTACAGCTGGCCCTTGGCAACATTACTGCCTGGTGTACTATCACAGTTTGATTTGCCTGACTGTTACCGAAATCTGGCAGCCAAGCAACTTCGCATGATTGCCCCGTGGGGCGCCGAGGCAACCTGACCTCGACTCTCCGACCGATTGCCTTGAGTCCGTACCACAGTTTCAAGTCCGTACCAGAACCATGTCAGCCAACATAGCGTTTTCCAGTATTGCAACTTGATCGCAGCTGCACTGACATGCCCGACTGCCTCCCCTCCCAAGGTGACAGACATGAAACGTTCAGGGGCCATTCTGCTTGCTTTACTCGTGGCAGTCGGTGGGTTGGTCTGGTTCGCCAGTGACTTGCAACTGTTATTTACAACTACGGCGATCGACGAACTAGGCCTTGATCCTGCAGAGATCCACCGCAACGAAAAGGGGCAAGTCACGCGGATCATCGTGAACAAAACAAAAGTCACCGACCAACTGCTCTTGCGGCTACCCAAACTCCGGCATCTGGAATATTTATGGCTCGCGGGAAGTCCCATCAGCGACCAGGGAATGGAATCGTTGAACCGCCTCCCCAGGCTAAAAGCTCTCTTTCTCCAGCGCACGCAAGTCACGGGAACCGGTGCCGAACATCTGCTGGCGCTATCACAATTGGAAAGACTCGTGTTGTCTGAATGCCCCGTCGATGACAATGGCCTGGCAACAGTCGCACGTCTCACATCTCTCAAAGTTCTGCTGCTGGACGACACGCGTGTTTCTGACGCCGGGGTGAGTCACATTGGCAATATGGGCACACTAGTCGACCTCGACCTGAGTGGAACCCAGGTAACTAACCGGGCCATCGCAGCCTTGTCAGAACTCGCAAATCTCAAATCGCTCAGACTGCAAAACACTCGCCTTTCGAAAACTCTACAGTTCTCCAAAACCAGCGTCTTGCGATCGCTCGACCTTAGCGCCAATCCTGCGTTGGCAGGACTGAGCGTCGAGAAAATACCATCGGTTCAAATGCTGAACCTGAGCCGGACTGGCATTTCCGATGCGACGTTCCGGCCCACCTCCGCGCTCCGGGAACTACGCGATCTGAATTTGAGTGAAACCGCGATCACTGGTGCTACGTTAGACGTATTGCTTAGCTCATGTCCGCATCTCAAATGGCTCAATTTGGCCGGCAGCCAGACGGATGATCGGGGCATACAAAAGGTAAGCCACTTGAAACAGCTACGTGTGCTGTTCCTGGGTCGTACGCGAATTTCAGACGCAGCTGGCGTGCATCTCGGGCAGCTGACGTCTTTAGTCGATCTCGACTTGAGCCAAACCTCGGTGGGAGACGCTGGCCTTGGCGCACTCCAGACACTGAAAGCGCTGCGACGCCTTACGCTCGAAGCCACGCAGATCACAGAAGAACGTAGCGCCGAACTCAAACGCACGCTACCGCAACTGAACATTGTCACCGGCGTCGACGAACCGGCAGACGAACCGGCAGACGAACCGGCAGACGAAACCCGGGCAGAAAAAACGACATAGCTTCCCAACGGCACCTGATCTATATCGGTCACAATGACGCCGTATTTCCAGGGGCCGCACGGAAACCAGGTAGCTAGACCAAACGTCCCAAACAGACAGACACGTTACCCACCAGTTGGCACGGTAACTGGGCCGGTCGCACGGTGACAGTCACGGGTCAGCGAACCAACCTCCTCAGAAAACACGAACCGCGATGTCTGTGCTTGCTGGATTTACTAGATTTGTCACACTCACCGAAGCAGATGTCCCGCAATTGCTGCAGCGCATACAGGATGCCGATCTTGCAGTGAGTGGGAAACGCTACGGTGTTGCCTCGCGTTTAATTGCCCGACCGACTGCGAGTGTTGTCGATCTGGCAACAGCCGCTTGCCGTAAGCTCCTTTCACTCGCTGCCATCCACCACAGCGACCTGGGAGCACTGATTCTCTCGAGTCGCATCAAAGACCCCACGACAGCAGCGCAAGAGTTGGCCCACCGCCTTGGTTTGAGCTGCGCGAGCCTTGGTATTGAACGAGCCTGCAGCGGGTTTCCTGCTGCAACGGCGCTGGCAATTGAACAAACACGTTCCAGAGGACGCCCCGTTGCCGTCATTGCGGCGGAGAAAATCAGCCCAAACATCAACTGGGAAACAGCCACGCAACAACTTTCCGATCATCGTCGCGCCAGAGGGCAAGCCGCCAGTCTGTTTGCCGACGGTGCCGCTGGAGTCCTTGTCCTGCCAGAAGAAAACGATGCAAATCTGGCCATCCTTGATGCCTGGCAAGGAGAAGTCGAAGACCACGACGAGTTAATCCAAAAAACCGTCGTGGAGCAGGCAGTTGATCCGTGGGGCAACACACGTCCCGGAGCAACCGAATGCATGAGCATGCCTGGCCGGCGCGGTTTTCTACTCGCAAAACGCGCGCCCCAAATCATGGCCCAGTCCATTTCGACGAGTCTCGCGAACATTCAGGCAGAACATGATCGCGCACCATTGACGATCACGCACGTGGTACCACATCAGGCGAGTGGAATTATTCTGACTGGACTGGCTCGTCACTTTCGCCGTCAGGACCATGTACCGCACATCTTGAAATGCATCGAGCACGTCGGAAACACGGTTTCTGCGTCGATTCCTACTGCCATGGCAACAGTACAGGAGCAACTCCCACCGGGAGCGCTTGTCGCCATGCCATCGGTTGGAGCTGGCGGTCCTGGCTATCGCCCCGACGTGCTCAGCACCGGTTGCATCCTGTTACGTGTTGCAGGCACCGTTTAGGGCGTCGACATCTTGCCCCGCGCATCAAGCTGGGCAGCTCGCACGGACCGACAACATGGCTCTTAACGCGTTCAGCTGAACATTTTTTTCGGGGCGCCGCGCAATAACGAAACCACCTGAGAACGCGCGACTGCATCTTGACAAAGAACCGGTATCAGCGGGTAGAGAAACAACGTCGCAATACGCCTGCGCCGTTACCCGTGTGGGCCGACTCTTGATGGTTCACCGTCACTCTCTGCATGCAAGGTTGCGTGCAATAAAAGGCAACGACAGCGACGCCAATTTCGAAGTCGACTAATTGAAGCAAATGCCACCACAGACATTAAAAGACTGCCCGTTGATCGCTGAGGCTTCATCCCCTGCCAGGAAGACCGCAAGCGCAGCCACTTCCTCGGGTAACAAACGCCGTCCGAGGGGGGATGCCGCAGCTTCCAACTGCTCGAAACTCTGACCGGTGCGGTCCGCGTCGTATTCCAACCGCTTGTCGTTCATCAATGTTGCAGTCACTCCAGGGCAAACCGCATTCGCGGTGACACCCCGATCACCAACCTCTTTGGCTGTTGCCTTGGTGAGCCCAGAGAGCGCATGCTTGCTGGCAATATACGCGGCACCATGTAGAGACGGAATCTTGGAATTAATCGACGCCACATTAATTATCCGCCCCCAGCCGCTTTCCAGCATTGCCGGCAAGACCAGCTTCGTGAGCAAATACGGTGCCGTGACATTCACTTCAAAACTCAGATCCCAAAATGCGTCATCAAAATCGACCAAGGGCCGAGGATCCTGACTGCTCCCAATTCCCGCATTGTTGACGAGGATCTCCACTGGCCCCCAGGTCTCAGTGACGCGAGCAACCAGTTCACCGGGAACGCTACGTACCGACAGATCCGCCGGAACCACTAGCGCCTGCCCCCCCTGGCTCTCAATCTCACCTGCCAGGCTCTCAAGCTCCGCAGTGCTGCGAGCGGCAATCGCTACCCGCATCCCCTGTTGGCCCAGAGATAATGCAATCGCACGCCCGATACCACGTCCCGCACCCGTCACCACTGCAATTCGATCACTCAAGATACTGCTCTCCCAAGAAGGACATCCCGTTTGACACGTCCACCTATTTTGCCGGGTCACCTACCGCGAGGCAATGAGCAACCTGGCAGCGCCCCGAATTCGCCACTCGGGGCAGCATCACATTGACACTCCGCGAAACGCTGCCTAAGATCGCACCTCGCCCGGGCAACCTGCGAATCAGGAACGAGGCTATGGAGATTTTTGGCGGACTAGAGCACGTAGTGCGCGCTCAAGAACCATTAGCGCCATATACGGGCCTGCGCGTCGGTGGCACCACCGAGTATTTCGCAGAACCCACTTCGATCGACGAGCTCACGACGCTGGTCAAACGCTGCCGTGAACGGGATATGCCATTCCGCCTTCTGGGGGGCGGATCGAATGTGCTGGTCCGCGATGAAGGTGTTCAAGGGCTGGTAATCCACCTATCCGCTCCGCAATTCTCGGAAATCAAGCCGCGTGGCGAGGAGCTTGTGGTCGGTGGCGGGGCCAAGCTGGGCCATGTCATTTCGACAGCGGTACGCGAAGGGCTTGCCGGACTCGAACCTTTGGTCGGTATTCCCGGAACTGTGGGAGGCGCATTGCACGGAAACGCTGGTACAGCAGGCGGCGACATAGGACGGCGCACCATCGAAGCCCAAGTACTGACGCGGGCCGGGGAGATCCATACACGTACGAAAGCCGATCTTCGATTTGCTTATCGCCAAAGCAGCCTGGACGAACTCGCGATCCTCACAGCAACTTTTTCACTTGAGATGGAAGACCCCGCGGAACTCACTAAACGCATGCAGACGCTCTGGATCGTAAAAAAGGCAAACCTGCCACGCGGCGGATTCAATACAGGCTGCGTATTTCGCAACCCCCCAGGCGCCAATGCGACAGCACTGCTAGAACAGGCTGGCCTCAAAGGTACCATCCTCGGTGACGCACAAGTCAGCGACGAAAATGCGAATTATATCGTGTCTTCCGCTACCTCAAGCAGCGCCGATTTACTGCGTTTGATCGAGCATATGCAAAAGCAAACGCTGGACCGGCTAGGGGTTGAGCTGGAAGTAGAACTCGAGATCTGGTAAACGACTCTCCTGTCCTGCGTGCTGCTCCCTCTCACGGCAGCAGTGATCTAGTCGCTGGCATTCCGCCACGGGAAAGAACCTCGTGATGAATGCTTAAGAAGGAACGTAATGAGCGCAACTCGAGACAACCGACTCGCTCGACTCATTGCTCAGGCGTCCACGCTGTTGCGCCTCGCCACCAGCTCCACAGGAAGCGTCTTCCTGATCCTCACGCTTGCCGGTGGGATCTTCACCTGGGCATGGATGCGCTGGGGTCATGAAGTCATCAGCGACGCTCGCTTTGCACTTTCGGTCGACAAAATCGAAGTGCCCGCCCAGCCAACTTGGATTCAGTCCAACGTGAAAGAAGAAGTCGTTCGCGATGCCAAGCTTGCCAGCCTGTCGTTGCTGGACCACGCTACAGCGCTGAAAGTGGACCGCGCGTTTGCATTACACCGCTGGGTGCGACGCGTGGAACGCGTTGACAAACAATCGTCGCGCCGATTGATCGTACAACTGCTGTACCGCCAACCAACGATTATGGTCAAGGCCGATCCAGACGGCTTCTGGCCGGTCGATACCGAAGGATACCTGTTGCCACCAAATGAGTTCTCTGAACTACAGACACGTGAATACTTGCATGTCCGCGGTGTCACGCCTCAACCGGCAGGAGGCGTCGGAACACCCTATGGCGATGAAAGAGTGGCAGCTGCAGCACGTATTGCCTCGGCCTTGACCGACGTCTGGAAAGATCTCGATCTGTTTGCGATTGAACCCCAGTCCGCAACTGCCGAAGCCATCTTTACCACAGCCGTGATCTACGAACTTGTCACCCGACAAGGAACGCGTATCGTCTGGGGCAACCCTCCTGACAAAGAAAGGCAGTCAGAATCTACAGCGGCGGACAAGGTCCAACGCCTGGTCGACTACGCGGAAAGACACGGTTCACTCGACGGTGCCTCGGTGATCGATCTAACTGATTTTCGTGCCCTGAGAATTACGCCTCGGCTCGTTGGCAACAGACCAGACAGCGGTGACCAGGACCACCAGGAAACACCGCAGGCTGCGCAACGGGGAAATCTGCGGCAGCGTTGAACGGCGTCAACTGCTCTTTTCAGGCCCCCAGAGAAAGGCCTTTATTCCGAGGGCACGTTCGCCGAAGCTTCCGCTTCCGGAGAGTCAAGAGAATCTTTCAACTCCTGACGTATGACGGGCATTTCGATCGGCGCTTCAATACCTAGCCGAACGCCCCCGCCATTGATGCGCACCACGGTGATGGCGACATCGTCACCGATCAACACCCGTTGCCCCACCTTGCGACTGAGAACTAGCATGACACCGCCCGAGGATTCGGCTGATCAACGCTGAGCCGGTACAAATAAACCGTGAACACACGCGGCTACGAAGCGTATCTGCAACCTCCGTGTCGAAGACTCCACAAACCGATGAAAACGCAATCGACTGCGAAAACTGAGCGACAAGAATACGTACGGTGGGTTTTCTACCACAGGCCAGCTAGCAATGCAAGCAATCAGCAAAAGCAGCCTCCCGCAGAATACGTAATCAGCTATGTGGAAAACAGTTACGAAAAACAACACCGGCAAGCAAAGCCGTCGAAGAAATTCTAACGAACTGGTCTGAGCAGCCGCCAACAGGCATTCGCTCCACGGGGTCCCACCGCACCAGCGGTGCAGTGCACCGTCAGACAACGATCCGCCAGGGTGCACAAATGTCTAACAATAATCAGCCATCCGCCGGGGCATTTTCACGGACAAGGCGACTGATCTCCTTGAACTCAGGGGTCCCCGCAACCCGGCACCACTCAAACAACGCGGCTTCGGTAGTGGTGACAACGGCTCCCGCTGCATCCATTCTCTGCAGTGCAACTTCGTGATCTACCTTCCTGCGTGCGCCAACCGCGTCGACCGCCACGTACACCTGAAACCCGTTGGCCAGTAAATCCAACACGGTCTGTTGAATACAGACATGCGATTCGATTCCTGCCACGAGAATCTTGAAGACATCCGCATCGCGCCAGGACTTTACGAGATCAGGGCAACCCGCACAACTGAAAGTCAATTTTTCTGGAATGTCCTCCAGGTGTTCCACCAACTCCGGCACCGTAGCACCAAGTCCCTGCGGATATTGCTCTGTCGCAAATACCGGAACCTGCAATTGGCGTGCGCCCCGCAATAACCTGCTGATGTTCCACACGAGGCTGCGGTGCCCACGGATAAGTTCAATCAGCTTCTCCTGTACGTCGACCACCAACAAACCGGTATCCTGGCGATCCATCAATGCGGGACTACGGGTTAACGATACTGAATTATTCATGAGCTGATCTATATACTGCTGTCAGAGTCATGCCGCAAATAACCGGCACTGGATTGGAAGTATCTGCGGCGGCGGTTTTTTTTGGCATCGGGCAATTCGAGTTGTTGCTGCCTCAGATCCTCCAGGTTTGCCCTGCAAAACGCACAACCAATTTGTTCAAGATGGAAATCCAGGTACGCCACATGCTCTGCTGCCAGAACCCCCAGCAAATAACTGCCCCACTGCTCGCGAGTCGCACAACTCGCGCGCTGCCTCCGCCAGATCTCGCCAATGGTATGCAGGCCTGCATCGCGCCGCCCGTTAACCCGCTTCACTTCTTGCAGTAGATTCGGATCCGCGCGTAACTCGCGTTCAATCGATGCCATTTCACTGGCAGATAACGCTTCGTCCAAATAGGCCTCTATTTCACTTTGTGAAAAGTTGCACGACATAAACACTCAACCTCTGTAACAACGGGGCAATCCGGCAGGCCCCACTTTCACAGTTCAGGAAACACTTCTGGAGACAACCCCTGTTTGCGAATCAAACTACCGGTCCGCGAAAGAAAATCATGCTTGAAATTCGCAACTTGCTGTTCAGATAACTGGAGTGCGTTGGCCACACGCTTATTCGTCCAACCGCGCACAAACAATAACTCAATACAACGCAGCTTGGTCCAGTTCCCCTGCTCCTGCCAATGTCGCACCTGCTCGCGCAATGCTTCCCCGACCGCTCGACCCTCTAAATCGCGTCGTTCGCCACTTCGGGCAATACTACTGGCAGGACGCGCTGCACCAGGAATCTGCCATTCGGCATTCGAATCATTTGATACAGCAAGCGGGATCGTCGGGCGGCGACCCTCGCGTCGCAGATGGTCCGTCAACTTGTATGCACAAATTGAAAAAAGATAACTCTCCAGAGACCTCCGGCCATCAAAATTTGGCAGGCTGTTGAGAAATCCAATAAAAGCTTCCTGCACAATATCTTCACTGGCGGCGCGCCGGCCGACACGACTCTCGACAAAAGCAAGCAAACGCCCCTCGTACCGTGAAATCAAATCTTCCCAGGCATCGCCATTACCAGTACGGATACGTTCCACGAGTAACTGGTCTGTTTCGGACGAACTGGACATGAAATTGACCTGGCACGTGGCTTTCGGGCCGACGAATCGGAACAGCGGATCGTGGCCTCACGCAGCAGCTTACCCACACCGAGGCAGCGCAATCGCTACGGGCAAAGACTCGCCACAAACGCACGCACTTCACGAAATATGTGGGCCGCAGTGGTTTACGGCAGCCAGCCTTTCAGCAACCACATGCTCGCTGTTAAAGCCAGTATCGCCCCTGCTGCCAGGAGCTGCAAGCTGGTCGAGTGCTCTCGCCGCGTGACCTGATCGAGTTTCAGGTATCCGAAAACTAGCATCAACAAGCCGAGTACACCGCTGGATGCCAGCCCAGTCCCATAAACCCGGCGTTTTTTGATGTACTGGGACCACTGCAGACGGGCTTGCTGCCGAAACTCCGAATTCAATTCCAACAAGGCATGACGCTCATAAAGTGGACCGTATTGCATTCCTGTAATCTGTTCCTCGTAGACAGGCTCACGCACTAATTTTTGTCGAATCTCCTCAACTTTCCATTTCAAGTCCGTCAATCGTGCCGCGCGGCGGTCTTTGATCAAGTGCGTGGCAATGTAATCACGTACTTCTTCGCTGAGCTTTTCGTCCAGATTACGGCTGCAATCGTCGGGCACCCGTTCCATCCCAGAAGACACGGTGATCAAGTGAATCGGTCCGCCCAACACACGGCGAGGAGTCGCAACCCACTCAGGCCGCCTGCTTTCGTTGACAATCTTAATGCGAGCGGCGAAGTCTGACCTCAACCCGTTGACCGCGTCGGCAACCTCTTCCTGCCCCGCTGCACGGCCGGCCACAACAATTCCGGCTTCATCACCGCCCTCAGTATCAGCTGTTACTGTGCGCCGCGGTTCATCAGCAACAGCCTCGGGCGTGCTCGCTTCTACCTCAGCCTGACGCGGCTGTTGGGCGTATGCCGGCAAGTAAAACACGACAATTGAAACCAGGCCCAATGAGAGATACCATTTCGCCAGCGCGGACACGCGCAGCTGATGCGCCATCCAGAAGCGAACTACAAACCACAAAGGCAGCAGAGCCAGTGTCATCATCAGCATAGAGAAAATAAACATGTGGCTCCTTTCATTCGCGATCTTCACACCGTATTGGTTGCATTTTCCACTGCATCACATAACACCACCACAACCACTTCGCACATCGACATCCTGACGGGCCTGGATCCTGTCAAACCCTCATCGCCTTCTGCTTCAATTCCAATCGCTGCCGCCCAGAAATCCAGGGCGCTGACAATTGAACTGCTGCTGAAGTTGTAATCGCAATCATCAGGCCCCATGGTAACGGAAGCGGCAAGAACAGCGCGCCCACCGCAGTGCCCCCGGTCGTAAACAAACTGAAACGGGTCGCCCGTAACGGGTCAGCTTGTTTCCACCATCGCATGATGGAAAGCAAGCCACCAAAATACACCAGGTAGGATGCCAGCGTAGGAGCGCCACCTTCCTGAAAAAGACTACTCGGATAAACATGTCGCAACATAGGATCCGATGAAAGCTGATCTCCCGCCGAAGGATCCAACGTCACCGACAGAAACTCTCCTCCAAAATAGCCCGCGAAACCCCAGAGCAAGCCAACACCCAGCAGGACAAACCGCCGCGACAACGGTTCACCTGCTTCACCTTCCCAGAACTTGCAGCTCATCAACACCACCCAGCTCCCGGCCATACTGACCGTTGCCAACCAGGCAAATCGGGCAAACATATCGATCGATCCATCAATCGGCTGCCCGGCGGCAATCAACATAACCAAACTCACGATCCCCACCACAATCGCTGAGAGCAACAGTGTGCCGGACAATTCTGTAAAACGTTCACCGGAGTCCTTCTCCCGTAAAGCAGTCCGCGCCACCTGCTGCCAGGAAACACGGGCGTGGCGGCGACGTGCCTGCGGCTGCTGGGAAGCCACAGGTGAAGCAGCAGTGGCATTCCGCTCGCCATCACGCGTTCCGGTTAGCGCAGACACTGTATTGCGAATGACAAAATAAATCAGGTAGATGAACCCAAGTACAATGCCAGTTAACAGCAACCACCTCGCTTGCAAAACCAGCAGCAACACACCGCCTACCAGCACGCCGACCTGAACCATACCAGGCGTGCTATGCCACCAATCCCGGAATCTGTAACCGCCTTCGCGCACAGCCTGTGCAATCGGTTCGGGGGAGCCACTCACAGTACCATGCTCTACAACGGTTGCGTCCAACACACCCGGCTTGGCCGCCAATTCGTCGGCAATCACAACGGTACCAAGGTGCTGGCGAGAAGTCTGGGACAGGCGCGGCGGCACGTTAACCTGGGCTTCCCAGCCCGCGGCATTTCTGAGCGTCAGATGCATCTCCTCCGCCGTTGTAAAACGTTCTTGCGGATCCTTGCTCAGTGCCTGTGCGACCACTTCACGGTAGCCGTCCGGCAGTCCACTTACCTCGGGCAAATCCGTCAGATGCTTCATAATGATCTCTTGACTGGATTCCCCTTCAAAGGGAACACGCCCAGCAAGCATCTCGTACAAAATGATTCCCAAGGCATAGATATCAACTTCTTTCCCGTACACACCCTTGCCGATTTCAGGGGCCATATAGTGGAAAGTGCCTACGCTTTCCGTTTGGTCGTGACGGCGACTTCCTGAAATAAACTTGGACAACCCATAGTCGCCAACCTTGACCGTGCCACCATCATCAAACACGTTACCAGGCTTCAAATCCCGATGGACAATACCGTGCTGGTGGAGGTAGCCAACCGCTTCGACAACAGCCGTAAACCAGCGACGAATTTCTTCGTGCGGCATCCCTTCCGGGTAGCGATCCAAAGCGTCCCGGAGACTCTCGCCCGATACGAACTCCATGACGATCCAACCTGCGTCATCATCGTCATATTTGATGTCAAATAGAGCTACCAGGTTTGGGTGCTTGAAATTAAGACACTGCTTCGCCCCACGCATCTCTATATCTGAATTGCGTTGCACTCGCTTGAGAGCAACTTCCTTACCCGCGTCGGTGGTGGCAAAATAGACCTCACCGAAGCCGCCGCTTCCGACGCCTCGCTTGATCGTAAAGCCCTCAAGAGGGCGTGTTCCGCTGGCATAAGCGAACTTCATAGAACCGCCTCCCGGCGGGGGAAATCATCCAACAAAACGTCCATCGTTGCAGGTGGCCAGCTGCTCTATCCAGGTTAGCGGCTGCTCCAACTACTTGTCTAGCTTTGGCTCATCAAAGCTGACGTCAATTCGATACCTCACTCGCCCGACTGCTATACACCTCTCGACACCACGTGGTTTTCCATCACAATTCACAACGTCTCTAACGCCACTGAAAAATCGCTACCTTCGATACGGGAATTCGGGCCGATCGGAGCTTCGTCCTGAAAACTTGCGCCATCCACTTCGATGTCACCGAGGCTTCGACACCACAGCTGATCACTCCGTCGAAACAAAATCACATCCCGGGTCCACTCACGACAGACAATGTGGTTATGGTCTTGAGGACCCAGGATCAATGAATCCCCCATCAATATGACCCCATCGGCAGCAGGTTGCGTAATGTGCCGACTGCTGAACATAAGCCGTGCCGTAGCGCTCAAAGCGTGGGGTTGTGTAAACTCAATCTGCATCGACTTGCCCAGCGTGATCCGATCACCATCGCGCAGTGGTTCTGGCCGCTCCACTTCTCTTCCTCGCAAAACAACCGGGTGCCATGGTTCGATCACGTACTCATCCGTGTGCCTGCGAATCATTGCGTGTCGACGTGAGACATCTGCTGAAAGTGGGATGTCAACATCACACGCTGGCAATGCCTGGCCGAGGGTCGCCTGCGGCGAAAAACACACCAAGAACCCTCCTACACCGTCGACCCACAGCAGCATTCGTTTCCGGGTTTCTTCCAACACACGTTTACCCTTCAACAAACCACGGACTGGCCTGACAACGAACAACACAAACGAGTCCACCCTCGAGACCAACTACCCGCAATGTAAAACATGTATTCGCATCAGACGGCTGGCCAACATTTCCTGTCACGCCAATGCCGTTTGGCAACAATCCTTTGACGCACACCGACTATTAAACACCCGTTATGCGCCTGAAACCAAATGTAAACATCGCCGTACAACAACCAAAGCTTCCCAGTACGAAAGTCAGGATCAAAAAAAGGGCCCAGGGGTTATCCTGGGCCCTTTCTCGAAAACTTCCTAGTCATTCTGTGCAATCCGACTGTCCACTGGAGCAGATCCAAAGTACGTTGTCACCTGGTCAACGATGTCATCCTCGTTTTCGTCTTCGAGAGGAATTCGGTTGACGTAGTGGCTACGCGTCTCCAGTAACTCTTCGGCAACATCCAACCGAGTACTAATCTCCTCGACCAGGTCGCGTGTTCTGGAAAGCTCGCTGTCGTCGAGACTCAACTCACTTGTCGTCTCGGCAACTTCGATCATCTTCATGCGGGCTTCCAGGTTTTCCACGTCAACTACCAGTTGGCGTCGCGCCACTTTCATGGCGTCTAACTTGTCACGAGCCGCACGCAATCGTGTCGCACGCGCTTGGCGCACTTTCTGGAGCTGATCCAGCTTGCTTTCCGAGCCTTTGAAATGCTTGAACTCACGAGCCAACGATTCCTTGACTTCCTTGGACTCGTAGGTTTTTCCAGCCAGCACAATGTTCCCGCTCTGCTGAGTCAATGCGTCACGCAATGTCTCCAGATAGTTACGGTCTTTTGATAACTGGCCCTCTGTCTTGGCCAACTGCCGTTCGAGCTTGGCAACGGCCACTTCTTCGCGAGCGATCGTTTCCATCGCTTCTTCGATCGGACCTTCCAAATCCTTGATAGCCCCGCGAGCCTGCTTGATACGAGTTTCCACTGAAATCATATCACTGGCAGCGTCGCGAACCTCTCCATAGGTAGTCGCTACCAGACTGATTGCGTCACGCCCGTAAAGAAATCCCAACAACAGCACAACCACTGCAGCTCCAGTAATTCCTTTCTTAATCATCGCTCATTACCTCCGGCTAACGTAGAATCGGAAAATGGGTCCTGTAGATAAACTCTCTTCAGCAAACGACAGCGCTGAATCCACTGGGTACTTCGCACGCGGCGGGCAGATCTTTGTTAGTTTCAAAGATCTTTCTTGGAAAAAGCCACAGCCCACGGTTGCCGCACAGTCCAAGCCGCCCATACGGGGGGGGGAGTCCTGGCTCCGACCAACCGGCAGACTCTCTACCACCAGCAGGTTCTGGTACTGCGCTGCGGCACCGCGGCAAGAGGGACGCGGATACACACCTTTAGCTATCCAGCAACTGCCAGGCAATCAGAAAAAACAGACGACGTCCTTGCCCGGATGGCCAGCAGAAAACGGCGAGAAAGAAGGCACCCGATAGAAAACGGGCAACCGTACTCATTCGCACGCAGGCCCGACAGCGCGTTTTTCAACGAATACCGTGAAACGTCAGCCTCAAGCGAGGTGCTCACACGGTACCTGCCCGACAAAGACTACCGCGGTCGAGACTGCATCTGGGACAGTCTGCAGTGCTGCGCCCGCAGCAGGACCAGTGGTATATTCCCAGCGGCCCCACTCAACGAACATCAGAATACTGGCTGTGAGCATGCAGATGAATGCGATGATCAGCATCATCGTATAGACATCAATCTTTCCGCGCCGCCGTAACGAACGCGGCCGTCTGGATGCCAGGGCGGTTTGATCAGAGGCTGGTATAGACACGGTCGTTGGTCCTGATGATACCTTGGCGGAAGTCCTTCAAAATGACCGCAACGGAACGATCGGGTGACGTCTTCTGAATGCGCAGCTTACCTAGATAGCTGTTATCACGTGTAACGTGCAATTCATGGCCAACTCGCAATCCGTCGTCAGAGCCAAGGGAAATCTCGACCAGATCGCGTTCACCGACTTTCGTCACCATGCCATCGATACCCTTGGGCACCACAGTGTCGATGTCAGCCAATGTCACGTTCAATACGTCTGTCAAACGCTTGTATTCGCTCAGATCCGCCAGTAGCTGTGTCCTTCTTTCCTGCAGATTGCTCAACATTCCCTGGGCTTCATTGAGTCGATCGGTCACTTCAACCAACCCCTGGAACGATTTGTCGCGTGCCAGGTGGGCGTCCATGATCTGCTTTCGCAGCAATTCCACCTCTTGGGTCACTCGGTCCAGATCATTTAGCTTCTGTACAGCTTTCTCAAGTTCAACACGGTGAGTGTTCTGAAGCGATTCAAACTGCTGAGTCCGGTCGGCCAGGTCAGTCTCCATCGTGGTGACTTTCGTCTGCAAATTGGCCAATACCGCCCGCCGCGCAGCCTGCTCAAATTTCAGGTTATTGAGGGCTTCATCGCGCAGTTGCGCTGTTTGACTACGAAGACTTTCTGCAGCGGCAAGCTCTTTTTTCTTGTCTTCGTAACCCGTTTTCCAATCGCGATGCGTCACAAAGACGGTCAACGAGAGGCCGAGGAACATCACGCTCAACACCAACACGAGCATGGTGAAAATTTTGCCCATCAACGTCATAACACCCGTCCCCTAAATCAAAGCGGGCTCCAGAATCCGCAAACCGTCCACACGTATAACGCTGCCACAGGCAGCGGACCCCGCGTAAGCAGATTCCCGAAGTAAGGTAAAAGTCCGAAGTTCCTACACAGAAAGGACATAAAGACGATACCGAAAGCTCAGTATAATTCCACGACGACCAAAATGCCAACGAACTTATGAAAAAATAGGACAAGTAAGGAAATTAAGTCGAGTTTGACGGTTTTTGCCAAGCGAGAACCCGCCCATTTGGGTATTCAACCCAATCGCTCAGCTCTGTTTTCGGAAATTCAGCCAGCATCGGCCAATAGCGTCACCAAGAATCGCCAATTTTCCCCAAACAGCGGAGGTATTACCCGCATAACTTCACAGCGACCGCGACTCACGCCTGGTCTCAGGAACCATCGGCAAAGTTGATTCTCGTCGGACAGACTGCCAGGAGCCGGTCAGGGCCATCAACAGTGTCAATCCAAGGCAAACTCCGGCAGGCCAATCACCCAGCACCTCCTGGTAGTAGCTCGTTCGTCCATCTGGCGCTACCTCTGCGACCAATAGATCTTCGCGCCGACGGTGGCCTTGTTTGCGCACTCTGCCGTTGCCATCGATGAAACCCGATAGCCCGGTATTGGCAGCGATCAACAAAGGAGACCGATTCTCAATGGCCCGAAAAACACCGCAGTTGAAATGAAGATCCAGAATCGTCGAACCATAAAACCAACCGTCGTTCGTCAGGTTGACGAGCACATCGGCCCTCATTTGGCTTGCCGCGAGCTGATTTGCCTGTTTTCGCAGCAAGTGGGGAACGGTCGTCTCAAAACAGATGCTGGGAGCCAGTATGAAGTCAGCCACTTGCATCGCGACGGCCACGGTACCAGAAGAGAGCCCAGGCCCGATGGGAAATAGCCCATACAAACTCGGAAACACATCCCCCAAAGGAACATATTCTCCAAAGAGAACCGGATGCATCTTGGCATAACGTCCGACAATCCGCCCCTGTTGGTTTACCAACAATGCCGAATTGAAGACGCGTTCTTGCCCCAAACGCAGGTCACGTGTCCCGGTACCAACAAGCAATAGAGGTCCTTCACCAACACGACCTGCACCGGCTTCCAGAGCGACCAACTTCAATTTCTCCTGGAAGCTTGCATCCCACTGCTTCAATCGCTCCGCAGAGACGGTAGCACTAAGCCCTGGAACGCGTGTCCTTGAATCGTAGCGGAGTTCCGGCAGTCCTCCCTCAAATGCCGATTCGGGCCAGACCACAAGGTCAAGTTCCTGGTCTCGCTGCGCCAGCTTACGATTCAATTCGCGATAAGACTCGAAGGCATCCCAGAAATAGTCACTCTCCACGTCGAATCGGGTATCAACGGCTCCTTGCACCAAGCCAACACGCAATGTCCTTCGATGCATACTATCTGGAAGCTGTTGGCCTAACCGCCATTCTCCGTACCACAACGATCCCACCAGTAATAGCAACCCAATCGCAATTGGCAGATAGCGTCTCCACACAACGCGGGACACTGGTTTCCCCGCAGGCTCGCTCGATAACTGGAGGACGCTGCTCACCGCTGCAGCGAAAAACACGATCAAGAACGATACGCCGTATGCGCCGAAAACATCCGCGATCTGCAGGAGTCCGAGCCACTTCATTTGGGTATGGGCCAAAAGTGCTACAGAGAAACCCGTCGCCACATGGCCTCGAGCCAGTTCGAGACCAACCCAAACAACAGGCGCGACCAGGCAAAGTGGCCATCCCCATCTCCAGTAGGCTACTCGTGCCAAACCGACAAACAGCGGACAGTAGCAAGCCAGGTACGCCGCTAGTACTGCCAAACCGACATAATTTGCTGGATGTGCCAGAGTAACTCCGTACAAGAGCACAACCCAGAACAGCAACGCCGTGCACCAGAGCGTGCGATAGGGCTTTTTACCAGCCAAACTGGGCCGTCGCACAAGCCACAACCAACCCAACGGCGCCAACCACGCCAGCGGGCCCAGATTACATGGGGGTAGCGCAGCCCAATAACAAAGGCAAGAAACCACAGAAAGTGTCAAGGTGGACCAACCGGTTTCACTCTGAGGCTTGGACATGGGCGCTCAAGAGACAGTTCGTCGCGTTGGTGGGGCTACACACTTGGGCGCAATATTTCGCCAGGACATGATACCAACATGTCTTTGTTTACAGAAAAAGAGCACGTGCCTGCGACCCTGACTTTGCGATTTGGCGGCCGCCCTCCAGCCATCCGTTCATCGAACCGGAATTACCTGCCAAATCCAAAGAAGAAGCTGAAATGCTCGATATCGTCGTAGGGCGCATTGGCAACCGGGAACGCAAAATCAAATGCCAAAGGTGCCGGGCCCAGCGCCGGAACCGAAATCCGTATTCCGAATCCTGGAGACACGCGAAAATTACCGCCATTGATTTCGACGTCTTCTTCAACTGTCCCCGCATCGACAAAGAACACCCCCTTGAGCATGTCATCCGCCGTCAAAGGAAACATGTATTCCACAGTGCCCAACAGCATAAATTCACCACCCACCGTCACATCGCTGACGACCGGTGACGCACCTCGAAAATCAAAGCCGCGGATCGTCGACTGACCACCTGCGAAAAAGTTCTCAAAAATAGGCGTCTGTGCACCGCTAACACCCAGACGGGTGCTGAACGACAGCGTATGCCGATTCGATCCGTCCGCACGTTCACGAACCAGGAAATACTGTCGGTAGTCGAGGTTGCCTCGAGGGTAATCAAAACTCCCGAACATCTGTTCGAAACTTAATTCCAACATGTGTCCCTGCGTGGGCAGAAAGGGAATGTCCCGTGTGTCGTGTGCGAGGGTGACCCGGCCTCCATAAAGGTCATGATCTCCAATCATTGCATCCAATTCCGCCACGCCGTCTACCGACGGGTTATAGATATCAACTTCCGCCATCCGTAACGAAGCATTGACGGACAAATCGTGTGTAATGCGATAGCCCAACCCCACCCGCGCGCCCTTCCGCCTTTCATTCCAGTCTTCATAGCGTCTTTCAAACAAGAACCCACTCACATTCAAACTGAACGGTGTCCAGAGGAGATAGGGTTCGGTGAAATTCACCACGTAACGCTCAAAGAGCGTACCCGGCACTGCTTCTATGCGCAACCCTTGCCCGCCGCCCCGAAAAGCAGTGCCATTAAGAAAATCTTGAAAGCTGGTGGGAAACCGCATGATGTCAAAATTTCGTTCGTCGATAACGACGTGTCCAGTCAAACCCGCATTCGAGTTGACACCCGCACCAAACATAAACCTGCCAGTGCGGGCTTCTTCTACAAAGATGTCGAGATCGGCGGTACCAGGGGGCTGCAATAAAAGATCCCCGAGAGGCTCGACACCGCCGGCGTCACCTCCTGGAGCTAGGGGAACCGGTTCTGTAACTGCCGGTGGGGCCGGCGTCCCTGGAGATTGATAGCGGACCCAGCCATTGGGACTCGAGGCACGCATTGGGAACCGTGGATACTGTGGCAAAAAGCTTTCGCGCGCAGTCTCCTGCGCTACGACTGGCGGCGCTTGCGGGCTTTGCCCACGAATTTGAAACGAGGAAGGCGCTTCTGACTTCTGCTCGGGATGTACGTGCGGTGACAACTTGACAGCTGGAACAATCACCTCATCAACCGGCTCATCGTCAGTCGCCGCATTCTCGGTAGCGGGTACAACTGCGGGCCACAAAGGCGACTCCGAAGCAATGCGACGCTGCATACAGCCAGAGACTGCCAGACAGACAGTAATGCCAGACAACAAAAGCAGGTTACGCGGCGTCAGCAAGCGACACGCTTGAATCTGCAGTCCAAAGACTGCAGACCGGCTGCCTCGAATGCCGCGTCTTTCCGTAAGAAATGAATTTCCACTCATGGATCGCAGTATGCAGGTTGGTCGCTTCGAATCGACCTGGACTCGCATCCAGGTCAAGGGTCGCGGGGTAATCGGGAGGGACTCTGGCCACGGCCCAAAGTCTTTCGCCTGGTTTGCGGGGAATTGGCGGCAACGCCGTCGGCTGTCACATCGAATTCGCGTGGTTTAACGTTGATCGCAGGCGGACGTCCTTGCGAAGGATCATTGACAAACAACTGGGAAGATTTCAGACGTCGCTCACTGGACCTGACTTCGCGTATGTCAATAATCTCGCCCGGATACAACGACAGACGTTTCAGAATCACGCTTTCCCGAGTGTGTGGAAACTCACCGGCGATGTTCACGTTAATCTGTCCGACGCGATACTGGGCACCTTCTTCGATCTTGTAAATCAGGTCTAATTGGCCGGGTTCCTCCAGGAAACGCGGGTCCGCCTTGATATCCGCGTAGACGTAACCCCGGCCACCGTAAAGATCGCGCAACGTACCGACATCACGATTCATCGTTGATAAATTGAAATAGTCCCCAGTAGAGAGCTTTAGTTGGTCTTGCAAGGACTCCCGCGTAAATCGTTCGTTTCCTTGAATCGCAACAGATCGAATACGAAAACGCTGGCCTTCGTCAATAATGAATCGCAATGTCGCCCAGTTGCCCGAATCGTCAAAACTGAGCTCACGGTCGACACGAGCGCGAAAGTACCCCAGGCTCCGGTAATAACCTGTCAGCCGCTCAGTATCTTCATCGATCTTGCTACGATCTAACTGGCCGCGAATGAAATAACCTAAAATCGGTGTCTTTGTCGAAATCAAGGACTTGAGCCGACCGTCGCGTACCAGATCCGGATCATTTCCAACAAATTCAATACGCCCAACACGTACCAGCGGCCCTTCATTGACGATGTAAATCACACCCCGGTCACCTGGATTAACTCCCTCCAGGATCGTCACAGTGGCTTTCACAAAGCCCTTGCTTCGGTAGTACTCTTCGAGTCGCCGGCGGCCATCTTCAACATTGAAGCGGCTCTGAGCATCACCGATCTTCAAGCCCGTTTCCTTATCGAGCTTTTTGTCTTTGTAGTAGCGGTTGCCGATGTATTTCAGATACCTCACTGTCGGTTGCTCAAACACCTTGAAAACGACATAAACACCTCCGGGAGCCGAACGGGTCAAAGTCTTGATGTTGCGAAACAAGCCCGTCTTGTAGAGTCTTCGCACATCCGCCTTGGCAACTTCAGGGTCAAATTTCCGATCGACGCGTGTTCGCAATTCCGCAAAAATCCGAGACTCTTTGACTGCGTCATTGCCTTCAACAGCGACACCCAACACAATGCCTTGTGGCGCATTTCCGCCCTCGAGCAAGGCCTCGCTCTCACCGCTATCTGCGACAGGTGTTGCTGGAGTTTCCACAGGAGAAGCTCCAGGATTAGCCCTTTCCTGACCCGAAAGCCGGCAACTGGGAGTCCAGCCGCAGACGATCACCAGAATCATAATCAGGCGAGCAACGGAAACGTCAAAACGATCAACCGTCATATGATGATTCCCGGTCTACCGGGTGCATTAACAAGGAAATTTAGCCCTACGCCAGATCTGAAAAACTACAAACACAGGAACGCAGGCAAACTCTATGAATCGTGCCAACGCGGACCACAACGTCAGGAGCTCCTCAAACCAACTCGCCATCGCCAACCGTGTGAAGCACAGTCGACGATCGGGTAGCAAAACAAGGCTCTAACACCATGTTCAACAACCAATCGATGACTGAAAATCGCTCCCTGCACGACAGGCGCCCATTGAGAAGAGTCAAATAAAAGTCGCGTAGAAATAGCGAAAGCGCCGGACGGCGGCAAGGCGAATTCACCGCAGCGGGCAGTTTCTTCACAGACTTATCATCTGTGCTGCCCCATGAACCGGTAAAAAGAACCGG
>PBOG01000003.1 GCA_002724245.1 Planctomycetaceae bacterium
CGGCACCGGCTGCTGCTGGATGAGGGTCGTGGCAACGGTTATCCGAGCGTCAGTCGCGTGGATGACAAACACGTGGGGATCGTCTACGAAGGGAGCCAATCGCACCTCGTGTTCCAGAAGATTGCCATCGAGGAATGGTTGCAGGGGACACCGTAATGGTCCCCAACCGGAACGCCATGTCGGCTGGGTAGCCAGTCAAGGGATGTGGAAATCGCGCTGTCAGACAACCGGGTATGAGGGCTCAGGCGGACCGCTTGCGCTGGATCACCTCATCGCCCACAGCAGGCAGCGTCTGTTGCGGATCGGCCAGACGGACAATGCGGACGATGTGGCCGCGCACCAGGACATCAGCGCGGCGCACTGCTTCCTGGAATTCTGAGAGGGCAGAGTGCTGCGTCGTAATTGTGGGGCAACGGCAGGCTTTTTCCCGCCACTCTTTTGCAAACGGGAAACTCAGTCCGTCGAGCGGGTCGGGTGCGCGTTGCGGCGGTTCGGCAACGGCCAGGCTGCTGACGATTGCCAGCAACCCGATGGCCAACAGCCGGCAATAGAGCAACCCATAGCTTGCCGCGCTCGGTTTCCGATCACACTCGTCCCCGGTCAACTTCCAGGCATCAGGGTTTGTCGTGTTGCAACAGTTCGTCAATCGCGATTTTCTGGAATACGAGGTGCGATTGGCTCCCTTCGTAGACGATCCCCACGTGTTTGTCATCGACCCGGCTGAGACTTGGGTAGCCGGCACCACGGAATGCATCCAGCAGAATGCGATTTTTCTGGGGCCAGTGAAGTCCGTCATCAAAACTGACTTGAATGGAGTGGTGATCACGGCCCGTTTGTGAATGCGGGTTGGCAAACAATAACACGTAATCGCCATCGTTACCCAGATCGAAGCGGTACAAGCTGCCATTGCAGTTGGGTTCGATCAGGTTTTTGCGGCTGGTGACATGGGGCGTCCAGGTTTGACCGAGATTACGGGTCACCGCGATGGTGCGAAATTTTTGTCCCGTTTCCGTGCGCATGTTCATCATGATGGAACCGTCCCCGAGTTGCACGGCCTGAGATTCGCTGGTGTCCAGAGAGGCGGGTTGACTGACGGTCCAGTGGGCACCGTGATCACGACTGATCAGGAGGTTTGAGAATTCCCGGTCCTGGGCGTCTCGTCCCTGCGTCGGCATGACCAATGTCCCGTCCTTCAGTGCAATGCCTTGCTGGGGGGAAGGAACGTAGAGAAACCAGTCTTTTTTCTTCCAGGTGCGAGTCATGTTCTGCGGTTTCGTCCAGGTGCGCCCGTCGTCGCGGCTACGGACCATCAGGAATTGAGCGCTCTTGCCAATCTCGAATCCAGGTTCAGAGCCATCTTTGTCCCACTGGTGCTTGCCTTCTTTACCGACCATCCAGACCGCAAAACAGAAGATCTCTCCGGTGGACGGGTCGACGATCATGCCGGGATCACTGACGCCATTGAGGGCCTGTGGTTTGCCAGCATAGGTTCCCTGGTCCATGATGACTTGCTGAGGTTCCCAGGTCTGCCCGCCGTCGGTACTGCGTGACAAACCAATGTCGATATCTTCCTGCAGGTCACGCCCCTTGCGTCGCCGCATATCGTAGGCACACAGCAAGGTACCCTGCGTTGTCGTGGCCAAAGCGGGAATGCGGTAGGTGTGCACACCATCGTCGTAGTGTTTGCGCAAGGCGATTCCGATTCGCTTCCGCAGTCCGTTGCTTTCATCGACGGGAGCAACGTGGCCGACTGAGGTCTCCAGCGCAGTGCAAGTGGCATCGACCCACCGGTTGAGATCCGCCTTGGCGGCCAGCCGACAAGATAACCAGAAATGGTTTGGCCCTTGCTGCAAACGCGCGTGTCCTCTCAGCACAACCGTTTCGCCGGTTGGTCGTATTGCATCTCCGAATCGAGCTTTGGTGCTGAATTCACCCTTTTCGCCCGCAAAAAAAAGTTGCAACGAATCGATGTCGTGCGGATCATCAGTGCCCTGCAGCGAAACCGTCAGTGCCCGCAGCAAAACAAACGGCGAATCAGCGGCGATCGTCAATCGGAACAGCGCGTTGTGGTCGTTTCGCACGAGTACCGGGTGCACTTGCTGGGTAACGACCGCGGTCAAGTCCGCCGCCTTAATGTCCGGCGAAGCGAGTCCAGCCAGGATCCATGTCAGGCCGGCGAGGCAACAGGGAAGTTGGGTTTTCATAATGCCACCGTCGATTGTGGGGAGAAGGCGAACAGTCGAATTCCGATTGTAGCGTTAGCAGACGTCGTGTCCCAACAAAATGCGGTCGGTGGAGCGTGAAGCCGGTTGGATGTACGTTAACCGGGTCCTCGCGTTAAGATGGGATCCACGGCACCAGTGCAGGTGCTACCACCATCGTTTTCATGGGCCGTATCGACCGCAACTGTGCTGGTTGTTTTGCGGATTGATCAGCCGCTGCGGCGGGTAGCGCATGGCAGTGAAATTTCAGAGGCAGACAACATGAAGGTTCTCATCACTGGTGGCGCCGGGTTCATTGGATCCCATCTGGTGGATGCTTGTATCCAGCGCGGCGATCAGGTGAGTGTCATCGATGATCTCTCCACCGGGAGCCGGCAGAACCTCACCCACCTGGAAGGGCATCCGAATTTTGCTTTCACCCTGGATGATGTCAGAAACCAGACCGTCGTGGGTGCATTGGTCGATGATTGTGATGTTGTCTTCCACCTTGCTGCGGCTGTTGGCGTACGACTGGTTGTCGAGAATCCGGTGAAGACCATTGAGACCAACGTGCAGGGAACGGAAGTCCTGCTGGCAGAGGCGGCGAAAACCGGCAAAGTGGTATTGTTGACTTCGACTTCGGAAGTCTATGGCCTCAGCGCTGATGTGCCCTTTCAGGAGGAGGGCAACCTGGTACTGGGAAACAGCAAGAAGGGTCGCTGGAGTTACGCGTGCAGCAAATTACTCGACGAGTTTCTGGCATTAGCCTATCACCGCGAACAGGACTTGCCGGCGATTGTTGTTCGCTTGTTCAATACGGTAGGACCACGTCAGACAGGTCGTTATGGCATGGTGATTCCTCGTTTTGTCCAGCAGGCGCTACGCAATGAACCCATCACGGTCTACGGCGACGGCAGCCAGTCACGTTGTTTTGGATTTGTGAAGGATGTTGTTTCGGCGATGATCGGGTTGATTGAGAAACCGGCAGCCCGGGGAGATATTTTCAATATTGGTTCCAGCGAAGAGGTCAGCATTCAGGAATTGGCCGAACAAGTTCGCGAGATGACTGGCAGCGACTCGGAAATCGTTCATGTCCCTTATGACCAGGCCTACGCAGAAGGTTTTGAAGATATGCCGCGACGTACACCTGATCTGGCCAAGATTTCTCGTTTGACCGGCTATCAACCCGAGGCGACTTTAGCAGACATCCTCTCCAGTGTGATCGCATACTACCGCGCAGCGTCGCGCGTGGATTAGCTTGGGGGTAGTTCCGGGTATCTTCTCCTGCCAGGCTTGTCCAACCTGTTGCCCAGTGGGCATCCTGTCCCTAGCGGGAAAGATGAGACATAATGGGTCGACTTGGAGCCGCATAGGGGGGACCTGGTATGTTCGAAAATCGTGTCAAACATCGTCTTGGTGAAGGTCGTGCTGTCTGGGGCGTCAGTGTCCCGGATGCTTCGGATATCGTTGCCAAGATGACCATCGACTGTGATATTGATTTCCTCTGGATTGATCTGGAGCATCGGCCGTACGGGACCCACGAAGTCCGTTGGATTCCCATTCTCTGCCGCCAGGCCGGTTGTACCCCCATGATTCGTGTTCCAGGCCTGGATCCGAATTGGATCAAGAAAGCCCTCGACATCGGTGCCAACACCGTTATGGTTCCGCAAATCAATACCGCGGAAGAAGCTCGCCTGGCAGTCGAATATGCGAAGTATCCGCCTGACGGATCCCGCGGTGTGTCGCCCCTCTGGACGACGTTCATGAATGTCTCCTGGCAAGATTACTTGCCTGTGGCAAACCAAGAGACGTGCGTGATTGTGCAGATTGAGACGGCCGAGGGCATCGAAAATCTCGACGCGATTGCAGCTGTGGAGGGTGTTGATATTGTCTTCGCAGGTCCTGCCGATCTGGCCGCGACGATGGGAGTGATTGGGCATCCGGAAACCCCGCAGGTACAGCAATTCCTGGCCGATTTTCCCGCCCGGGTTACAGCGCAAGGTAAAGCGGCGGGGATTACCTTCAATACGCTCGAAGAAGCCCGTCGTTCCTGGGACCAGGGCTATCGCTTCATCAACATCGGCACGCTGATGCATCACGGCATCGACGGACTGAAAGCGGGTCTCGAACAACTGCGGGGACTCCAGTAGTTCGCGGCGCAGTGTCGTTTGCTCAGGCGGCGCAGTGTCGTTTGCTAGACCGTCCTTTGCGACTGTGGTTGCTGCGCCAATCGTGGGCGATGGACCCGTCACAGAACGGGCGTACTGGAGACCGGATGGTACGTCCACTGGGGTAGAATCAAAGCGCTAGACGACGTTGGCATTGCGGCCAACGCCTGGCCTTCCGACTGCCGTAATCCAGCAAACGCCGCTTCCTTACTCAGGCAATCAGCTCCGGAATCCGGACTCCACCAAATTGAGAAAGTTGTTTGAAGCGGCCAGCGTGGAAGTAGGTGAGCCGATGGTCGTCCAATCCCAGTAAATGGAGCAGGGTCACGTGCACGTCGCGTATCGGGTGTACCACGTCCACTGCGCGGGCAGCGATCTCATCGGTCGCTCCAACCACGGTACCCGCTTTGGTCCCTCCACCGGCAAACCACATATTCATGGCGTCGATATTGTGGCCTCGCCCGAGTGCCGTCACTCCACCTCGGTAGTTATTATCCGGGGTGCGCCCAAACTCACCGGTCCATACGACCAGCGTGTCGTCAAGCAACCCACGCGTCTTAAGGTCGCTAATCAACGCGGCAATTGGCTGATCTACGCTGCGAATACGTGACGCATGTCCCCGCTTCAAGTAATCATGGCTGTCCCATCCACCGGAGAAGATTTGCACAAATCGCACCCCTTGTTCGACCAGTCTTCGAGCCAGCAGGCACTGACGACCAAAAGCGGCTGTCTCTTTTCTCTCCAAACCATACGCCTGGTGCACGTACTGCGGTTCCCGGTCCAGCGACAAGATTCCTGGAACAGCCATCTGCATCCGGAATGCTAGTTCGTAACTGGCCATGCGACTTTGTAGTGCCCTGTGTTCTGGATGCAATTCCGCATGCCGCTGATTGAGCCGTGCCAACTGTTCAAGGCTCCGTCGTTGATGTGCTCTCGACTTGTAATCGGGAGGATGAAGGTCGAGCAGCGGAGACCCCGTAGATCTCAAACGTGTCCCTTGAAAATGCGCGGGCAAAAAACCATTGCTCCAGTTCGCAGGTCCAGCCTGAGGAAGTGCTAACTCGGTCATTACCATAAACCCCGGCAAGTTCTGGTTTTCCGACCCCAGTCCGTAAGTGGCCCAGGCCCCGACCGCTGGGTCGCGTCCCAAACGGCTACCGGTATTCATCTCCAAAAGCGCCTCAGGGTGATTCAACGACGCGGCCTGACAGCCACGATAGACGCACAATTCATCGGCGACGCCTGGTGCTGAAAGAAACTCCCAGGGTTCGCTCATGGTGATACCCGAGTGGCCCACTCGCCGCGCCCGAAATGGGCTGCCAACGTAAAACCGTTTCCCGGTTGCCAGGCCAGCAGTACGGGTCGACTCGGTCCGATGTAAACGGTTGAGTTCCGGTTTCGGGTCAAAGGTGTCCGCCTGGGACGGCCCCCCTTCCATGAACAACATGATCACCGCTTTCGCCGCAGGTCGATGTGTTCCCGCACGTGAAGCGAACGGCGACTCATTGGGGCGCTCATTGGCACACAAATCGGTCAGTGCCAGCGCGCCTAGCGATGCCCCCAGCCCATATAAAGCTTCCCGACGTGACACGCGGGTCATCACACTTGCTCCTCGTTTCTTGGTCACCGTGCGAAGCTCCCTTACTTCAGCCGACCGACGCCTACAGGCCGCGACTTCCCGCGTCGCTGGAAACAGTTCAATACACGTACATGAATTCGCTCGAGTTCAGCAGCACCAAACAGACGTCAGCAAGTGCGCGGACATCTGCAGTCACCGTCCAGGGCTTGGCGTCGGGGACATAATCATCGTAGACGTTCAGCTTTTCGACAAAATCGAACGGCTCTCCGGTAAATTCCTCCACCAGAGACCGAACGACCTGTTTTGGATATTCGATCACACGCGGCTGATGTCTTCGATGGTAGGCTTGCATCTCAACCAGGTATGCGAGCAACTCCTGTTGCTCTTCGCGCTGCGGAACGCGACCGTACGCCAACTGCACTGCGCGCCGTACCCACTGCGCAGGGTCGCCCGGTTTTTCTTTTTGGACACGCAATGCAAAGGCGATCGACCGGTCCGTCATGCCATCACTATTCATCAGGGTAAACGCCTGCGGCGCAGTGGCTGCATCCTCTCGGCGTTCGCAAGACGCGTTTGGACTGGGCAAATCCATGATCGCTAGTAATGGATTCGCCTGACCACGCACACGATAGACATAGATCGACCGCCGGTTTCGTTCGGCCGGAGTTCTGGAGGGTTGGTGTGCGGGTGCGATGGAAAATTGAATCATGCGCGGCTGCAACGCCACCTCGAGATTCATTTCTGGCATGATTGGCACACCTCCCACCTGTCGATCCAATTCCCCACTGACCAGCAGCAGGCTGTCGCGAAACTCTTCTGCCGTCAATCGCCGCACAGGGAATGAGCTGAGCAGGTGATTGTCAGGGTCAACGCGGTCCTGGCTGTGGAAATCCACGGGACGACTCGACCGTCGGTAGGCCTCACTCCCGACAATCAGTCGGTGCAGTCTCTTTAGCTTCCAACCGTGCTTGATAAAGTCGGCTGCGAGCCAATCGAGCAGCTCCGGGTGGGTCGGTTTGTCACCCTTGGCTCCGAAATTATTAGCCGTAGCTACCAAGCCACGGCCAAAATGGTGTTGCCAGACGCGGTTGACAATCGACCTGGCTGTAAGCGGGTTTTTGTCACTGGCAATCCACCTCGCCATAGCGAGCCGTCTACCGAATAGGTCGTTGGTGATCCCATAGGGATCTTTCTCGGCTGCTGAAACCGGCAGCCCCAGGCCACTGAGCACTCCCGGCGAAACGGTGTCAAGCGGCGCCGCCAGTGACCCGCCTCCGAGAATGACACTCTTTGGCCTCCAGGCGAGGTTCACCTTTTTCGGCCGTCTTAACTTGCGCCCGTTACGGAATCCGTCAGCTCCGTTATATACCGCCTGGGTCAAAGGTCGATATCNTTCCAAACGGCGCGTCCAAATCCAGACATCCTGTTCCCGCACTTTGAGNATGCCTTGCTCTGCAAGTGTCAACCCAATGTGACGGGGTGGCTTGCTGTCTTCCGGATCTTGACGGCGCGCACCAGCATTCTTGTAGGGAAGATTATGTTGTGCATACCATTCCCTGGCCGCAGTCTCCTGCTTATGAAACACGAGGTTGCGCTGCTGGGTTGCAAACGCCAGGCGCTGNTCCACGAGTTTCCGCTTTGCTGCGAATCCTTGACGGTTTTCTCGGTCCAGAAACGGCGCTGGAAGTTCNGCGACCTGNGTCCCNGAAAACNCCGCGTACAGCCGGTAATAGTCNCGCGTCGGGATCGGGTCGTACTTGTGGTCGTGACATTTGCAACACCGCAATGGCAACGAAAGAAACGTCTGACCTACATTGTGGACCAAATCGTCCAGGTAAATTTGCCGAGCTTCCTGCTGCGAGATCATCGCCGTGCCCCAAGGTCCCATTCGCAAGTAACCGGTGGCGATCAGCGTTTCNGGATCGTCTGGGCTGAGTTCGTCCCCGGCAAGTTGTTCAAGAATCAGCTGATTGAACGGTTTGTCGTCATTGAANGCTCGTATGACATAGTCACGATACCGCCAGGCGTTGGACCGCTCATAGTCATTGGAAAAGCCAGCCGTATCGGCGTAACGCACCACATCCAACCAATGCTGGGCCCACCGTTCTCCGTAGTGTTNGCTGGCGAGCAACCTCTCCACCAAAGTTGACCAAGCTTCCACAGGGTCTTTCTCATATGCCTGGCGAAACAAGAAAATCTGATAGGGCGTCGGCGGTAAGCCGGTGAGGTCGTAGCTCACCCGTCGAATCAGCGTTCTGAAATGAGCTGGCTGGGCCGCCTTGATTCCTGCCTTCGCCAAGCGGGCACCAATAAACCCGTCGACGGGATGACGAAAGCCGGCTGGTGGCGCGACTGGCCGTAACGATTGGAAGGCCCACAGGTCCTGAGGCTGGTAGCGACGGTAGGTCCAGTCGTCAGACAATCCGCCACTGGTTCGCACAAGGCGGCCGTCCGCGTTCTCCGCTTGCGCCCATTCTTGTTCGCGGATCTGTCGTTGGGCCAATGGGTCTGGCCACACGGCACCACCTGCGATCCAGCGTCGCATCGNCTCCACCTCATCTGCGGTCAGGCGTTCGTTCTCCTTGGGTGGCATCTCCAGGCCTTTCCATAAGATCGCCTGATANAGCAAGCTGTTGTCCGGATCGCCCGGAACCAAGGAGGGTATTTTTGATNCACCGCCCGCGAGCAGACTCGACCGGTTGCGCAGATCTAACCCACCACGCAAGTCGTCCGGTTCATTGCCATGGCATCCCAGGCACTTGACCTTGAGCAACGGCTGGATCTTGAGGGTAAACAGCCGTGCTCCTGCCGTAGGCTGNGCCGTTTCCTGGCCTGCTTCCGCGCTCGCGGCAGCATTGCCGATCACTGTTACGCTCCAGCCGATGAGCCAAAGGGTAAGAGTCCTGTTCGCCATATTCGGCCTCTGGAAACACCTCGAGTCAACATGCTTCGCGTCGCCGGCGGACATCGGCGGACAGCAGAGACCGGCGAGGAAACGAATGTGGAACGGCCCGTGCCTATTATAGCTGGCAACAGCGGAAGACAACGCCGCCGGAAATAACCCCAGGCTCGACCTCAAACGGGGCGTCAGAGTTCGTGAGGAGCGGGCCGAANTTGCGGGGGCGAGTGTCGCCTGCGACCTGTGATGTTTTGCACCTCCACAGCGGGGGTGACTGAGGACCAGACGTGTCTGACCACTGGGGCAGAATCAAAGAACCAGACGAGGTTGGCATTATGGTCAACACTTGGCCTACCGACAGCTCGTACTACAGCAAGGGCCGGGTGTGGATCAACCCGTTTCCTTTTGACAGCAGGTGGCGGCATGTGGATCGGTAAATGTTGGCGACGCACCAGACAGATGCAGCGCNCGCTCGGCGCAGAGGGCGAGGCATTGGCCGCCCGCTACTTGCAACGGCAAGGCTACCACATCATTGAGCGCGGCGTTCGCACTGGTCGCGGCGAGATTGACCTGGTGGCACGACATGGCCAGACGCTCGTTTTTGTGGAGGTCAAAACCCGGCGTTCGTCACGGGCTGGTAACCCCGTCCTGGCGGTNGACCAGAACAAGCAGCGGCGACTGGCGCGATTGGCGCTCGATTACTGTCAACAACACCGCCTGCTGGACTGTCCCGCCCGTTTTGATGTGGTGGGCATCGTCTGGCCGCTGGCCAGCCGGACACCGAAAATTGCGCATTACGTGGGCGCTTTTGAGGAGCTGTAGACAGTCCGGCAGTTTGGGCCGGGTGGTGCAGGGGACTGCGAAGTCTTGAATTGTGCATTTTGTATTTCAGTAGAGATAGCTATAATGGGGGTATCGTTAACCCACTAAAGAGCCACCCCTGGTGCTCGATGCTTGCCAGCCTGCGGACATTTTCACTGCTCGGTATTGATGCAATTCCCGTCGATGTCGAGGTCGATGTGGCGACCGGAGGTCTCCCCAAGACGATTCTCGTCGGACTCCCTGAAGCGGCCGTTCGCGAAAGCACCCATCGGGTCGAACGGTCCCTGGTCAATTCAGGATTTCAACGCCCACAGCATCGGGTGGTGATCAACCTGGCGCCCGCGGAGTTGCCCAAGCATGCGGCGTCCTTTGACTTGCCGATCAGTTTGGGTTTCCTGGCGAGTAGCGGTCAATTGAACACCGCCCGATTTGCGGATTACGCGGCGGTCGGTGAATTATCGCTGCAAGGACAAACGCGACCGGTCAAAGGTGCCCTGGCGATGGCCATGTCAGCTGCCCGTGAGCCAGGTTTGAAAGGGATTGTGGTACCTGTGGAGAGCGCGCCGGAGGCGGCTGTTGTCCGGTCTTTGGAAGTCGTTCCGGTTGCCAGTCTTCATGAAGCGGTCGCCTTTTTTGCCGGTGCTGAGGTTGCTTGTTCCCAGGTGGCGTCTGCGCCGGCGCCTTCCCTTCAGCCAGCGTTGGCGCCCACTGACTATGCGGATGTCAGTGGGCAAGAGCTGGCCAAACGCGCGATCATGCTGGCTGCCGCCGGTGCACATAACCTGCTGATGATTGGGCCACCTGGTGCTGGCAAGACGATGCTTGCCAAACGAATTCCTTCGATACTACCGCCCCTTTCCAGTTCCGAGTCACTGGAAACGACACGGATCTACAGTGCCCTGGGAAGACTCGGAGGATCGCGA
>PBOG01000004.1 GCA_002724245.1 Planctomycetaceae bacterium
CTGAAAGGTATTTCCAGTTCATCAAAAATGCGGCACTCCAGCGCGCAGAGTTCGTCGTGCAGCGCGTCGCTCGTCTCAGGTAATGAGAAAGCAAACATCTCGACCTTGGTGAATTGGTGCACGCGGTAGAGACCGCGCGTAGCACGGCCGTGCGCGCCTGCCTCGGTCCGAAAACAGTGACTGATTCCGCATAAGCGAATCGGCATCTCCTCAGCTGTTAGTGTTTGCTCCGCGTACATACCGGCCAGCGTAATTTCAGCGGTCGCCACCAGACTCAAAGGGCTGTCAGCAATGCTGTAAATTTGCGTCTCGGGACCACGCGGAATAAAGCCAACACCTTCGACAATTTCGTCACGGCAAAGGTCCGGTGTCACCAATGGGGTGAACCCTTCCTGGACCAGCAGATCAATTGCATACTGCTGCAACGCCAACTCCAATCGAACCGCATCGCCACGTAGAAAATAGAAACCGTGTCCGGTGGTCCGACTACCTGCCTCGAAATCAAACAACCCTAGTCGACTCCCGATCTCGACGTGATCGAGCGGCTCGAAATCAAACTTCCGCGGCACGTGTGCTCCACGGCGCAACTCGAGATTGTCCTTGTCGGTCTTGCCGACAGGGGCGTCGGGGTGAGTCATATTGGGAATCCCTTTCTGAATCTCCAATATCTCGGCCTCACAACGATCGTGCTCGCGCTGCAATTCCTCCTTCTGCTCGCGCAACTTCCGGCCTTCCACCTTACGAGATTCCCGTTCGGCGGGATCTTTCGCCTGGCCAATCGATTTGGACACCTCATTGGCGAGCCGGTTCAGCTCCTGGACACGTTGCTGTAATTCTCGTCGCGCGGTTTCCTGCTCGACCAGGCTGGCAACATCGATTTCCACCCCGCGATCAACACAGTTCTGTGCGACAGCGTCCACATTCTCAACCACGAACTTGCGGTCCAGCATTTACCAACCCATATGTACCAGAGAAAAAGAAAAGGGGCAGTGATGGGGAACCGGTTCACCCATTCACATCCGCCACCAGGCCCGGCGAATATCATAAACTCCAACAACCGGGCTTATTCGCTCGAATCTACCCGACTCAACTCGCGCCACAGGTAAGCACTGGCCTTGATACCCCGGTGAAAATCAGCAAGGCAGAATTTTTCATTGGGGCTATGTGTATTGTCATCATCCAAGCCCCAGCCCAACAACAGCGGATCGGCGTTGAGCGCCTCCTTGAAATCGGTCACGATCGGAATCGATCCACCCGTACGAATGAACACGGGCGAGCGTCCAAAACCATGTTCGATCGCCTTGGCAGCCGCCTCCATATAAGGACTCTCGAGAGAGACCACTACTCCGGGCGCACCGTGCATATCCACCAGTTCCATTGTGACACCAGGTGGGCACAGTTCTTCCAGCATTTCCCGCAGTGCTGCGGTTAATTTCTGGGGATCCTGATCGGGCACCAGTCGAAAACTGAATTTGGCGCTGGCACGACTGGGGAGCACGGTCTTGCTCCCCGCCCCCTGATAACCACCCCAGATTCCGTTGACATCACAAGTCGGTCGAGCCCAACGTCGCTCCAAAGTAGAAAACCCGGCTTCGCCACTCAGTGCGGAAACACCGATTTGTTCGCAGAAAGCCTCCTCGCTAAAGGCCAGTGTCGCGAACATGTTTCTTTCACGATCGGTCAACGGGATGACATCGTCATAAAATCCGGGGACCTGGATTCGTCCAAAATCGTCAACCAGTGCACCCAGCATCCGCGCCAACGCGTTGGCAGGATTCGTAACCGCCCCACCAAAGCTGCCGGAATGCAAATCTTGCTGGGGACCGATAACATGCAGTTCATAGTAGGCGATTCCTTTCAGTCCATAGGTGATCGCCGGCTGTCCGGGTCCGAACTGGGAAGTATCGCTGACGACCACGACATCCGCCGCCAGGCGTTCCTGGGATTTGGGATCTTTCAAAAAGGCGTGCAGATTCTCACTGCCGCACTCTTCTTCACCCTCGATGACAAATTTGACCTGAAGCGGCAACTGCTCCTCTCCCTCCACCCACGCCTGCACACTTTTGACGTGGGTCAGCATTTGCCCCTTGTCATCGGTCGCACCACGTGCGTAGAGGTTTCCATCGCGCCGCTGGGGTTCAAAAGGGGGAGATTTCCATTCATCGAGTGGATCAGGAGGTTGGACATCGTAGTGTCCGTAAACCAGCGCAGTCGGCGCACCTTCGATGGGCGGGGACTCTGCATAGATGATCGGATGCCCAGCCGTTTCGATGATTTCACTGTCCAACCCTAAAGCCAGGAATTGGCTGTGCATCCATTCGCCAGCGCGACGTACTTCCGGCGCGTATTCAGCATCTGTGCTGATACTCGGAATCCGTAGCAACTCACACAGATCTTCTTCAAACCGATCGCGATTCGCTTCCAGATACTCTTCAAGATGGCTCATGAGGCTCTCGATTTAACATACGGATGCGCCTTTCAGTGGAACCTCTTTCCCACAGCGCTGGCGGTACAATATAATGTTTCCCTATTGCGGCGACTATTCGGGGTGCGGCTTTCCCCAGCTCTCGTCGATGCGGAGGATCAGGTTGCCTGAGCAAGATTCCACTACCAGCGTCGTGGTCACCACCACCAGGCGACCGGGTCGCAAACAACAAGGCAAATCAACCCGCAAACGGCAGCCCCGTTACCACGTGATCCTCTGGAACGATGATCACCATACGTACCAGTACGTGATCCAAATGATGCGGAACTTGTTTGGTCATTCAGTTGAACAGGGTTTCCAGATCGCCACCGTCGTAGACACGCGCGGGCGGGCAATCTGCCTCACCACCACTCGGGAGCATGCTGAACTCAAACGGGACCAGATTCATGCCTTCGGCCGTGATCCTTTAATGCAAGACTGCCAGGGTTCCATGTCGGCCACGATCGAACCCGAGCCGGCAGCTGACTAGTTGTTCCACCTGTTCTGGCGCAAGCCACATTTTCAGCTGCCCCAAACGTCGATTCGGATTTCCCGAGCACTAAACGTCACTCCATGACCGATCTATTAAAAACAGTAACTCTCGGCTGTAAAGTCAATCAATACGAAACACAACTGGTGCGCGAAGGTTTATTGGGAATCGGTTACCGCGACGCCGATACGCAGCAGACCGCAAATCTCTGCATTGTAAATACCTGTACCGTTACGCAGGAAGGCGATTCGAAAAGCCGCCAGGTCATTCGCCGTCTGGCACGCGAAAATCCTGAATCGCGCATCGTCGTGATGGGATGTTACGCGACCCGTGCTCCGGAAGAACTATCCGCCCTGCCTAACGTCTCCGAAGTCGTCACCGACAAGCGTGAAATTCCCGACCTGTTAGGGCGGTTTGGTGTCATCGACATTCCTTCGGGAATCTCGCAGTTCGGCGATCGCCATCGTGCCTACGTTAAAGTCCAGGATGGCTGTCTCTTGCGGTGCAGTTACTGTGTCATCCCCTCGGTGCGACCAGGACTGCACAGTCGCCCGGTCGATACGATCCTCGAAGAAGTTAGTCGGCTGACAGACAACGGTTATCGAGAGATTGTGCTCACCGGCATACACCTCGGTCACTATGGTGTCGAAGGCAATTGGAACAAACCCAAATCGGAGTGGCTAAGACTGTCACACCTGCTCGAAAACATCGCCAATCTAGATGGCGATTTTCGCATTCGGCTGTCGAGCATCGAAGCGACAGAAATGACCCGGGAGTTAATCCAGGTCATGGCAACCTACCAAGAGAAGATCTGTCCGCACCTCCACATTTGTCTGCAAAGTGGGAGTGATCGCGTTCTCAGAAGAATGAAGCGTCGCTGGAGCACACGGACTTTCCAGCAGCGCTGCGAACTAATTCATGACGCACTGGACCAACCCGCATTAACAACCGACATCATTGTCGGCTTCCCCGGTGAAACCGACAGTGACTTTGAAGCAAGTTGCCAGCTGGTTCGCGAAATCGGGTTCTCCAAGATTCATGCATTTCCCTTCAGTCCCCGGCGGGGAACTCCGGCGGCAGATTTTCCGGATCAGATCCCGAAACGGATCAAGCGCGATCGCAGCCGTGAATTAACACGGATCGAAGGTGCGCTGCGGGAAGACTATTTTCGCAGTCTCCGCGGCCGACAACTCCAGGTGCTGACCGAATCGCGTGATCCGGTCACCGGGATATGGACGGGGACTTCCTGCCGCTACACGCCCACGGAATTGCCCAAATCGGACTCAATCGACGCCGGACAGCTGGTCGAAGTTCAAGCCCTCGACGCAAACCGTGAGCGTGTCTACGCCGGAACGCTACCGATTCCGGCACGGCCTGTTGGCATATGCTAGCGGTGGTTGGGGTTCTCTCTGGCACGCGATCTGGTGATCTGCTACGCTCTCGCCGCCAATCGTCCGGACCGCTGGCCGCTTGTCACGTGCAATCAAGTATGGCGGACGCCACGCTTTCTTGATCGCTGCGATCGTTTCTGCCTGAGGAGTCATCCATGATTTTGCGCTCGTGCTGGCTGGTCTTCCCAGTAGTCATGTTGTTACTGCCTGCTGCCACTTCTGCTGCACCGCCTTGGCAATCACTGATTCCCTTCTGGCGCGTCAACGCAGATACGGACAGAGACTACACCGTGACAGAGCGCCAGGGACCTTGGATGGTAATGGCAGCTTCCTTTGCCGGCCCCGAAGCCAGAGAGCAGGCTCGAGAACTCGTGTTGGAATTGCGCCGCGGATCTAATCTGGAGGCCTATATTCATGAACGGAGTTTCGATTTCACCAAACCAGTTGAGGGCAACGGATTCACAAACACCGATGGCAATCTTCGCCGTCGAGTTATGCGTTACCGGCAAAATGTGCGTTTTGATGAATTTGCTGTGCTCGTCGGTAATTTTGATTCCGTGAATGACTCCGGCGTCGCCAAGTCCCTGAAGAAAATCAAGTTCCTGCATCCGACGTGTCTGGACATCACGAAAGGGAAGGGGACTACACGGCGTTTCGCTGGCTTACGTGACTTGCAACGTCGCTTTCATGTGAACAAAGATAAACAGAAGAAAGGGCCAATGGGGAACGCGTTTCTCACTCGTAACCCGCTCTTACCTGATGATTTCTTTGAACGCCAGGCGATCGATCCTCTGGTCCTAGAAATGAATCGGGACGTCAAATTCAGCCTGCTGCGTAATCGAGGTCGATTCACGGTTCGCGTGGCCACATTTCGCGGCAGATCCACCATGAAGCTGGATGAAATTCAACGTATCAAGAACGGTGCCAAGATGAAAAGCAGTCTGGCCGACGCAGCCGACCGAGCGCACCGCTTGACCATGGCATTGCGCAAGAAAGGCCATGAGGCCTATGAATTTCACGACCGTTATCAGAGTCTGGTCACAGTCGGAAGTTTCATGGAACTGGGCCGTGAAACGGCGGCGGGAATTCAACTGACGCCGCCCATCCAACGGATCATGAACACGTTCAAAGGAAAACAGCGGCAAGTCCCCGGATTAGCTGCGCCAACCACCACTTCGCAAACCATCGCAGGAGTCCCTTTGGATCTACAACCTGCACCCATTGAAGTTCCAAAGCAGTCGATCGCGACCGCTTACGCGCGGCAACCACGACGCTAGGCCACACGTCGGACTCCCTCCCAACGATTGGCTAATGAACAAACAATACGATCTGGTACTGGGCACCCACAACCGGAAAAAGGGGGGGGAACTGGCGGCGTTGCTGGCGCCCTATCACTTTCACCTGACAACCCTCGCCGACTTTCCGGAAAGTCTCGCGGTCGAAGAAACGGGCACCAGTTTTGCGGAGAACGCGGCACTCAAAGCGAGCCAGCAGGCCCGCCATCTCGAACGCTGGGTAATGGGTGAAGATAGCGGCCTGTCGGTCGACGGGTTGGACGGCGCGCCAGGCGTCTTTTCAGCTCGTTACAGTGGTGAAACCGCCACGGATGAATCCAACAATCGCCACTTGCTCGACCAGCTGGGCGAGACTCCTGATTCCCAACGGACCGCACACTACACTTGCCATATAGCAGTGGCCGACCCAACGGGTGAAATTCGCCTCTGCTGCGAAGCCACCTGTCGCGGAAAAATCCGTCGGGAAGAAATTGGTAATGCCGGGTTTGGATACGATCCACTATTTGAAATCCAGGAATACCATCAGACATTTGGCCAACTGGGTGACGACGTCAAATCGTTACTAAGCCATCGAGCCAAGGCGATTCGCCAGCTGATTCCCGGGTTACTCCAATTGGCGCGCAGCGGAAACTGGCACAACGGTCTGTAAACGCCGATACATTGACTCCGCGTGCGCGCCTCAAGCCGTCCACACATGGCCGTCGCCCGATACGGCACCAGGACAAATCGCGCCAGATCAGCCGAACTTCCCGAACTTGGAGAATATCGCCAGCCAATCGTTGCTACAGCAACGCCTCGATGATATCACCCTGGCTGATCACCAACGGACGTCCCAGCTGATCCTCCACATGGGTCTGGGGACTATGTCCCAAACAGTGAAAAATCGTGGCCAGCAAATCCTGCGGTTCTACGCGGCCATCACTCGGATACCCCCCCTGCCGATCGGAAGCGCCATAGACACAACCGGGCTTGATGCCACCGCCAGCCAGAGCAACCGGGAATACGTGTCCCCAATGATCGCGGCCACCGCGTTTGTTGATCCTGGGAGTGCGACCAAATTCTCCCATCCAGACAACGAGCGTCTCGTCCAGCAAGCCGCGCTGTTCGAGATCTTCAAGCAGCGCCGAATAAGCCAGATCCATAGGTGGCATCAGGTCCTTCTTCAGCCGCGGTGAATTGTCCGCGTGTGTATCCCATGCTGGCGCAACCGCTTGATCGTGTTTCCAGCGAGTCCAGTTAACCTGTACCAGCGAGACGCCTTCTTCAACCAGGCGGCGGGCCAATAACACGCTTTGACCAAAACGATTCCGACCGTAACGATCGCGCACCGCTGGAGGTTCTTTTTCGATCGCAAACGCGCGGCGCGCCTGGTCGGATTGCAGCAGATCAAATGTGCGATTACCTAATCCAGACCACCGCTGTACCGCCACATTTTTTTCGACCTGACGACGCGCCGCATTCAAGGCCGTTAACAGGGATTGTCTTTGTCTCAGACGAACCAGTGGCATCTGCGCAGGCAGTGCCAGCTGTGGAACCTGGAAATCGGCAGCGTTCGGGTCGCAAGTAATCAGCCAGGGATCTGCAGCCGCACCCAACCGACCCGCATCTTGCCCGGGCCAGACAATATGACCGGTGTTCCAGATTTCTTCTGGCAACCGGATACTCGCCGGCAAGCGCGACGTGTCCCCGCGCAAGCTGCGCACCACAGCAGCTAGACAGGGCCAGTCGTTCGGTGCCCCCGTCCCCGCATTCTCAACATTCCGGGGCTGGTGTGGGGATCCCGTCAGCATCCAGTAACCACTGGCGGAATGGGCATTATCGTCTGTCGCCACAGCCCGCAGCACGGAAATACGGTCTGCCAATGCAGCCGTCTTGGGCATCATCTCACCAACATGCAGCCCGGGGATGGCTGATGCAATCGGCTGAAAATCACCACGAATTTCGGCGGGGGCATGCGGTTTGGGATCCCAGGTCTCATGCTGTGGAGGACCACCCAACAAAAACAGCACAATACAGGATCGAGCTTTCCCGAATCCGGGCAAACCGGCTGGATTACTGGTCGCGAGACTCTCACCTCGGGCAGAACTCAACTGACCCGCCGAAAGTCCAAAAGCCCCCAGCCCTCCCACCCGCAACAATTCGCGGCGCGAAAACCCATCACACAACCGAGCAGGCTTGTCATGAATTGAAAACACGTTTACACCATGCTGGAAGCGACGCCGAACACAAGTAGTATCGGCCAGATTGGACTGGGAAGCAAACCGTGTTTCTACCCTACAACCGGCTTTTCACGGATTGCTGTTGAGACATCCGGTTATTGGCGCGGTAACCTGTCTCCCGGAAACACCCACAAAACTTTTATTGCGACCTCTGTCACAGATCGCCTGGAACCTGCGAATGCGAATTGCCGTCGGCCAAATCTGGCAAGAGACCAATACGTTGAATCCGTGTCCAACGACGCGCGAAGACTTCGAGTTATTCGGCGTTTCACGCGGGGCCGAAATGGTCTCCGCAATGGCACACACCAATGAATTGGGAGGTTTCATCCAGTCGCTACGCCAATGGGCTGATGCACCAGAAATCGTGGGACTGGCCCGCTTGCCCGCCTGGCCGGGAGGTCTGATTACCACCGACGCCTACGAATGGATCGCCGACGAGATGGCAACTGCCGTGGATCGAGCGATGCCCGTTGATGGCGTGTTGCTGGCCTTGCATGGTGCGATGGCTGCCGACGGCTATCCGGATGTGGAAGGGTCGATTCTGCATCGCTTTCGCCAACGGATCGGAGACCATGTCCCACTGGTCGTTACCCTCGATCTGCACGCGAACATCACACCGCAGATGGCGGACTCAGCGGACGCAATGGTACTCTACCACTGCATGCCTCATGTCGACATTCAAGACACCGGTGTCCGGGCGACGGGGGTGCTGGAACGCATCACAAACAGTGGCGCGCGACCTGTAACTGCCTATCAGCGCATCCCTGTCGTGCTGCCGGCTGAAAGGGCGAACACCGAAGCGGACAACGGCTTCGCAGTACGTCGTAAACAACGATTGCAGGAATTGGAGCGCATGCCACATGTCATGAGTGCCGGAGTTTCCGTCGTACAACCATGGATGGATATTCCTGACCTCAGTTCCACGGTCGTCGTGGTTACCGACAATGACGAAACACTGGCTGTCGATTTGTGCAGTGAATTATCCCGTGAACTCTGGGACACACGCCGGGAATACCTGGGCGAACTGGAATCGATTGAAGTGGCCGTCCAAAAAGCAGCTGAATGTACGGCAGGACTGACCGTGCTCGGTGATGCGGCCGATGCCACGACTTCCGGGGCACCTGGAGATAGTGTGTGGATCCTTCAGGAACTACTGAAATACGACTGGCCTAATCTGGCGGTTGTCACCATAGTCGCACCCGAAGTTGTCGAACAAGCCAGTCTGCAAGGAATTGGCAACCAGTTCCATGCCGAGCTCGGTGGTCGCCGAGACACGCGCTTTGGAACGACCATCTCACTGGACGTAGAAGTCAAGCATCTGTTCGATGCTGAGTTCACTCTCTCAGGTCACATCGGAACCAATATGCCCATTTCGATGGGGAAGTCGGCGGTACTGGCCAGCAACAACGTTCGGATCATCGCCACGACACGAACCGGACCCCATTTTGCACCAGAGCTGTTTCAGACAGCGGGTATCGATCCGTTTTCGGCGGCCGTGATTGTCGCCAAGAGTCCCTGTGGATTTCGGGCCGTCTATACGGCACGGGCCCATCAGATCATCAACGTTCGTGCTCCCGGCTGCGCTCCATCTGATTTTTGGACGTATCCCTTTGAACAAATTCCCAGACCACTCTGGCCCTGGGATGAAATAGAACACTGGTCACCCCAACCCCAAGTTTTTGTATCAGGGGCTGCGCGTAGCTGAGCGCTTGCTTGGATACAGCAGGCGTGTCACTTTCGGAGATCACGCCGCGCGTCGCAGTGGGATCGGCTCGTCCTGGACAGCACCGGCAAAGGGCAACGCCGATCCGGGAGGAAGAACCTCTTGCAGATTTCGCCGATGCTGACGGGCTGAAAACAGACTGGCAGTACCGACGCAACGGCCCAGTGCTTCGGCAAACAGCTCCAATGGCTGGCGCAACTTGGTTGACAAGCCGACGGCCGTACGCAGCGCATGTAACGTCAAAGCAATCGGCCAGGATCCCAGTGGGTGCTTCCAGAACAAGCGTTCCGCAGCCCGTCCATGGCGAAAACCAGACGCTTCTTTGATGGCACATCCGGCCATGCGGATACGGGAGGCCGGCTCACTGACCGAATCAAAGCCAATCTGCCGCAAAGAAAGCGCCAAATCGAGATCAGCGCACTCCATTCCAAGCTGGGGATCCCATCCGCCAACTGATTCAATAGCGGACCGACGATAAAACCCTCCCCAAATCGTCGGGCCCAGTGGATCCCGCTCGTTGCGCCGCGCCGTGCTCTGCACAAACACGCGAGAGCCTCCCCAGCGATGATCAACGCCGCGGATCGCAGTTGCAGCTGCTCCTGACAACAACAGCTCGGGGGCTACTGACCCTACCTGGGGATCCTCAAAATGTCCGAGCGCCGCATCGGTCCAGCCGGACTTGACCTCGACACCACTTTGCAACACATGCACCACTGACCCCGCCGCCGCTCGAGATCCGGCATTGATCAGATCGATTGCATTCGATGTGGGTGCGACATCGACAAAACGCACTTCGTCGTCGAGTTCGTAGGGATCATTGTAGGATCCGTCATTGACAACAATGACTTCACAGTCGTCCGGTTGATGCTCCAGAGCGGCCGCCAGGGTCAGTTCCAAAGCGACCGTATCACGACTGGCAGGAATCACAATCGAAAGGTGAGGCACGGGCCACTTGGCCTCCACTAATAAGATCAATACGAAACATACTCCTATCCGTTTGGATTGTTTCGGCCATTACATTGCATTTGGTTTATCAGAACCGATTGACCCCGCAGACTCTCACAGTCTGACTCCTCACAATTGATGCAATTAGCCCAGATTTCCAGCTGCGCCCCCTGGGGGCTCTTGTGCCGCCCAAATCTGCACCAGTTCGATCGTGACTTCTACCGCCTGGACCATTTCATCGAGAGACGCCCATTCCAACGGCGAGTGTGGGTTGTGCTGGCCACTGGAAAGATTCGGTGTGGCTAATCCCCGTTCGGTCAATTGGGACCCGTCCGTGCCACCACGCACCGTCGTCAATCGGGCTGTCCGGCCCAAACGACGATGTGCTTCGACAGCGAACTCCACTGCCCTGGGTTCAGCGGTCAATCCGTCCGCCATGTTGCGATATTGGACCCGTACATCTATTTCAATCGCAGTACCTGGGAAACCCGTTTCGATTTCTGCGGCAATCTGCCGTAATTGCCCAGCTTGAACGGACAACTGTTCCGTCTCAAAATCGCGTAACAGAATCTTCAGGGTGACTTCTGCTACACCGCCTTCAATCACATAGGGATGCAAAAACCCCTGTTGTTCGCTAGTCGCCTCGGGCGACTGTTCGCGCGGCAATCGCGCGGCAAAAGCACCAGCGGCCCGAATCGCATTCACCATTCGGTCCTTGGCAATGGACGGGTGAATGTTGACTCCACGGATCGTGACCACTGCCAGATCTGCGGAGAAGGTCGCTACATCAATGTCATTCGCGCCAGCCCCATCAAGTGTATACCCCACATCCGCACCCAATCGATCCAAATCCACATGGTCCACTCCATGGCCGATTTCTTCGTCGCAAGTGAACAAGATCCGAATCGGCCCATGCGCAATCTGGGGATTCTCCATAAGTGTTTCAGCCATCTCCATGATGATGGCCAGCCCTGCTTTGTCATCGCCGCCGAGCAGAGTCGTTCCGTCAGAAGTGATCAGTGTGTGACCATGCAGCTGGTTAAGTTCAGGATTTTCGGCAACTTCGATCACCCGTTCCACAGTTCCTGGCAAGCGTAAATCGCCTCCGGAATAATCGCGAATCACCTGCGGAGTGACCGCTTCGCCTGATGTCTCCGGAGAGGTATCAAGATGCGCATTGAACGCCACGACAGGCAGATCGCCTTCCAGCGTGGCCGGCACTGTTGCCCAAACCAATCCATTTTCATCTTGAACTGCATCCCGGATACCCATCGATTGCAATTCACTACAAAGCAGTTTCCCGAGCTCCCATTGCCCCGCAGAACTCGGGTAACTGGCGGCATCATCCCTGGAAGTCGTGTGAATACGCACGTAGCGCAAGAAACGTTCCAACAAACGGTCCTGAGAGAGCAACATAGGTAACACGTTCTCCGTAAAGTGCGAAATTCCCGGCAAAACTGTGAGCGCATCTGGTTTCCCAGTCGAACCAATCCGGGGCGGCTGTTCCTCTGATCCCGGTAACGCTACGCTTACTTATGATGGGTGAAGAAAAACCGGGCGAAAAGGGGGGCGTGTTGGCCGAACAGGAACCCGTACGATACCTGATCTTTGATATCGAAAGCGTGGCCGACGGTGCGCTCGTCGCCAAGGTCCGTTATCCAGGAGAATCCCTGTCTGCTGAGCAGGCCATTGCCCGCTATCGAGAGGAATTGCTCGAACAGCGCGGAACGGACTTTATTCCCTACACATTTCAGATGCCCGTGTCGGTTGTGGTGGCCAAGGTGAGTGGGACGTTCGAGTTGCTAGACCTGATCGCCCTTGATGAACCCGAATGGCGACCCCACATTATCACCGAACATTTCTGGCGCGGCTGGCAACGCTACCAACGCCCTACGCTGGTGAGCTTTAACGGGCGGACCTTCGACATGCCCCTGATGGAACTGGCCGCATTCCGTTTTGGATTGAGTATTCCCAGCTGGTTCGAAACCAAGGCTCGAACTTACGAGCAACCTCGTAATCGGTACAACAGCCGCTACCACCTGGACCTGCATGACCTGCTTACCAATTATGGCGCATCCCGGTTCAACGGAGGTCTCAACCTGGCTGCCAATCTGCTCGGAAAACCTGGCAAGATTGATGTCCAAGGAGATATGGTCCAGGACTTGTTCGATCAGGGAAAACTGGCGGAGATCAATAACTACTGCCGTTGCGACGTACTGGATACCTACTTTGTTTTCTTGCGTTCCATGGTCCTGCTGGGCGATCTGGATCTGGAAGGCGAGCAACGAATCGTGGCACAAACCAGGACATGGCTGGAGCAGAGAGCCTCCCAGCAGGTAGCGTATTCCACGTATCTGGAAAACTGGGGCGATTGGCACAACCCCTGGTAACTTCGAGTGGGCGGGATACGAACACAAGAGCTGGCCAACGGTCAGCTAGTCACTTCAGTTCGGTCGCGCAAGCCAACCGCCTGCATCAGTCGATCGGTCTCCCGGTAAGCCTCAGACACCCATTCCACAATCTTGTCTGGCTCAGGTGAATATTCAAGCTCGATCGAAATCGCACCCTCAATCTGAAGGGCTTTGATCTCACGCAGATAGGGCTCGAATGGAACGACGCCACGTCCAGGTGGCAAGTCTCCGTGGACCTTTCCATCACAATCTGAAATGTGAACGTGTATCGCTTTGCCTTGCAAACGCCGTAGTTCCTGAGGTGCGACATCAGCCAGCAACAAATGTGAGACATCGATGTTTGCTTGCACTGCTTGATGATCCACATCGTCGATGAAACGAACCATCGTGTCGACCGAATTCAGCAACGACAAATCGAAGGGCTCCAGTTCCAAAGCAATCTGAAGATTCAATTTGTCCGCATAATCGGCCAGGATCTTGCAGTTTTCGACGCCCGTATCCCATTGTTCTTTCGGAGGAATCACCTCCTGCTGCCAGATGTACTCGCCAATCACCAGCAACACATTGCGAGCTTCGTACCAGTGCGCCAAGTCCAGAAACCGCTTGACGCGCTCAATATGGAACCGCTGCACACTAGGGTTGAAGTCGATCAAGCCCGCAGCGACGCAACAAATCGAAATGATCGGCAAGTCCAAACGGTCGCATTCCTGCTTGATGCGTTTTTGCTCTGCCACATCTCCATCGAGCGGATCAATAAAAATATCGACCGTGTCAAAACCAATTTCCTTGGTTTTTTGCAGTCCAAAAACAGTTGGTTGATTGGCTTGCACCCAAGCCGAGTTGATCAGTCCAAGTTTCATGATCGGTACACTCCCGGGGAACAGCATCTGGCACCAGAAAGATCATATCGCTCCCTGCCGGGGGAAAAAAGTGGCCGCCAGAATGGGGCATGGGTTACCACAGCATTCCCCACACCGAGTTGGTGACGTAGAATCAAGGCATCTGCGGATCCTCTGAAACCGACATTTGCCCCGGAGACTCCCGATGTACCGGTTGCTGGCTTTGCCCCTGCTACTCTGCTCGCTGACCTCGTTGGCCCTCGGTGCCGAAGATCGAACACGGATCAACGAGGCCTTGCAGCGTGCCGGCAAGAACCGGCCGCAAATCGAACGAGCGCTGAAAGAATGTGCGGAAGATCAACGGGCAGGAATGCAGTTCCTCGTGACCTACATGCCGCAACGTGATCTCCAAACTCTGTCTGCCAGATTCTTGCTGGACAATGTCGCACTCTCCTACCAGACATGGCGCAAGTCTGCCTGGGGTCAACGCATACCTCGTGACATTTTTTTCAACTACGTGCTGCCTTACTGCAGCATCAATGAACGCCGCGATAACTGGCGAAAAGACTTTCACGCGCGATTTCGCGAACGGGTCGAAGGTGCTCAAACCGCTTCGCAAGCGACCGCGATCCTGAACCGGACGATCTTCGGTGAATTCAACGTCCGCTTCTCAACCAAACGGCCCAAGGCCGACCAGTCGCCCTACGAAACCATTTCTGCTGGCATGGCGTCGTGCACAGGACTATCAGTACTGCTGATCGACGCCTGCCGCGCCGTTGGTATTCCCGCGCGATTTGTCGGCACACCTCGCTGGTCTGATAACAGCGGTAATCACTCATGGGTCGAAATCTGGGATCAAGGCTGGCACTTCACGGGTGCAGCCGAGCCGGCGGGCGAGCACCTCGACCGCGCCTGGTTTACCGGACGCGCGGCCACCGCACAACGCGACCAGCGGCTCCACGCCATTTATGCAGTCAGCTACAAACAGACACCGCTGTCGTTCCCACTTATTTGGGATCCGGCAATCGACTACGTATATGCTGTCAACGTAAGTGATCGTTACACACAAAAATCAAAGCAGCTGCCGGTCGGGATGATCCGCGTCGCGTTTCGCCTGGTTGACGACCAGACAAGCCAGCGCCTGGCGGCTGATTTCACACTTCGCGGCGTATCCGGAAAACCCGTCTTCAAGGGGACCACCAAGGACGAACGGTTTGATCCGAATGACCACCTGACCTTTCCTCTCAAACAAGGAGAGAGCTACGACGTTGAGCTAAACTGGTCTGGCCATCGTTTGTCCAAACGGATCCGCGCTACCAAGGAAGGCGTCGTGTACACTTTTCAGCGCCGGGACCTGCAACCCACTCCGAAAACACCCTGAACCCTCTGGCAAATGTGCGTTCCAGGGGTACCCAGAAGGGGCATCCTCCGCGGCATCAATCACCTTCCAACGATTGCCAGGAGCGCGACGCTACCGAACGTAACACCGCCAGGTTGACGCGAAGTGTTTGCAACCCTTCCGCAAACGTACAGAGCAACGGCCGCTTGTCAGTGAGGGCATCGAGCAAGGCATTTGCTTGATTGACAAACATATCGTCCCGCTCCAGTTCACATGATTCGTCAGACCACGCACCACCACGTTCGGTCATCCAGCGCCAACGGCTACGATGAGGTTCAAATCGCACGGTACCCTGTTCGCAAACCACCGTCACCGACGTTTCGTTTGGCGTTTGATGTTGATTTAACTGGTAGCTGCCCATCACCGAACCATGACGCGTCAGCACATGCACCGTGTCTTCGACCTCAACACCCGTCAGGGCTAAATGTCCCGCGTCTGCCACCAGCTCGTCAATCGGCCCGGCCAACGCCTCACCCATATTCAGCAGATGCGTCATCGCATCCTGGATAGCACCACCTCCGGTCGTATGTTGCGTGTAGTAGGTGTCCCGATAGGCAGGCCGGTACGTGGGAAAATGTTGGCCCGAAACGCCAATCAAATTCAGCGGTGCGCCAAAGCGGCCTGAGTCAATCGCGCGTTTTACCGCCTGAAACACGGGATGGGCTCTCCAGACATAGGCCACCGCAGCGATACAACCGCGTCGGGCAATTTCCGACGCCAAGACATCAATACCCTCGAGACTCGTGCTCAGTGGTTTTTCAATCAACAAGTCGACGCCACGTTGTGCCAAGCGGGTCGCCATCGGCACGTGAAGATGGGCCGGTGTACAGATCACCGCGAGATCGTACTCCTGATTCAAGGCGTCTTCAAAGGACGTCCACCGCTGTGTAATCTGATAACGTTCTGCAACTTCACGACATAATTTTTCATTCACTTCACAGACCGAGAGTGTGGCGCGACCTGTGCGTTGAAAGCAACGCACATGGCGTTCACCAATCGATCCAACCCCAATCACTAAGGTTCGCCTCGCGCCCATCTATTTTTTTCTCTGCATTGCGTGAGATTGGACAATTACGACATCGACGTGGTGAACGCACGACACCAACAGATCACAGCTCACGACGGCCACTCAGCACCAGACCGCCTCGACTCCAGGTCCTTCAGGGACTCGATTCCTTTCCCGTCGCCGGCGGACGCCCCCGTAACAACGGCGCGAGGCCCACGGCCCAGCCAGCGGCCAGTCGCTGTTCACCCAAGACCGTAAGGTGGACATAATCGCGCAGGATCGTCACATCGGCAGCCATCGTTTGATTGAGGTCAATAAATGGCGCACGCCGATCCTGGGCAAATGTCTGCAAGGTAGTGCGCAACAAGTCACCTAACTCAGTCAAGCGTTCCCCAACCTTTCCAGATTGTTTCTGGCTATCGCGGAAGAGCAACCGCTGTAACTCGGGACTGACATCATCGCGGGCGGCCACACACTGCGCGCTGACCAGCATCGTTGCTCCCGAACGTTGAATCGCATCGGCTAATTTGTCCAGATTCTCTCGAAAACAGCGACGACCTGCAGCAGTCGGAATCGCCTGGCCGACACGACGCGGCAGAAGCGCTGGTGGTGAAACACCCCACAAACGGTACTTGACGAAACCGTAGAGCGTCGACCGACCGAGACGACGTTCGTAAGCGGGCGCAATCGGGCGAATTTGATGTCGCAGGTTCTGCGGCTGTTCACTGCAAATGTAAGGCAAGTCGTTCCACCCCAGGTAGAGGATGACGATGTCAGGCTCGAGCGGAACAACCAGCTCTTCAAAACGGCCCACCGTCTGAAACAGGTTGTAACCGGGAACTCCTGCATTCAGTACCTCAACGGTGCGATCTGGTCGATCCAAGGTTGTTTCCAGTAGCCGTGCTGCTTCCTGGCCATCATTGACAAAATACCCAAAGACAGAAGATCCGCCCACAATAGCAATCCTCGTCACCCCATCAGGTTTTCTCCGTGAAATATTCGGACCCCGTAGCCCCCAGCGATTGACCGCGATCTGAAATACACCGCTGCGCAAGCGAAAGTCCGGGCGAAATTCACTACCGCGGGTGGAATGAGGCTGATAGAGGTCGAGGTCCGCGGCATAACAATTGGGCGTCCAACCACGCACCCACACATACAACCGCATCACCCCTTCGCCCAACACCAGAACCAGCAAGCCAGTGATCAGCAGTGTGGCAATTCGGAATCCAATTTGTTTTTTGCGCTGACTCATCAACTCATGAGGGCTCCACAACCTCGGGTCGGACGGTAGGGTAGCCGACGCTCGCCGGGAACAAACAACAACGTACCACTCTAGTGAGAATACCAGACTATTCTACGTCCAGCGGGCAATTCTCTCACGTCATCTTTTCACCCTGGCAAGTCCTGCTGGGTCCTCGGCCAGCGTAGGGCGATTTTTTCGCCCCCGATCTGAGCCTAGCTCCAGCGGCGCAGTGGGCAACATCTCTGCAGCAACATGTAGATCTGGCGCCTCTTTCCAACCTGGCTTGCCAATATTCCAGAAAAATCGATACACGACACCGAACATTCCGAACCCACCAGACGTACAGCTTGGCACTCCAGAAAGCGCGGCGGTCCGTTGCCAAGCGATTTTATTCTGACGCAGGAGGAATCCAAGGATGTCACACTCACAATCCCCGGTAATGCGTTCATGGTTCGCCTTTACGCTGGCAGTCACGGCGACTTCCACACTCACTTCGCTCGTTCTTTATCAGCTGCCCGCATCTCGTCTCTTCGGAGTCCCCGTTGATCGCGCCGCGACTTCCGTTGCAGCCGACCAACTCTCACACGCCTTCAAGGAAGCGGCCAGGTCGGCACGGGCTTCCGTCGTCAGTATCAATAGCATCAAACGCTATCGTCCTGCAGCGGGTGGACGCAGCGCCCCACGGCAACAACTTCCTGAAGAACTACGACGGTTTTTTGGTGAAGATTCCTGGGAACGCTTCTTTGAATCACCCCAAGGCCAGGCCCCTTTTGAACAGCAGGGAATGGGATCTGGTGTAATTGTGAGCGCTGACGGATACGTCATCACAAACAACCACGTGGTTCAAGGTGCCGACGATGTGACTGTGACGTTACACGACGGCACCACACAGAAAGCCAATATCGTGGGCACTGATAAGAAGACCGATCTCGCGGTGCTCAAGATTGCCGCTCAAGGTCTTACCGCGGCACCGCTGGGCGACGCAGACTTGATGGAAGTCGGGGACTGGGTCTTGGCCATCGGGAGTCCGTTCAACTATCACCAAACGGTCACCGCCGGCATCATTAGCGCCAAAGGACGACGCGTCGGTGTCCTCCAGTCGGTACAGGGGTACGAGGATTTCATTCAAACCGACGCAGCCATCAATCCAGGAAATAGTGGTGGCCCGCTGCTCAATCTGCGCGGTGAAGTGATTGGCATCAACACCGCCATTGCATCCCGGTCGGGCGGATTCAATGGCCTCGGTTTCGCCATTCCCAGCAAAATCGTCGGCTCCGTCTACCAGGCAATTGTCCAGCACGGACATGTCGAACGTGGTCAGATCGGCACCTTGATTCAGGATCTGGATCGTGATCTGGCAGAGTCATTCGGGTACAACTCGACCGATGGTGTCCTGGTGCAAGATGTAATGCCTGAGGGCCCAGCAGATCGCGCTGGAATCCGATCGGGAGACATCATTGTCCGCTACCAGGCAAACCCCGTAAACAATTCCAAGCAACTACGAAACGCCGTTGCGGCTACGGCGCCTGGAACCCGCACCAAGATGACAGTCTTTCGAGATGGTCAAGAACGTCAACTGGAAGTCGTGATCCAATCACAGAACCTGCAGCGGCGCGCTAGTCGTAACAAACCATCCGAATCTTCTACGACCACACTGGGGATCACGGTCCAAACACTGACTGCCGACCAGGCTCGCCAACTTGGATTAACACCCCAGGAGCAGGGCGTCTTGGTGACTCAAGTCGCATCGGGAAGTCTGGCGGCACGAGCTGGAATCCGCCGCGGTGATTTATTGCTCGACGTTGGCGGACAGGCAATCGACAGTGCTGCCGATTTTCAAGAAGCACTGCAAAACTTCGATCCTTCGACAGGTGTACGGCTGCAGGTCAAACGCGGTAATACGCGGAGTTTTGTGTTTCTCAAAGACTTGCCGTAAGCGAAGCATAGCGACGGTCGCCAGCAGCAGACGCACATCACCACAGAAAGCTCACAACGCTGTTTGCAGGATTTCCAGTAAATCCGCCTCGCTCGGGGTGCGCGGATTGATCGTCATAAGACGTTTGATCTCAAATGACTTGCTGGCAAATTGCGGCAACTGTTCCAATGTGCCACCAATTTCGCGAATGCGATCCGGCACGCCAATCTCCAGGCGCAATCGCCTGACCATTTCAATGGCCTCGCGAGCCGACTGCTCTGGTGTGCAGCCAGCACAATCGGCACCCAGCAATTCCGCAACACGCGCCAACTTATCAATCCGCTCGGTCAAGTTGTATTCCATCACGTACGGCAGCAAGAGACCATTGCCCGCACCGTGCGAACAATGCAACGCACCGCCGAGCGGATACTCCAACGCGTGGACCAGAGCCACGCCACAATTGGAAAAGGCCATGCCAGCCAGTGTCGCGGCCAAAGCCATCCCGTCCCGTGCCTCATGATCCTCTGGATCGGCCACCGACCGGACCAGAAATCGACCGACCAAGGCGATCGCTCGTTCCGCCAGGACGTCACCCAAGGGGTGGGCACCTTCATAAGCAACCGGGTCTCCTGGCACCACGTCTAGTGCCGAATAGTCAATCGCCGTGTACGCTTCGATCGCATGCGTCAAAGCATCGATGCCGCTATCAGCCGTGACTTTTGCCGGACAGCTGTAGGTAAGTTCAGGATCAACCACCGCCAGATTCGGACGGATGTATTGGCTCAACGTGCTGACTTTGATCTGATTCGCGACATCGGTAAATACCGCGGCAGAGGAAACTTCACTGCCCGTGCCCGCGGTAGTCGGGACACAGACAATTGGCAGGACCGGTCCGGGAATATTATCAAAGCTGAAATAATCCTCCGGTTTCCCGCCATGGGTGTAGAGTGTCGCGGTCATTTTCGCCAAATCCATGTTGCTGCCACCACCCACACCCAGCACCGCATCCGGTTGAAACCGTCGAGCCAACTCCACCGCTTTGGCGACGACCTCCAACGTGGGCTCTGCCTCGCCCTCGTCGAACACTTCAACCGTCATCCCAGCTGCAACCAAAGGCTCACAGACGCGCGCCAGCAGACCCAATTCACCGAGCACCTGGTCCGACACGACCAGCACGCGGCCGACACCAAGACGGCCCGTCAACTTGCCTAACTGACTGGCGGCAGCGGTGCCAAATGTAAGTTGCCCGGCGGAAAAAAAATTCCATGTTGTGCGCATCGATATCGTACTCGTACGTTAGAGTTGGCCATCCAGTGATTTTACGAGTTGGGCCACCAGTTCAGGGCGATCCTGCTGCTGCAAATGATCAATCTGCGCTGTGGAAACCCCTAACTTCTCCAGATGTGAACGCAATGTCTTCCAGTGGCGCAAGCGTTGCTTTCCCTCAGCCAGGTAGAGCTCGGTAACCAGCTCGGAAACACGTTGCAGGGCAATCGCCTCACGATTGTCATAGTAATTCTTGATTACTTTTTGCTGATATTTTGAGCGTTTGGGCATAGTTCTCTACCTGCGAGGACCCTCCTCGGTTGTCATGTTCGCCGTATCATACAGAATGTGCTCCTCGTTGCGAGGTATCACACCCCAGATTCAACTCGAGGTGGCAGAGGATTGAGACCAAATGGCAGCGGACACTAATTGGCGTAGTCGTGAATGGTTCGAAACAACCGAACTGTACGGCTGGACCCGACAGGCCGCACTGCAAGGAATGGGTCTGGAACCCGCCTCTTTCCAGGATCGACCGATTATCGGCATCGCGAATTCCTGGAGCGAATTGACGCACTGTAATGCGCACCTCAGGGATTTAGCACAGTCCGTCAAGACAGGAGTCTGGCAAGCAGGAGGTGTTCCCTTTGAATTCCCCGTGATGTCGTTGGGCGAATTCAATATGCGACCGACAACCATGCTGTTCCGCAACTTGATGAGCATGGTTGTGGAAGAATCCATCCGCGCCAACCCACTGGATGCGGTGGTGCTACTCGGAGGCTGCGACAAAACGACACCGGCACTTTTGATGGGCGCTGCGAGTGCCGATGTACCTGCAATTCTGGTTACAGGTGGCCCCCAGCTCAGCGCCCATTGGCGCGGTGAAACGCTTGGTTCCTGCACCGATTGCCGACGCTATCACACGGAATTACGGGCCGGTAGTATCAGCGCCGAAGACTGGGGAGAACTGCAGGGAGTTATGGTGCGTAGCGCGGGTCATTGTATGACGATTGGAACCGCCTCAACGATGGCCACACTGGGCGAATCACTGGGAATGGCACTGCCGGGCAATGCGGCGTTTCCAGCTGTCGATGCACGGCGCGCTCAGTTAGCACAGCGGTCAGGAAAACGCGCTGTAGCACTGGCAGCAAAGCGTCTGCGCCCATCGGAGGTGATGAGTCCAGCGGCATTTGAGAATGCAATACGGACCCTGCACGCAATCGGGGGTTCAACCAATGCCATCGTTCATCTGATTGCGATCGCAGGACGACTGGGCATCGACTTACCGCTCAAGCTGTTCGATCAGTTGTCTGATTCGACACCTCTGCTCCTCAATCTGAAACCTTCCGGCAAATACCTGATGGAAGATTTTTGCTACGCGGGCGGTGCTCCGGCACTGCTCAAAGAACTGACACCGCTCCTCCACCTGGAGTGTCTGACCGTGAGTGGGAAAACTCTCGCCGCCAATATTGCCCAAGCCCGAATTGACAACGCCGACGTGATCCGACCCCTGGCTAATCCTTTACAGCCTGACGGGGGCCTGGCTGTCTTGCGTGGCTCATTGGCCCCCGGTGGGGCGATCATCAAACGTAGTGCAGCGTCCCCACAGCTGTTGAGTCACCGTGGTCCGGCAGTTGTGTTTGAAGACCATGAAGATCTATTGCACCGCATCGATGACGACAACCTGGAGGTAACACGGGACAGTGTACTGGTCATGAAGAATGCGGGACCATTGGGAGGACCGGGAATGCCCGAGTGGGGACTACTGCCGATTCCCAAGAAGCTGCTCGACCAGGGAGTCCGGGATATGGTGCGGATCAGCGATGCCCGCATCAGCGGTACCGCATTTGGCACGGTCGTGGTTCATGTCACTCCCGAATCAGCCGCCGGGGGACCTCTGGGAATCGTCGAAACGGGTGACCTGATCGAACTCGACGTGTCCCAGCGACGGCTGGACCTGTGCCTGCCAACAGAGGAACTCGAACGCCGGTTGGCCAGCGCTCAGCCCAGGGCAAAGGACTCACCTCGAGGGCATTTTCGACTCTATCAAGAACATGTGCTCCAAGCGGACCAGGGTTGTGACTTCGACTTTCTGAGAGCGGAGCCCTGAACGTCCATCTGCGCAATCCCTGCAGGACTGCTTGTGGCCTGGACTCGATTTACTGGACAAACGACAGCAGTCCACTAAATCCGCATCCTGTCATAGCGGCAGATGAGGTACAATTCGCTGCGGCTGTGCTGCAACCAGTTTCGTAGCTGTTATGCGGCGCAGCTGGCTGCATTTTCGCCGCTCGAATCCTGGAGACGAAATGAAAACGAGACATCCTGTTTCAGCAAACAAACCGAGTCACCGGTTCGCCACCCTGTTGCTGGTGACGGGTCTCTTTTCCCTGCTGGCAAGTAATTTGTCTCTGCCATCCGTGGCCGCCGCAGATCCCGCTAGCAACTGGCCCCAGTTTTTAGGACCCAGCCGTAATGGGCAGTCGGCGGAAACCGGGTTGCTTCAAGAGTGGCCTTCCGCTGGACCCCCAGAATTGTGGCGTGTCGCTGGTGGTATCGGGATGTCCGGTCTGGCGATCGATGGCACGCAACTGGTAACACTGGTCCAGCGTGACGGAAAGCAATGGACCGTGGCGCTCGACACCCGCACCGGAAAACAACAGTGGCAAACTGCCGTCGCCGACGCCTATCAAAACCAGATGGGGGATGGTCCCCGAGCAACGCCTGCCCTGTCAGCTTCTTCTGTATTTGTATTTACCGGCGAGGGCATCCTAGCAGCTCTTAATCGCCAAAACGGGAAGTTGCGTTGGCGCGTAGATACCCTGACGACGTTGCAGGGAGAGCCCGCCGAGTACGGTATGGCCTCTTCCCCGCTCATTGTGGGTGACCATGTGATTGTGACAGTCGGCTGCTCCGATGCCACGGTCGCCGCATTCTCCATTGACAGTGGGAAACTCGCCTGGAGCGCTGGCCGGGGCCCAGCCGGTTATTCCTCACCGGCGCTGCTTCGCATTGGCGGCCGCAAGCAGATCGTCGTCTTTGCTGGCACCGCAGCGCTCGGTTTGGTGCCAGGGTCAGGCCGCCTGCTATGGAAGTACCCCTATGCCACCGACTTCGACTGCAACATTGCAGCACCCACCGCGATTGACGGAAAACTCTTTCTCTCAGCGGGAGAAAATCATGGGTGTGTCCTGCTTGAATTCCAAACCCAAGGCGAGCGACTGGTACCTGCTGAAGTCTGGTCTTCCCAGGGACCGCGAAGCGTACTGCGGAACGAGTGGCAGACATCCTTGTTTCTCGACGGCTATCTCTACGGTATGGATAACGTCGGCGGAGCTGGGCCGGTCACGCACTTGACGTGCATCGACGCCGCCACCGGGAAGCGGGCCTGGCAAGTGCCACGATTTGGTAAAGGTAACTTGATTGCTGCCGACGGCAAGTTGTTCATGACAACGATCAAAGGTGAACTGGTAATCGCCCGCGCGAATCCCCAGGAATATCAGGAACTGGGACGCAAGCAACTCTTGGGATCAACACGACAAGCGCCGGCACTTGCCGGCGGCAAACTGTACTTGCGCGATTCCCGAGAAATCGTCTGTCTTGATGTACGCCGCAAATAGTCGCCACCCCATGACAGGGCCCACGGAATCCCTCTCTTGACCCCGACGAGGCCTCCGTTACTTCTGGCAAACCGATCGATGAGCCGGTTTATGTGGAATGTTCGGCACCTATTGCTAGGAATTCTGACTCTCTCTACCAGCATGGTACGCGGGGACGCTCCCGACCCAGCAAAATCAAACACCTATCGCGCTGCGCAGAAAGTGGGACTCCTCCGTTCTTCGTCGATCCGTGAAAGCAGCGGGCTGGCTGCCTGCCTCGCTGATCGTCGGTTTCTCTGGACCCACAATGACTCGGGCGATAAGCCCCGCCTGTTCCTGATCACGCAGCAAGGGCGGTTGCAACAAACGTACTCGATTGGCGGCGCTCGGGCCGTCGATTGGGAAGACCTCTGTTCGTTTGAATACCGCAACACTCGTTACCTGCTGATCGGAGACGTGGGAGACAATCGCAAACAGCGCCCTTTCGTTTCTCTTTATCTGCTGCGCGAGCCGAACCCGCCGCTGACAGCCAGCGATCGTGTGACAACACTGCCACTGACCAAAACAATTCGCCTGGAATATCCCAATGGCGCCCGTGATTGTGAGGCGATCGCAGTCGATGCCGCGACAGGTACCGCGTACCTGGTCGAAAAACGTCTGTTCGGGTCAGTCCACGTCTATGCGATACCGTTGTTTCAGCCGGTCACTGCCAAACGACAAGCGGCACAAGTCGTCACCCAAGTCAGTCTGCCATTGGTAACTGCCATGGACATTTCTCCAGACGGTCAAACCGCAATTCTGCTCACCTATGGCGATGCGGTCAGTTTCCCTCGCAGACCGCAACAGTCCTGGAAGGAGGTTTTTTCCCGGCGCGGCCGCCAGGTCCAGATGCCTGCCCGACGCCAAGGTGAGGCGATCTGCTTCGGGGCAGACGGTCAATCGCTCTACCTGACCAGCGAAGGTACCAGACAGCCGATCTGGAAATTAGAACTGGCACCAAAATAATGTGCCGCAATCCTGTATCCCCAATCGAAACCGGATGATGATCCAGCGGACGACGACCAGGCCGGATCCGATAGCACAGTGCCATCGCTGTGTTCCCATCTGGCTCCTCTAACTCCTTGGGTGTTTGTATCTGCCTGGCAATGGTATTTTGAACCGGTTTTCCCGGAAGACTTACGGCCCTTCGGAAGACAATGTGTCGCAGGAACTCGGCCACGTTACCAACGCTTTGTTCGATCGTATTGATCGATAGCCAGTCAGGACTTCCTGTTGATGTCTGGAAGATTCAGCAAACAGCGAATCGTGGCGGTGCCTGGTTTCAACCGCTGGTGGGTGCCACCTGCCGCGGTCGCCATTACCTGGCTACGTGAACGAACCCGACGAACTGCCATTCGCGACCTGACCGAAGTCGCCAATGATCAGGATTTCAAACTCTCGTTCGCCGCACCCGTCTCCGACCGGCCAACTCTGCTGGAGGCTATAACGGTCACCAGCGAGAAGCTGCTGGAGACCGGCACCGTGGACCCGACCGCCAGTTTGTACAATTCCACCATGTTCTTGATGGCTGGCTTTGATGGCGCTGGCACTCGTCGCAAGACTGTAAATCCGTCCGGTCAATGCCAGGTATCACTTGCACGATTAATGCCACCAACCAAACCCGGCCGGCAGAACCTGTCCGCCGACTCTCACCACAAGTCTGGAATCTGACAATGCGTTTTGTACTGCCGTACTGGATCGCCACACTGGCTTGCCTCGGTCCGCTCTGCACGACGGCACGGCTGCCGGCCGCTGGGCCGACGGAAAACGCGTTGGACAACTGGGCGGCCTGGCGCGGTCCCCTGTCGACGGGCGAAGCTCCCCGTGGGAATCCACCCATCCGCTGGAGTGAAACCGAAAATGTGCGCTGGAAATTGGCACTTCCCGGCCTGGGACACTCAACGCCCATCGTTTGGGAAAACCGTATTTATGTCACCGCTGCGATACCCATTGGAAACAAACTGCCGCCTCGTTACAGCCAGGCTCCAGGAGCCCACGACAACTTGCCCGTCACGCAACGACAGCAATTTGTGGTAATCGCAATCGACCGACGTCAGGGTACAAAGATCTGGCAACGGATTGTCGCCGAGGCCATGCCGCACGAAGGGGGACATCGAACAGGCAGTCTGGCCTCGCATTCACCGATCACGGACGGCCACAATGTCTATGCCTTCTTCGGTTCGCAGGGGCTGTTCTGTCTGGACCACAGTGGTGCAGTTCGCTGGAAAAAAGAACTCGGCACGATGCGCAGCAAACACGGACATGGTGAAGGCAGTTCACCTGCGCTGTACGGCCAGACGTTATTTGTCAATTGGGACCATGAAGGTAATTCGCGGATTGTGGCAGTCGACACTCGAACGGCGAAGACCATCTGGGAATCACCCCGCCAGGAAGTCACGTCATGGACTTCACCGATTATCACAATGCATCGCGGGAAGCCCCAGTTGATCGTCAGTGGATCAGAGCGGATTCGCAGTTATGACTTGAAATCAGGAGCCGTGCTCTGGGAATGTGGCGGATTGTCGGCAAACGTGGTGGCAACTCCCGTCGCTGGTCAGGGAATGGTCTTTGCTGGCAGCAGTTACGAAACCAGAGCATTGCTGGCCATTCGGCTGGAAGGCGCCCGCGGTGACATTACTGAGTCTGACCATGTCGCCTGGCGTCGGATCCGCGGAACACCCTACGTTCCCTCACCATTACTGTACGGCCAATCTCTCTATTTCCTGCGGCACTATCAGGGCATTCTCTCGCGGGTCGCGGTCCAATCCGGAAAAGACGAATTCGGTCCCTTCCGACTGGGCGGGTTCGACGATATTTATGCCTCGCCGGTGGCAGCAAACAAGCGTGTCTATATCACCGATCGCAGTGGTGCCACACTCGTGATTAGTCACAACAATCAACCGCGCGCCCTGGCCGCCAATCACCTCGACGATCAGTTCAGTGCTTCGGCGGCCATCGTGGGTAATGACTTGCTACTCCGTGGTCGTCAGTATCTGTATTGCATTTCCCACGACCAGAATGCCCAGGATCCAGCAACACCACAAAGCGAGTCATCGCACCCTTGACCAGGTAGCTGGTATCCAACTCGGCATCCCTGGCCGTCAGGGAATCCGGTTCAAAGTATAGTATGCGCGCGGATGAAGTAGCATCTCACCGTCGTCTGACTGCACGCCTGTGATCTGTAGTTCGTGGACAAATAATTCCCGCAGTCCATCCACCCGCAGCCGCACCCGGCGACGCTCGGCGTCCACCGTCACCGACTGGATTGCCAGCTGCCGCCGCAATATCTCATCACTGCCATACTGGGGTTGATAACGATAGGTATAACTCTGCATCCTATAGCGCGCAACATCGCTGGCAATCGCCGCGGAAACCGGCTTCGTAAACAACAGCTCAAACCCGTCGGGTAGCGCCCGCATTTCCTGAATCTCAAAAGGCTGACGCCCCGTCCAGACGATCCGCTGCAGCCCGTAGGAGGCAGTACCCAGACTGCTCCAGCCGCGATTACTCAACCCGGCAAACATACTGCCATCCGATCCAAAGGCCATCCTCAACACGGCGGAAGCAAAACCTTCTCGAAACGGAAAACAAGCACCCTGGTACTCGCCACCCACCTTCTCCAGAAACACTCGACTAATCGACGAAAGCGTAAATTCACCAATAAACAGCTGACCGCTGAACGGACCAAACTTTCCGCCCGTATTATCCAGCACAATATCCGTCGGTGACTGACCTACTTTGCGATAAGGAAACCAAACCGCGGGAGGCTTCAGTTGCTCGAGCCGCTGCACCGCCTCCGGGAAAGACACTCCCGCGGGAATCTGGCGAATGTCACGAATGGGAGAATCTGGGAGCTGCATGGAGGCCAGCGCTTCAGGATGATGAAAAAAAACCCCCTCGCGCATGTGGTGTAACGCATTAGTACCAACCCAGTTACCCTGTTGGTCGGTATAAAACATGTCGCCCGCAGCATTGACGCCAATGCCGCTGGGAGAGCGCATACCCGCGCAAACAGGAACCAATTTCCCGGACGGGGTGATCTTCAGTCCCCACCCGCGCCATTTTCCTTGTGACACACCCAATTGTGGATTACGGATCGTACGCCTCCGCTGGTCCGGTTTGAGCCCCAATCCAAGATTCAACGTGATCCATAAATTGCCCGCACCATCGACTTTGGGACCAAAGGCATACTCATGATAATTACCTGTCACGCCCCATCCTTTGGCTACCGTCAGATACTCATCGGCAACCTGGTCACCATCGATATCGCGCATTTGCGTGACTTCACTGCGTTGCGCTGTTAACAAGGAATCCCCTCGGCGCAACAGACCGAGCGGCTCATGCAAGGCGCTGGCAAATCGATGGTAGGTAACACGCGATGGCGGTTCCTCGTAAACATTGTCCAGAATCCAGACTTCGCCTTTACGAATTGCAACTGCCAAACGCTGCCGATCAAGAACCGCCAGACCGCTTACTTCCAGTACCAACTCGCGCGGTGGTGGCTTCCACTTCTTGGCGCGCGATCCGGTAAGCGCCTGGGAAGTCGTAATTGTTACCAGTCGATAGTAATCTTTTTCTTGCGCCGCATTCCCGGGAAGGACCGCATAGCCGGTTGTCAGCTGTATCAAACCGGTAATCAAGACACACCGCACCACGCGATGCAACACACTATCCAATGCCAGTTTTACATTTACCATTGGTAACTCGCCCGCAACGTCATGGCAGCATTAACTCTCAAGGGCACAATCCACTCCCATTGCTCGGCCATTTTTCGGATCTGTCCGCGTTCTGGTCCGGACACGTCATACAAACGCACGTGCCAGCGGCCATCAACCTGATATCCTCCCGCATCTCTGGGCCGCATCGCGCGACCCGTCGCCAGTCGCAACCAGACCTGCACCGGTTTACGGTCGACACGTTCGCTGGCTCGGGATTCACTGTCGAGGGGAATCACCTTCAACAGTCGGCTCAACCCACGCCCGCCGTCCAGTGGGACAAAGCGTTCCTCAACACGCAATTGGGGTGTCTGGTACAAGAACGTGGGGACTCCCTGACGGTCAAGCCGATATCCCCCGAACCGATAACCGGCAGACGCACCCGTTTCGTTTGGCCAGACTGCTTTCACGTTTTCAAGTATTGCCAGCGATGCGCCGCGTGGAAACAGAACCGACGGATCACCCAAAGGTCGCGCGGGCGGCACAAAGCGATCAAACCACGTTCCGTGGGCGTTGAGGAACTTCCCACGCCAGGCCTCTACCACACGGACTTGATTTGCATCAAATGCCACATGAACTTGCTCCGGAAAACCAACAGCGATCGCGTGGGTACCCGCGCGCTCCATGAAAGTCCGTAACACAATAGGACGTTTGAGTGGTTCCAGATCAAAATTCAATGCTTTCCCTGTGACCAGCTTTTCAGGAAGCGGTTGATCCTTAATGGTCTTGAGGTATTCCCAAATCGAGGCAATCTGCCGCTCGACATCGCCCTGGAGTAACTGCCGATTTACACTCTTTCCTTGCGGAAAAAATGTCGGCATTCGCGTTCCTCGCTTGAGTGCTGCCGGATCGAGTAGAAACGCGCGAAACCACTCCGGGCGCAGCCGGCGTTGGAGATCGGCAAGATCAATCCCCATGACACCTGGAAGCCATTCGCCCCGCAGAGGGTGACATTGGACACATCCCTGATCCAGCAATGTACGACCTGCGGATACCTCGGGGCGCCCACCAAGTGGCCGTTCTTCACCCTGCGACAACTTGCCACGATCGACGGTGGCAAACTGGTTTGCCAGCTCACCCAGATTCGCTTTTCCAAATCGTGGCATCCGCGCCATCAGATGGAAGCGGACTCGCGCCTGACCCGCCAACACATCCTCCATCCACGGTACCAACAGCTTGCGGCCCACCCCTGTCAAAGAGGGCGGGATCCGGCCTTCATCACCCAGTTCGACGTGATTGAACGTCTCAAAAAAAGGCCAGCGACGAGGACCTACACCACCCATACCGTTGCGCTCGTGGCACGCAAAACAGTTGAGCTGTAGCAGCTTTGCAGTGATTCTCCCGGAACCCAACGCAACCGGGTCTGGTGCTGGCTGACGTCGTTGGAGCGCCCCGCGCAAGGCCTCTCGCTGCACCCCATCCAGCGGAAAATCGGGCAACCCCCGATTTCCTTCCCCCAGACAGGATGCGGCCGCAGCGACCGACAGGGTCTCCAGCGCACGCGCCGGACGAGGTACGATTCCCGCCAACGGGTGGCAGTGGCCACAATTCAGTTCGCGAAACCAGCGCTCGCCGCGGGCCACCAGATCAGGAGACTGAGGTGCTTGCCGAACCACCTCGCGGGAGTCTCCCGGTAGCAGAAAAGTAGCAATATCCGCGGCTTCGGCCGGAGTAAGTTGTAGATTTGGCATTCTCCCAGCGGGCCGCACCTGGAGCGGATCAATCAAGAAATAGGTGAGTGACTGCAGACCGTATTTCGCCGCTAAATGGCCGAGCGGTACCGAGCGAAACGGCTGCGGTGCGCCATCCGCTTCCAATTCCTGTCGTTCTTCCGGATCGAGTTTCAATTCTGCCAAACGTTTCTCTCGGTCGGACCGGTAAACTTTTTCAGACCGATAATCGGGATCAGCCTGATGACAGGCAACGCAGCCAACACGGTGGAACAGCCGGCGACCACGCTGTTCATTCCCTTTATTCCAAAACAGGCTCGCCACTGGTGCCGATCCGGTCGACAACAATTTCAGTGGCTGCTGCGCTGGAAGCGTCGCCAGAAAAGCCGCCAGTGCCCGGGCGGCTTGAGGCCGTTCATCAGCCGCCAGTGAATGGAGCATACCGGGCATGGTGGTTCCCGGTTTGACTTTCTGGGGGTTGAGCAAAAACCGCTGCAACCACTCAGCATGTAAACGCCCACTGACACCTGCCAGATTGGGTCCTCGCTTAGGTGCCAGCTCCGGCCTGCTGCTGCGATGGCAGGCGGTACAACTCAATTCACTCAATAACAGCTTGCCACCAGCTTCCGAGGACAGCACCCGCTGGCGAACAAATCGATCAAACCCGGGCACTTGTGGACTTTCCACGGAATCAACGGCAGCTACTTGTGCCGGCTGCAGTAATGTCAGGATCCCCACCAGGTAGAATGCCATGATCCCACACTCGATCTGCTTGGAAACTCAATCCGTGTCGACAAGGCAGGTGAAAGCAAACGGCACAATTCGAAAGAATGGGAAAACGGCACACCAGTTCGCCGAGCCCCTTGTTTCACTTGCCCGTCAAGATGACTGCTGATCTCGATGGAGCGCTTCGTGCGCCTCTTCNTCCTGGGGCCGATTGTCGTAACCTTGATCCGCTGTCAACTCGATATGATCTACGAACTTGACGTTGGCACATTCATCGATCTGATCCGTATGGCAGGCGGCGTGATCTGGAATATAGAAACGCGCCGGGCCGCCTTTCTCTGGTTTAAGCGGTTCGCCCGCGATCCGATAAATCAGAAAGGCACGATTGCGAACCGGTTCCAATGGGATACTGGCATGAAAATTGTCAGCGGCAGCGTGCAGTCCCAAATGCTGGGCAGCAGTCCGTACCTGAACCAATTCCAACAAGCCCGCCAACGTGACCGCATCTCCGGTACGCTGCGGATCATACTGACTGACGTCCGTAATCTGATGCTCGTCTGAGATACTCGCCAGATCATCGAATGTTAGTTCCACCGGCCGATCCACCTCACCGTCAATCTTGACCAGCACTTCCTTGGCCATTCCTTTGTCCCCACAAAAAAAGAGAGGGTGCTGCCACACAACTTCGCGGCAGCACCCATTGTAACGTTCCCTGTCATTACCAAGGAAGTCATTACCAAGGAACCCGCAACGAGTTCCCTGGGACTGTTCAGGAACAGCCCATACTGTTNCCACAATTGTGACAGAGGTAGCAATTTCCGTTTCGCACCGTAATGGATCCACAGTTATCACAACTGGGTGCATCCGTCTGGAACCGCGCAAACTGGCTGGTGTAATTCGTCGGTGCCTCACCATTGCTTTGTACCTTGAGCGCCGCCCCGGCTCGCTCGAGCAAATCGGTATCAATATCCGGAACAGAATTTTCCTTGTTTGCTTCGGAAGCCACCTTCGCAACCTGGGCTTCGGCACTCGACGCCGCCTCCCGACGCGGCTCCGACTCCGTGCTGGGCAGGCCATTGGTTGCCTCACGGTAACCTGTCAAAAAATTAATGCCTAACCAACGAAAGATATAGTCAACGACACTCTTGGCAATCCGGATATCTTTGTTCGTCGTATGTCCCTGNGGTTCAAACCGCGTGTGAGAAAATTTACTGACAAGTACTTCCAGAGGCACACCATACTGCAAACTCATAGAGACCGCCGTACCGAATGAATCCATCAAACCACCAATCGTGCTACCCTCTTTGGCCATGGTGATAAACAACTCGCCAGGGCGACCGTCGTCGAAAAGCCCAACCGTGATGTAGCCCTCGTGTCCGGCAACACTGAATTTATGNGTGATCGACTGCCGAGTATCGGAGAGTCGCTCTCGTTGCGGCCTGGTAGCCGGTTCTTCTTCCTCGTCCTTGGCGCCCTCGGTCTGCGTGGAAAGTGGCTGACTTAGTTTTGAACCATCGCGGTAGATGGCCAATGCCTTGAGACCCATCTCCCAACCCCACTGGTAGGCTTCAGCGATCTCGTCAACGTCCGTCTCGGCAGGCATATTGACCGTCTTCGAGATGGCACCAGAGAGAAATGGCTGTGCCGCTGCCATCATCTTGACGTGAGCCCGCCAGGAAATACTACGTTCACCGTTGGCAGGCTGAAAAGCACAATCAAAAACAGGCAGGTGTTCTTCTTGAACGTGCGGCGCGCCCTCGATGGTGTCTGTCGTGTCAATGTACTCGGCAATTTCAGTAATTTGCGCGTCATCGTAACCCAAGCCACGCAAACCCTGCTCCAACGACTGGTTGACGATCTTCAACATACCGCCACCAGCCAATTGTTTGTATTTGACCAGGGCGATATCAGGTTCAATACCCGTAGTATCGCAATCCATCATGAAGCTGATCGTACCTGTCGGCGCCAGGACCGTCGCTTGAGCATTACGGAATCCAAGCCGATGACCATCCACGAGCACCTGATCCCAGACTCGACGGGCTGCATTCTTGAGATACTCCGGTCCGGCATCGTCGATCTGCTCGACCGCTTCCCGGTGCATCTCCATGACTCGATTGAAAGGCTCACGGTTGAGCGTATAACCCTCAAACGGTCCGACCGCACGCGCCAACTCCGTACTCGCCAAATTAGCTGACCCGTGCAACAAAGCTGTCAGGCTTCCACAAAGCCCATAGGCCGCGTNACTATCATAGGCCTGACCACTTGTCATCATCAGGCTGCCCAAATTGGAATATCCCAAACCCAGTGGACGGAAACGGTGGCTGTTTTCCGCGATCTCTGCCGTGGGATAACTGGCTCGNTCGACNAGAATTTCCTGGGCAATGAAAAAGATACGACAGGCGGATTGAAAACGCTTGACATCAAAAGTCCCGTCATCCTGTCGGAATTTCATCAAGTTGATACTGGCCAGATTGCAGGCCGTATCATCCAGGAACATGTATTCCGAACACGGGTTACTGGCGTTAATGCGCCCCGAATTCGGGCAGGTATGCCAGCGATTGATCGTCGTGTCGTACTGTACTCCTGGGTCCCCACAATTCCAGGCGCACTCAGCCATCCTGTCCAATAACCAACGAGCCTTGTAGACCGGACCATTCTGTTTTCCATCGGTAACCCAGCGGGTCGCCCACTCGTCGTCATTCTTCACTGCCTGCATGTATTCATCGGTCACACGCACAGAGAGGTTAGCGTTCTGGAACAAAATCGAACTGTAGGCTTCGCCATTGAAGTTGGATTCATATTTCCCACTTTCAATCAGCGTATGTGCTTTCTGTTCTTCTTTCCACTTGCACTCGATGAACTCCAGGATGTCGGGGTGCCACACCTTGATCGATTGCATCTTGGCTGCGCGTCGCGTCTTGCCACCCGACTTGACCACAGCAGCAATCTGGTCATAAACCCGCATAAAAGAGAGCGGGCCTGAAGGCCGGCCACCACCGGAAAGCTTTTCACGTCCCGAGCGAATGGTCGACAAATCGGTGCCGGTTCCTGACCCGAACTTGAACAACATGGCCTCGCTCGTTGCGAGGTGCATGATGTCCTCCATATTGTCGCCCACACTCTGAATGAAGCAGGCTGATGCCTGGGGAAACTCGTAGGGATTCTCAGGCTGTTCCACTTGCCGGGTCTGGGCATTCCAGTACCAGTTGCAACGTGCGCCCTTGACCGCGTACTGGCGGTGAAGACCGACGTTGAACCATACCGGAGAATTGAACGCTCCGTGCTGGTGCAGACAGAGCCAGGTCAAATCACGGTAGAAGTTCTCGGCGTCTTTCGGACCGGCAAAATAACCACCATCGGCGCCCCAATCTGCAATGGTGCGACTAACACGGTGAATCAATTGACGTACGCTCGATTCGCGTTCAGGCTGGCCAACTTCCCCAAAAAAGTACTTGCTCACGACGACGTTGGTCGCCAACTGGCTCCACTGGGCAGGGATTTCGCAATCCGTCTGTTCGAACAACACACCACCATTCTCGTCCTTGATGGCAGCACTGCGCAGTTCCCAGGAAACCGTGTCAAACGGATCATCCACTGAGAGCGGACAAAATTCGGGCTCAATCTGGATGCCCGTGGTGGGATTGAAAGAAGCCTGCTCTTCGACCGAAGGCAAAGTCCCTACGCGATCCACTTCTACACTTGCCATCGATCAGCTCCTTCTGGTGGCAGCATCGGCACTGGACTCGNTGCTGCCAGGCCGCAGACTAGTATACATCCATTCACTAGTAATCGTCAGCCTCATCCCTGANTCAACCCGAGAAAAATTAGCCACCAAAGGTGGTTTAATCCTGCTCCAGNTCGCACAAGAGGCGTTATTCAAGANATGAAATCAAACGCCCAGATAAGACTCCTATCGGCTACTATATGTTGTGGCGATTAGTANTTAGCACACAACATTTAGCGTCGAAGGGGAAGAGTGTAATGTTTTGCCTGAAAGAGTCAACTTTTCCCTTCAAGAAATCGCAAGTCATTACTAGATAGTATTTTACGAACGATAACCGAAATTCCTTTAACGCTTGCAGGATCTTCATATTTCGGCGCAAATTACGATTTACAACACACTTAAGAAAATCCAACCAGCGGCTGCCAAACCATCTTTGCCAGATACGGTTTTCTAGAAAAAGCCGTGACATTTTTTGAGTTCACTACGCCGACCTGGTTTAGCCACCGTGGAGTCACGGCTGCCGACGCTGCCAGCCAAATCTCTCGACAACGCCTGAGGTGGTTTCCCATTTCGCCGGCACTAATCTGAAACGGCCTGGCAGGCCGCTTGTTGGGTGCAGCTACGTTCAGGACGCTTCAGGCCGAAGGGACCCGCAGACGCCGAACAGGGACCCGCAGACGCCGAACAGGGACCCGCAGACAAGGAGCAGAACGGGTTAGCAGGACTGGCAACCGTCTCCACAGCAGCAATCCGCGGCAACAGATTGGCTCAAACCGGCTTAACCAGCAGCAATTTTGACGATCTGGACTTTGGTGTACCACTGCCGGTGGCCAGTGCGACGACGGGAGTTCTTTCGCCGCCGTAGCTTCTGCATGTAGATTTTCTCACCGCGCTCGGGACCCAGTACTTTGGCCGTAACACTGGCACCATCGACTACCGGTTTTCCCAGTTTCAGGCCATCGTCATCTGAAACAGCAAGCACGCGGTCAAAGGTCAACACGTCATCGGGCTCGAGCTGTCGAAAATCGACATCCAGTTCCTGGCCCTCTTCAACCTTATATTGACGGCCACTATCGCTGATAATCGCGTACATGGGAATTCCTCGGGAGTCTGCCAAACTGCACAATTTAGCCCAAAAAAGCCCGCTCGTCGAGTACTCCCCACGAGGATCCGGGTGATCTTCGGCCCCGGCAGTTGCCAGTCGGACCGCCCCACCTGGGGCCACGAACCAGCCCGATCACCACCAAGGACCCTCAGATCGTTTCCAGGAGAGCGCAAATGGAAGTTCTGGCAGGTTGTCCAGGGCGCTCCCAGACACAGCCCAGACCAGATCTGCAGGCTCTCAGCAGTGCCGCGACGCCATTTTCCTGGTCAGACTGTGTCCGCGTCCAAGCTGCGGCTTCCGGTTACCATTGCCCTGCCTGGGCCCGTGTTCGCGGAACACAACATCCGGGGAAAACGGCCTCTACACGACGAAAATCCGCAGCAACGCTAACGCCGCCCCCTGATTTCGTGAGCCGCCGACAACGAATGGGTAGCCGATTGGTAGGCTATGGTGGTTTGGCGGGGTGCCTGCGCGCTCAGACCTGCCACGCCCCGCAGTCAGGTCTGCCAATTACACAGCAACACACACAGCTAGCTGCCACGGTTTGGCCAACATACCAGCGACGACCACAACCCGTTCGGGAAGTCTTCCCCACCGCATTCTGGATTGAGAAGGTCCCATGCCTATTCCTTTCAGCTGTCCGCATTGCCGGGCGGAAACCCTGGTCGACGACCACTACGCCAATCAAACCGGTGACTGTGCCATCTGTGGTCGAGAAATTACCGTCCCCGCATTGCCGCCGGCTGGCGCCACGCCCACTCGCCGGTCCGATCCAACACACCAGTCACCCCGCCGCTCTCTGATAACGGCTTTGGTGCTCAGCCTGGGCGGGTTATCTGCAGTAGCAGCCGCGTTTGGAATTCTGATCTGGGTGGCTCTGCCGTTTGTGCGATCAAACCAGATCAGTAGCTACCGCCTGCAATCCAACCAGCATCTGAAACAAATCGCATTGGCGATGCGCAACTACCACAATGACCATGGCAGTTATCCGCCCGCCTACGTGACAGATTCCAACGGGAGGCCAATGCACAGTTGGCGGGTGCTCTTGTTACCCTATCTCGCCGAACATGCGACCTACGCGCAGTATGACCTGAGCAAACCCTGGGACGAACAAACACTGGAACTGCAGTCCCCCCTGCGTATTCCCAGCGTCTACACCAGTCCAGCCGACGCCGACAGCACCACGTTCGGTCACACCAGCTTCGTCGTGATTACCGGGAAGCGAACGATGTTTCCTGGACCGGGTTCGACCCGATCCGCCCAGATCACGGATGGGATAGCGGGCACGATCATGGTAGTCGAACGGCACAATTCGGGGATTCCCTGGTACCAGCCACTCGATTTGAAAAGCGCGGAAATGCAGTTTCAGATTAACGGAAGCGGCCAGGAAATTCGTAGTAACCATCCGGGTGGGGCCTGGCTGACAACGGCCGATGGCACAACCTATTTTGTGCGGGACAACCTCTCTGCCGACTTCGTACAGTCGTTGACGACCATCGCTGGTGGAGAGCGTGTTCCCCTGGAAGAACTCTCTGACGACCTCAACACCATGCGCTGAGCCTGCTATAGAACGAAGCGAACACGTCACTCTCGCGCCAACATGCGGCCTTTACGATCCACCATCCTGGCGCGGTCAAGATCGAATACTAGCGCAATAAATCACCGATCTCCGTGCAGAGAGACTCTGCTGCGGTGACCGAGGGCGCCTCGGAGATAATGCGCACGATTGGCTCTGTATTGCTGGCCCGAATCAGTACCCAACGATCATCCCAATCACAGCGCAAACCATCGAGCTGATCAACCTTCGCCTCTGGAAAGCGCGTTGTCAGCTGAGCCAATAGCGGTCCTATCTGTGCGGGCTGGATGGCGACCCTGGTCTTGTGCATCGCATAACGCGGCAATTCATCGGCCAACTCGCCAACGGTCATTTCTCGTTCTGCCATTGCATCCAATACCAGAGCCATGCCCACAAAGCTGTCCCTGATATAGCCAACCCGGGGGTCGATCGGACCTCCGTTGCCTTCGCCACCGAAAACAGCTCCCTGTTGACGCATTAATTCGACCACATTGGCCTCGCCAACCGCAGATCGAAAAAAAGGAGCACCAAAACTTTCTGCCAAATCTTCCGACATACGACTGGTGGCACAATTGGTCACCACTGGACCGACACGGTGACGCAATACGTGATGCAAGCAGATCGCCAGCGTGTACTCTTCGCCCAAATAGCGGCCGGCACGATCGATAATTGCCAGTCGATCAGCATCGGGATCCTGACAAAACCCAACATCCACATCCCCGCTGGCAATAAGAGCAGCAACCTGCTGGAGATGGTCGGCCGTCGGCTCGGGAGGATGAGTAAATTGCCCGGTGGGTTCGGCACCAACTGATTCCACCTGGCAGCCTAACTGTTCCAGTAAGTGGTTTCCCAGCAGCCCACCAGCACCATGATTGGAGTCCAGCAGAACACGGAAACTGCGACTTTGTACCCGCGGTAGATGAACGGTTTCCAGAATCCTCTGGCCGTGATCGTGGTGGGCTTGGGACGATTGCTGCGGCTTGTCGCGCTCTACCGGTGTAACGCGAATGGACGTCTGCTGATAACGCTCCAGGACACGCTGGCCCGCGGCGGCACCTAAAACCTGCCCTCGGTGATCAAACAACTTCAGCCCGTTGTATTCAGCCGGATTGTGACTTGCGGAAATTTGGATACCGCCGGCGGCACGCTCCTTTCGTACCGCCACGCCAACTGTGGGAGTCGCAGCCACACCCAACTCAACAATGGAGCGGTCTGCTGCCGCCAAGGCAGCATGCACCGCATCGCGAAACAGCGGCCCCGTCTCACGACCATCACGCGCCACGACCAGGGCGCCAGGCGGCAGCTCGTCCACAAATGCCGTTACATAGCGCGTGGCAACCTCGGGTGTGAGGCTGGCACCGACGATACCTCGCAGCCCGGAAACACTAATGATCAGTTCACTCAATTCAGCTTCTCCTGAAAAAACAGCCGGCGGACAGCATTGGCCCAAACCTGAACTGAGTCAATGCGCCCCCCAACAACAGGATCGGCGCACGCCGCCCACTTCATGAATCGTTCGCTGCAACCCGTTGCCGCCCACTTCCCCGGGAACCTATACTCCCCGTGAACCTGTACTCCCCGTGAATTTACAGTCCACGCATTATCACAACGTCTTCTGTCTCGCTGGGATCCTTGTGGCATGACCAATCCTGACAGTGCCTCAGACGCCAACGCCCCGCTCTCTCTGCTGGCAGAAGCCGATCGCACGGGAGCCCTGTCACCAGGGGCTGTCCAGAATATCCGCCGCTGGCTGAGCGAACCGCACTACGCGAAGTACGCGCAACAAATACAGGAACACCTCAGCCAAGGTCAATGGCGTGAGCTCGACGATGCATTCTGGACCGTTATTCCATTCGGTACAGGTGGCCGTCGAGGACGGATGTACCCGATCGGATCGAATGCGATCAATGACCGTACGATCGGTGAAAGCGCGCAGGGACTGGCGGACTACATTACAAGTCAAAACCATGCAAATCGACTGTCGTGTGCAATCGCCTATGACACCCGCCACCGCTCTCGGCACTTTGCCGAATTGTGTTGTAGCGTGATGGTCGCGGCGGGTTTCCAAGTCTATTTACTGGACGACTTCCGAGCCACTCCGGAACTGTCCTACCTGGTTCGAGTACGCAACTGCCACTGTGGCATTATGGTTACTGCCAGCCACAATCCCCCCAGTGATAACGCCGTCAAAGTCTACTGGTCGACCGGCGGACAGATTCTCCCACCGCACGATCAGAAAATTATCGACCACGTCATGCAGGTGCAGCAGATCCGCACAACACCTTTTCAGGACGCACTCGCCCAGGGAAGCATCACCATCTGTACTGCGGAAACCGACGATGCCTACACAGCACGTGTCGTACGGGAGGCGTTTCCCGGATCGCGTGATCTCCGCATTATTTATTCGCCACTACACGGCGTGGGCGCATCCGCCGTAATACCGGTGCTGACTGGGGACGGCTTTGACGATGTGGAGGTTTACGCTCCACATGCAGAACCCAATGGAGATTTTCCGAACGTGCCGGCGCATGTCGCCAATCCAGAAAATCCGGCTGTCTTTGATGCGCTTATTCAAAGAGCGCAGGAAACCCACGCCGGCCTTGTACTGGCAACCGATCCGGATTGTGACCGGATGGGATGTGCGGCCCCCGTGACCACGAATCCCACCGGTCCCTGGGCCACTTTGAACGGAAATCAATTGGGAGCCCTGCTAGCAGATTACGTACTCAATGAACGGCAGCGGGCAGGTACACTTTCGGCGGATCACTACCTGATCAAAACCCTGGTTACTACCGATCTGGTACGCCGGATTGGAGATTCTTATGGGGTGCAAACCGCAGGGAACCTGCTGGTGGGGTTCAAGTGGATTGCACAAATTGTCGACGAGCGCGGACCAGAAAACTTTGTCTATGGGACCGAAGAGTCACACGGATTCATGACGGGAGATTACGTCCGTGACAAAGACGGTGCGGTCGCTTGTATGCTGATGGCCGAACTGACTGCACAAGTCAAAGCCACTGGCCAATCACTGCATGAAAACCTCGACGAGCTGTATCGGCGGCATGGCTACCACGCAGAACGCCTCATGACAATACAAATGCCTGGCTCCGAAGGTATGTCAGCAATGCAACAGCTGATGCAACGCTTCCGCCAATCACCCCCTGATCAATTGGCCGGTCAGGCGGTGGTGGCAGTACGCGATTATTGGAATCAGGAAACGCGCCAATCCGACGGATCGAGCGAACCGCTGGACGGACCTCAGGGAAACCTGGTCATCCTGGACCTGGCGGATGCCGGAAACTATATTGCCGTTCGACCATCTGGCACTGAACCCAAGGTGAAATTCTACTCGTTTACCTACCGGGCACCGGAACTCCAGGCTGATCTGAACGCAACCAAGATTGAAATGAACGCGCGACTCGATCAAATCGAGTTCGATTTGCGTGCCTTTGGCGAGTCCACCGTTTGAAACCCGGTTGCAGCGAAAGCAGTATTCGCAATGCGGGAGATTCCCCGGACTCGCATGACCTGACATCGGGACCAGCCGCAATCCCGACCGGCACGAATGGAAATCTAACGTCTGGAAACAGGGCCCGCACACCTCCCGGTACTACCATGATCCGTGTCGATGGTCTCCACAAACGATTCGGCCAAACGGTTGCAGTCGACGACGTTTCGTTGCGGGTCGAAACGGGGGAGACGTTCGGACTGTTGGGTCCGAACGGAGCTGGCAAATCGACAACGCTGCAACTGATGATGGGCATCTTGACCCCCGATCGGGGATCGGTCACTTTCGCCGACGATCGCAATCCTCGCGAATTGACAACCCGCCACAAACTCGGCTTCGCCCCCCAACAGCTATCTCTCTACGAAGCGTTAACAGGGTGGGAAAACCTGCGTTTTTTTTCACGGATGTACGGTCTGTACGGCGAACAACAACAACGCCAGATGAACTGGGCTCTGGAGATGACCGGACTGCTGGACCGCGCGAAGGATCCGGTCAAAACCTATTCTGGTGGAATGAAGCGGCGACTCAATCTAGCGCTGGCAGTGGTCCACGACCCGCCACTGATTCTCCTGGACGAGCCGACCGTCGGAGTCGATCCGCAATCACGCCACCACCTGTTTGAAAATATCGAACAGCTACAAGACAAGGGACGTACGATCGTCTACACCACACACTACATGGAAGCGGCGCAACGGCTCTGTGACCGGATTGCCATTATCGACCAGGGTCGCGTATTGGCACTCGACACGGTCGATGCACTGGTTACCAGATACGGTGGCAACTCGCAGGTCAGCGTTGAGCTGGTTGAGTCAGCACCCACGCCCGCAGTGTTACCTGAACGACTCTCGGTAAAACAATGCGGACATGCGTTGCAATGGGAGACAGAAACTCCCCTGGCGGAGTTAGAGTTACTTTCCGCTGCAGCCATTTCGGTACGGAGCGTGGAAATAACCAGGCCTAACCTGGAAACCGTATTCCTCAACCTGACCGGCCGGAAATTGAGGGATTGATGGCACACATTCTGGTAATTGCCCGTAAAGATCTTCAATTGCTGCTGCGCGACCCGCTGGGCTTGTTTTTCATCCTCGCTTTTCCCGCCATTATGGGAATCATTTTCGGCGCGATTACCGGGTCGGCCCAAACGGACGAGGCGGTCCTCGAAATTGCTGTCATCGATGAAGACCAGTCGCCGTTGTCAACCCGCTTCATCACCACCCTGATGGAGACGGGAAGCATTCGTATCTGGAACCGCGACGCAATCCTGGAGAACGCACGCCAAGCGTCGCTGGATCGGGTCCGGCGAGGTCGGCTCACAGCGGTGGTCATCTTGCCCGCAGGGTTCGGGAAAACTGCGGGCATTCCCTGGTCCAGCCCGGCGCCGATCGAGGTAACCATCGATCCTTCACGCACTGCGGAACGCGGCATGCTACAGGGGCTGTTAGTGGAAGCTGCCGGTAGCCTGGTAACCGCTCGGCTTGATGATCCCGACGGTCGTCGAACCTTGTTTTCCAGCGGGCGGCAGGAATTGGAACGGAACAAAACATTGCCCGCAGTTACGCGAGCGCTGCTGGTACAACTGCTCAATCTGCTCGAACGAGAAGTGGAACGCGCCAGTACTAGCAATCCAACAGCTCCGTCAAAATCGACTTTCTCGGCGGATCTGGAATTCGCGCGCATCGAATTCGTATCCATTGACCGGCAAGCTGACCCCGGTCTTGACGCGAATTGGCGCGACAAAGTACGGTCCCGCTGGGACCTGAGTTTTCCCCAGGGCATGCTGTGGGGCGTACTCAGCTGCAGCGCCGGATTTGCCATCAGCCTGGTACGCGAACAAGAGCAGGGGACGTTCCTCCGCTTGCAAGTCGCACCTCTGTCCCGCTTTCAAATCCTGGCAGGAAAAGCGGCCGCCTGTTTCGTCACCGTATTGTTCGTCATCCTGGCCATGGTTTTGCTGGGTTATGTCCTGGGAATGCGGCCCGGCAGCCCATTTCTGCTGGCGCTCGCCGCATTCAGCATCGCGTGTTCTTTTGTCGGTATCATGCTGGCCATGTCGGTGACCGGCCGCAGCGCAGAATCGGTCAACGGGGCGGCGTGGGGTAGCGGTGTCTTGATGGCCATGTTTGGCGGCGGCATGGTGCCACTTGTATTTATGCCTGCATTCATGCAAGTCCTTAGTCTATTCAGTCCGGTGCGCTGGGCTGTCGAAGCACTCGAAGGGGCGATTTGGAGAAACTACTCGGTCGTCGAGATGCTCCGTCCCTGTGGTGTGCTAATGGGCATCGGTGCGATCGGCTTTATCATCGGAGTGCAGGTACTCAAGCGGCGAACCGGGTGATTCGCTGGGTCATTCGCTGGGAAACCGTAGCAACCCATCCCTGAACAGGGTATCCTCAGCGCCTGCAACAGGATGTCGGTGTGACTTCGCCCTGGGCAGAGGCACAGGTAACGCGTCGCCGGCTGACTCGATTGTAAGGAACGTAACCATGCGAGTCGGCCAAGGTGAATTTCAATACAAAGTGATTGCCGACTGGGCGCAACTCCCCGCTGGTTGGACCTTTGGTTGGATTCCCGCAGTCGCGGTCGACAGTCAGAATCGTGTGTACGTGTACAGTCGTAGTGATCACCCCATGATGGTCTTTGACCACCAGGGACACTTCTTGACGTCCTGGGGCGACGACATCTTGCAGGACGCCCACGGAATCTACATTGATCAATCCGATCAGATTTACTGTACCGAGAGATTGACCCACTGCGTCCATAAATTCAACACGTCGGGAGAATTGCAATGGACTCTGGGTACTCCAGGAGTTCCACGTCCCCCTGGGGTGCCTTTCAACAAACCCACCGATCTGGCAGTTGCCCCAGACGGTAGCCTGTTCGTAAGTGATGGATACGGCAACAGCAAAGTCCATAAGTTTTCACCGGAAGGACAACTGGTGAAAAGCTGGGGAGAACCGGGACACGGGCCTGGGCAGTTTGATTTAGTACACAGTGTCTGGGTCGATTCACACTCGCGTGTTTACGTCTGCGATCGTGAAAACAACCGTATCCAGATTTTCGATACTGACGGTCATTATCTGACCGAGTGGCCCGGATTCCTGCGACCAGAGACACTCTGGTTTGATCGCGATGAAACGCTTTATCTGGCGGAAGTGGGCCACCGTATCAGCATCCTCAATCGGGACGGTGACGTACTCGCCCAGTGGGGCGAAGCAGGTACAGAACCCCATCAATTCGTGGCATATCCCCACGGGATCTGGGGAGATCGCAGCGGAGACCTCTACGTGAGCGAAGTCGGCGCCGCGGGTCAGCTAAAGAAATTCGTGCGCCAATAACATGCGCTAATAAACAGTTGCGGCAGCCAGCCGCAACGACTGCAATCCACATCGATCGACATTGAAGAATCCTTTTTTCCTGTTCGCACTACAACACCTAGTTTGGAGGAATATGCTGATGTCCCACAACCCACTTCGCCGCCGCTTCCTGGGGAAGAGTCTCTGCGTCGCAACCGGATTCGTCGGCGGATCGTTGCTGACTTCCCATTACCGCAGCTGGTTACCCGGAGGGCGAATGGCGCTGGCCGGTGACACAACCACACCAGAACAGCGGCTGCGTCAACTCGGTATCGTCTTGCCACCAGCCCCCAAACCGGTGGCCGTCTATGTGCCCACAGTACAAACAGGAAACCTTTTGTTTGCCTCCGGACACGGACCAGTCGGCCCCGACGGAAAACTGGTCATCGGACGCGTTGGTAGTGACTTGACACTGCAACAGGGTTACCAGGCGGCCCGTTTGACCGCGTTAGCAATGCTGAGTTCGATGCGCGGGGCGCTGGGAAGCCTCGACAAAGTCGCCCGCCTGGTCAAGGTCACCGGCATGGTAAATTGCACCCCTTCCTTTACCCAACAACCGGAAGTCATCAACGGATTCAGCGAACTGATGGTTCAGGTTTTTGGTGAAATACACGGTAAGGGTGCCCGCAGCGCGGTCGGCATGGGATCTCTGCCTCGCAATATACCCGTCGAGATCGAGGCGATCTTCGAAACGCGCGCATAGCACGCGTTTCGCAACAGCTGACAGGGACTGCTACGATCGATCCTCAAGATCCGCTAATCCTTTTCCAGCAGCGGGCCCTGCCGAGATTTTTCATAGCGCTCTTTCCACTGGGCCGTACCATCGTTGGGATAAAGCCGCGTCTGGACACCACGTTCGTAGTAAGGAACGACACCCGGGCGGCGTGCCGGATTGACCACAAAATTAACGCCTGCGAGATGGTTAAAGTACATCCTCCGCCCATCAGTCCAACGCGTCTCTACCAGCCTCGGGGGGTCGGGACGACTCAACGGTTTGTCCACGCGAAATCGATCTACGACGTCCCAGTCGATGTCAAATCCCAGTCCAGGTCCTGTGGGGATGGCAGCTTTGCCGCTGGTCAGCTTGATCCGTCGGGTCAAGAGATCGTGCGCATAGAGTTGATGACAGTTGACGGCGGGCCAGGTTGCGTTTTTGAGCACCGCGCCAAAGTGCAGGGACCAGGCGGCAGTAATCCCGGTTCCTACCAGCTGTAACCAGAATGGCATTTCTGCCATTGCCGCGACATGTGCCTGGCGCACCACACGACTCGCGCCACCCCCGATGACAAAACCATCGCAAACTCCTTCTTGAATCGCCACGCGTGGGCGCGGATTTCCATAGTGCATCGCGATCTGCACCCGGGTTGCGTGACGGATGGCCTGATTACCCGCGATATCCCCCTGCGGAATGGGTGTTTCGTAGATGTCCGTCTGTGGAAACTCTGCCAGATCCTTGAGAATCGGCAAGCCCTTTTCGGCGGTCAGCAGCGTGTCGTTGTAGTCCATGTCGATCTTGAACTCCGGAGGCAACCCTTGCACCGCCGCTTCCATCTGCGCCCAGATATCGAACCAGGGACGTCCTTTCGTTTTGTATGCCAGGTACCCCAGTCGCTGGGCCTCACGGCACTCCGACGCCATATCTTCAACAGTCGTATCAATGTTCCACCAGGAAAGAGGTGTCTGCTGGTACAACTGGACACCCAGCAGCCGATGGATGGGAACATCGCACGCGCGAGCCACGGCATCAAACAGTGCCATCTGTAATCCAGTACCCAGCGAATCATCCCACATCAAGGATGCTGCGTTCCGCCCCTGCACGCGCTGGACCGCTTCTTCTGAAACCGCGGCTGGGGTGTAATACAACAGCGTCTCGCCATGCCCCAACTGGCCCGACGCCAGCCGTACCGTACAAATTTCAGAATATTTCCAGTGGGGCAACTCGCGGGCCATGTTTCGCGCCGGGACAGGCCGAAATGGTACCTTCACCGTAACCCGATCAATCTTCGTCACAGTCAAATCTGTCGTGGCGGGTGCTGCCACGGCGGAACGCGCATAGCACGATCCCTGCGCGAGCGCACCCACCAGGCCTGCCCGCAAGAACCGCCGCCGCGGTAGAACGCGACGACCGCGTGCTGGAAAAGCGGGACCATACTGTGGTCGAGCGTAGTACGACATCAAATCACCTCCGCCAAAAATGGTGCTGGGCACATCAATACATCAACTGTGATATCAGAAAACTGTGCAATGGCTGTACGATTGACTCACGTTACCCATCGTAACAATCCGGGCAGGCATTCAACATCCGGCACCAGCACGCGGGTGCGTTTACGACGGCAATTGCAAAGCGAGTCGGTACTTCCATCGGGGAGTCTCACCGACTTCGGGAGATACCGCCGCAATCTTGATCTGCGAATCGGCGATTTCAATGGCACCCGTCGCATCTGCCACTTCTTCACACACCGGCAAACTCTCTAGAGTTACTCCCGCGGCCAGACTGACATTCTTTCCCTGCGCTGCCGCAACCGTCTGCGTACTGAGATAAGTAGTCCCCAGAAAAAGGGGCTGTTGGCTGATGCGACACGCTACATCAAAGACAATCTCCCCGCGGGCCGTGTCGGTTTCGATACTGACGGACCAGTGGCTAGTCCCGGCCATCCCAATTAACAGCGCGATCGGCCCGCGCGGACGTTCTTCAAATGTGAGCTGCTGTAACGGCGGACTCGGTGGCCAGACCACCTGATCGTTGCCTTCCAGCGACGTCAATAACGGGGTCGTGCCCGTCGGGCCGCAATAATCAACCTGTTGTGCGTATCGATCTCCGATCCAGGAGAAGGTCAGTTGCAGGCCATGCCCCTCGTCGTTGATAGCTTCCAACACGTTCACAGCAGCTCATTCTCCCTGGCCGACCCGCCACCGCAAGAATGCATCGAGAAACCCCTGCAAGTTGCCATCAAGAACCTCATGAAAATTACCCATCGTGAATCCGGTACGGGCATCCTTGACACGCTGATCGGGGTGTAGAAAGTAGTTGCGTATTTGTGAACCAAACCCGACGCGCGCTTTGTTTTTGTATTTTTCCGCTTCTTCAGCTTCGCGTTTATCCTCCTCAATCTGCACCAACTTGGCACGTAACATTTTCCAGGCTGTCGCGCGATTCTTGTGCTGGCTGCGTTCGTTTTGACACTGCACCACCACTCCAGATGGCTTATGAATTAATCGCACAGCGCTGTCCGTTTTGTTGACGTGCTGGCCACCCGCGCCCTGCGCGCGATAAGTCTGCATCTCTACATCTGCATCTCGGACTTCGATTTGCGTTGCATCGGAGATCTCAGGAGTTACATCAACAGCGGCAAAACTCGTCTGGCGTTTGCCGTCGGCGTTGAAAGGACTGATCCTCACCAGCCTGTGCATACCACTTTCACCCTTGAGATACCCGTACGCCATCGGTCCGCGGACAGCAATCGAGCAACTGTTCAGACCGGCTTCTTCATTGTCATTGCGATCCAGGAGGGACAGCGAGTAGTCGTTCTTCTGAGCCCAGAGCGTGTACATGCGCAACATCATCTCGGCCCAGTCATTCGCATCGGTTCCACCGTCGCGAGCATTGATCGAGAGAATCGCGCCAGCCGAATCGTGGGTTCCGTTGAGCAGTGCCTTGAGTTCAAGTTCTTCTAACTGCGCATCCAGCCGTTGAACTTCGCGCGCTACTTCATCCTCAATCGACCCGTCTTCGCGCGCCATTTCCAGAATGGCTTGCAAATCACTGGCGTCTTCAATCAACTGCTCCAATGGTGTCATGACCGCCTTGAGCGACTTGAGTGCTCCCACAACTTCCTGTGCCGTCTCCTGGTTGTCCCAAAATCCAGCGGCTGCCATCCGTGTTTCAATGCGAGTCAATTCCGCCTGCTTCTCGGCGTAGTCAAAGACTGTCACGCAGCTGGAGTATGCGCTGCTGGATCGCTTCAGATCGGTCAATTAATTCAGCATCCATCGAATAAACTCTCCGAAAATGGGGCGTAGCATGGCAACGCGGTTAGCAAATATAACGCCTCGGGGTGGACGATAAAACGGGCAATCAAACGGGCAGCGGAACCACGAGCACCGCTCCCCCTTTGTCGGCCAGCATTCACGTCGGCGTCGAATCGACCTCGCTGGACGGGCTGGAAACAATCTCGTCGCGGGTATCGTCTCGAGAACGCGCGTGTAAATAGAGCTTGATCGGAACTTCACCAAATCGCAGTTGGTCTCGAAACACCCCCAGCAGATAACGCCGATAGGTCGGTGAAAATGCCTGTGGATAATTGCAGATCAACACGATCGTCGGGGGCTGGGATCCAACCTGCGTCGCATAGTAGATCTTCGGGCGGCGACCGCGAAAGATAGGTGGCTCATGGCGTTCCAGCGCCGCACCGACAAGGCGATTCAATTGGCCCGTAGATACCCGATCGCGAGATTGCTTGAATAGCATTTGCGCATGGTTCATCATCGCCTTGACGTTCTTGCCTGTCTGCGCCGTAATGAACGCAATCGGCACATGCCACATAGTTTGAAACGACTCCCGCAAGTAGCGCACCCATCGATCTGTCGGCATCCGACCGACCATTAGATCCCATTTGTTGACGACAAAGATACAAGGCTTGTAGTTCTCTGAAATGTACTTACAGAGTTGTTTGTCGACTTTTGAGATCGGGTCGTTTCCCGCAAAGAACATCAACACCACATCGGCGCGTCGAATGCTACGTTGCGCGCGCCGCGTACTGTAGAACTCGACATTTGTCTTAACCGCCTTGGTGCGCCGTAACCCAGGTGTGTCGATCGCTGTGAAAATCTGGTCATCCAGTTCAAAACGGACATCCACGCTGTCTCGCGTCGTACCTGGCACCTCACTAACGATCATGCGTTCTCCGCGTGCCAGCGAATTAACCAGCGTGCTCTTGCCCACATTGCGACGCCCGACCATCGCCACCTTCATGGTGGTCTCTGGCGGTTTTTCGTCGTGCTGTGATTCTGGTGGTAACCGCTGCTGAATCAAATCAAGCAACTCGCGACGATTCCGATTCTGGTGCGCGCTAACCCGAATCAGCTTGCCACGACCGAGGCGATAAAACTCATCGGCCTGGGGATCCAGTTTGGCATCGTCGGCCTTGTTGGCCACGCAAATGATTGGTTTGTCTACATACCGAAGACGCCGGGCAACTTCTTCATCCAGAGGAGTCAATCCATCTCGGGTATCAACAACCAGTAGCACAAGATCTGCAATTTCCAGGGCTGTAGTAATTTGATTTTCAATTTCTCTCGTCAAGTTGTCGACGTCGTCGATCCCAATACCACCGGTATCAATCAGTTCAAAAAAGCGATCACCATCGCTGATCAAATGGGTTACTCGATCCCGCGTGACGCCCGCCACATCATCAACGACCGCCAGGCGCATACCGGCGAGCCAATTGAACAGACTCGATTTTCCCACATTGGGTCGACCGACGATTACAACTTGCGGTACCGCCATAATTTCACCATACAATTCTCTTGCTCAAAACGCGCCGTTCATCATAGTTCAATGCCGTCAGCACGAGAAGTTGGCAGCACATACCCGTATGCAAGCCGCACAGGCAGCTTATACTGGCCCACGCGGTTACCCACTGTCCTGCAGGAAATTGTCTGTGGGAAAATAGTCCACACAAAAATAGTCCATACAACTGTGACCAGGTCGTACAGAATTCGCCTGCGGCGGGACAAAGCCAGCGCGACACATCCCGGGAGAACATGGAATGGCCACGCAGGAAGACCTCGAAGATGCTCGTCTGCAGCAGATTCTGCTACAGCAGCTTCAGAGTCTTCAGCGCGCCGGCGTCCGACAACTTCCGCGCGCGGGAATTCTTTCCGGGGAAATCCCTCCTGGCAAGCCAGATCAACCACCAGCAACTTCTCTTTCACCGGTGCCGGAAATGCAGTCCACACCTTCACCCGAAAATGCCCTAGAACAACTGGAATTGCTTCGCCAAAAAGTCGCTGGCTGCACGCTCTGCGACGAACTGGCTGCCTCCAGGACACAAACCGTGTTTGGCGTCGGCAATCCCCAGGCACGACTCTGCTTCTTTGGCGAGGCACCCGGCAGAGACGAAGATCGCCAGGGTGAGCCGTTCGTTGGTCGGGCCGGAAAGCTCCTCACCGACATTATCCACAAAGGCATGCAACTACAGCGCGAAGACGTTTATATTCTCAACGTACTCAAATGCCGGCCCCCGGGAAATCGAAACCCCAGCCCCGAAGAGGCAAATTGCTGTCGTCCTTTCTTTGAGCGCCAGTTGGAAATCATCCAGCCCGAATTTATCTGCTGTCTGGGAACCGTCGCAACTCAAAATTTACTACAGACACGCGAGACAATCGGTCGGTTGCGGGGGACCGTTCACAACTGGCAAGGAATCAAAGTGATCGCCACGTATCATCCTGCTTATCTATTGCGAAATCCGGCCGCCAAGAAGGACACTTGGGAAGACATTCAGTTATTGATGCGGGAAATGGAAAACACGACAGGTGATACCGTCTGACAACAAACGTCCCTGCTGCCGAAATGCCAACAGAAACTCTAGTCCTCTACAGACCGTGATATTGGAGAACGCAAGTGTCCGAAAAAAGTGTCGCCCACATGGTTTTTTTTACTCTCAAGGAACCCAGCGCTGTCGCCATTGAGAAACTGGTAAACTCCTGCCAGCAACACCTGACAGACCATGCTGGAGTCACGCACTTCAGCGTCGGTCCTCGGGGTGAGGAATTTACGCGTCCCGTGAATAACCAGACCTATCACGCAGGGCTGCATGTCGTGTTTGAAAACAAACAGGCGCACGACGAGTACCAGGTGCATCCACGCCATCTGGCATTCATTGAAGAAAACAAAGCATCCTGGGAAAAAGTCGAGATCTTCGACAGCTACGTGTAAAGCCGTGACATCCGGTTGATGAAGTCAGCCGCGTTCACTACCGACTTGCCGCTACCCGTATCTGTCGCCACAACGGCACGACAGGGAGGCAAAGCACCCTTCTGCCGAAGGCTATTCGGCAGCCGCCATTGCGTGCAACTGCACCTGGGACCGCGTCTGCTCCTTTTCGAGAAACGTCCGGCCGTACTTCACATTGAGGTGATCCCAGGGTAATCGATCTCCCACTTCGTACGGTTTGTGTAGCGCTTCGTCGACATCGATACCCACGTCGGCCAGGGCTTGCCACCAGCGTTGACTGTCCATGTGCTCTGTCCAGCTATCCAGGCGGGCCCCACGCTTCCAGGCTAATTCGATCGCATCCGATGTGCGCCGGTCACCACGGCTAAGGATCCCTTCCAGTAAACTCGTCTCAATATCATGACACTTGACGTTTACTGACCGTAACGTTCGACGACTCCACAGGTACTTGTGAGCCCACTGAAAGTACTCGCGCCGCTGCATTGCATTCCACTGATACGGCGTATGCGCCTTAGGCACAAAATTGGACACGCTGGCGGTCACCGCCGGATAGCGTCCCAACTCTTCTTTGCCGATCCGAGCAATCGTCTCCGCCATCTCGATAATGCCATCCAAATCGACCTGACGTTCGCCGGGAAGCCCACACATGAAATAGAGTTTGATCCGCTGAAAATGATTGCGAAAAGCGGTCCGACAACCTTCGTACAAATCGTCATTCTTGATCTTTTTGCGAATCTGCTCGCGCATGTCATCGCGGGCGACCTCGGGAGCCAACGTAAGCCCTGAACGACGATCATTCCCGATCAGCTCGGCAATACTTCGCAACTGCTCATTAACCCGTAAACTGGGCACAGAAACACTGACACCAAGCGGGCGAAAAACTCGTTTTAGCTCGAGTACCAGCTCTTCAAAGTGCGGGTAGTCGCTGCTGGAGAGTGAGAGGATTGAAATCTCGTTAAAGCCTGTATTTCGATAACTCTCCAAGGCACCGTCAACAATCGTCTGAACCGAACGAATCCGCAATGGTCGCTTGATCACGGTGCTCTGACAAAATCGACATTGCCACGGACAACCGCGCATGATTTCGATGGCAATCCGGTCATGAACACACTCGACATAAGGTACGATCGGGCTGGTCGGCAAGGGAATACTATCGAGGTCGGAAATCACCGATGGCTCAATGGTCTCTGGCACATCGCTGCGTGTCCGCTGTAATGCGACAAATCGACCGTCGCGATATTCGGGCTCATAAAACCTGGGCACGTAACAGTACGGATGGGTCGCCGCCAATTCTGCCAAATGGGACTCGCGCGATTCGTCTGGCACGGAAGCTGAACCACGGGCAGCCCCTGGCGACTGCCGCGCAGCCAGCCAAAAGTCACAAATACTCGGCAAACTGGGTTCACCATCCCCTGTGACAAACACATCGACAAATGGCGCCAAAGGTTCGGGATTCTGCGCACAGGGACCTCCGGCAACGATCAATGGATGGTCCATCGTACGATCGGCTGCGCGCAGGGGAATGCCAGCCAGGTCGAGCATGGTCAATAAGTTGGTCGAGCAGATCTCATACTGCAAGGAAAACCCCAGCACATCAAAGTCAGAAAGGGGTGTAAAGGTTTCCAGGCTGTACAACGGCAACTGTTTTTGCCGTAGTTGAGATTCCATGTCGTCCCAGGGAACGAATGCACGCTCACATGCCCACTCGGATTTGGCATTCATCAGCGAATAGAGTACCTGCAGGCCGTGGTGACTCATGCCAATCGTATAGGTATCGGGAAATGCGAGGCAGAGCTTTCCACTCACCGTACGGTGATCCTTGCGCACCATATTCCATTCGCCACCCAGGTACTGGGCGGGCGTCTGTACGTTCGGCAACACACAACGCTGCAATTCCTGTTTCAGAGATTCATTCAACATCCGCTGTGATACTCCCCATCCACCTGTCACACCAAATTCGGATAATCCTGCCGTGGAAGGAACCAGACACGGGCCCCATAATCCACTGCGACAGAAATACTACGATAGCATATCGGGGATCTCTTTGACGCGACATCCGATGAATGTCGCCCAGATATTTTGCGCCCCTTGGACAGGTCGAACACGGTTCATTTCTGACCGGTCGTTCGGACTGGACAGCGAAACTGTATTCCCGTCACAATAGCCCCACACACAGCCGCGAAAACAACTGGATTCGCTCGTCACCGCGTACCGGCAGACCCAGGACGAAAAGGCTCTATGCGCGCTTTACTTGTCGGCAATTCCGAACATCCCGAATTCGCCGTCGCCCTGTGCTGGCTCCGCGCGCATCTGGAGCTGACGGTGTCAGCCAGTCTCGATCTGGCCCTGCAGCATTTACGAGCGCAGGAGAACCCACAGCTCATTCTCCTGGTGCAATCGCGCCGAAACGAAATCTCGCAACATCAGATTGAACAGTTGCACCGCATGGCCCCGCTGGCGCGACTGGTCGGCCTACTGGGAAGCTGGTGCGAAGGGGAAGTGCGCAGCGGTGAGCCCTGGAAAGGGGTCCAACGGATTTACTGGCACCAGTGGACACCTCAGTTGATCGATACAGCGAGCGGCCGTGAACCGCACCGATCAAAGACGTGGGTACTGCCGCGCACCACCACCCCTGCCGAGAGGCTATTGTGCGCACAAGAACACCACTGCACACCACAAAGTGGCCTCATCGGCATCAGCGCTCTCTCGTTTATCGATTTTGAAACCCTGGCTGATGCTTGCCAGGCACGCGGACTGGCGACCGTTTGGCTGGTCGAACCTGGACTGGCCGATCCCGACACAGTCCACTACGCAGACCTTTCGGCAATTCTCTGCAACGGAGGCACATCACACCGGCAGGATGTGCACCGTGTCACACACCTGGCCCAGAAATTCCCCGGATTGCCGATCATTGCCGTCGTGGGGTATCCCCGCCTCGATGATCAGCAACGATTGCTGGCCGCCGGGGCCTGTCAGATGGTCTCCAAGCCCTATTTATTAGACGAGCTGCTAACTGCCCTGGAAAAATCGACGGGGATATTTCAAGACGGGACACTACCGGCGCGAAGTGCCTGACTCCCCATGGTTGCTGAACGGAGTCACCGCAAGCTCGTTTAAAAGGCCTGACAATAGAGCTCGTACAAGTCGGCCGCACTGACTGGCCGTGGATTAAAGCCAGCTGTCCACTGTCGCTCCGCATCCTCCGAGAGTCGGGCGAGTTCCTCCCGCTGGACACCGCAATCCGCCAGGCACTGCTTCAAACCCGCCTTGGACAACAACCCTGAAACCCAGTCGGCTAACTGGTTCACCCCCTGGTAACCGGCCAACTCGCCGCCCTGGCACTGCAAGAGTTCCTGGTACCAATCGCCACATTGCACGCCGTTATAACGAATCACATGCGGCAACATGACGCCCACTGCTTGCCCATGGATCAACCCGAATTCCGCCGTTAATGGATTCGCCAGCGCGTGGGTCGCCCCCAGCATCGAATTCTCAATTGCCAGGCCGGCAAAACACGCACCCAGTTGCATCCCTCCGCGAGCCTCTAAATCCTGGGCATCGTCCAGTACCGAGGCGAGATGACTTGACAGCAGCCTCCAGGCCTCCCGGCTGAACATCTGGGACATCGGTGTCCGCGCTGTCGTCACATATGTTTCCAGGGCGTGCGCCAGGGCATCTATCCCGGTCAGCGCGGTCACCTGAACGGGTTGCGTCAGTGTCAATACCGGATCCAACAAGGCCACAGCACAAGCCGCTTTCTTGTCGCCACACGCCATCTTGACCTTCGTTTCCGCATCAGAAATCAAGGCAAACGACTGCGTCTCGCTACCGGTTCCGGACGTTGTGGGCACTGCGAACATCGGAAGCATTGGCTGTTTCGCCTTGCCGACACCCAAATAGTCGTGCATGGTGCCGCCATTGGTGTACACGAAATTGATACCTTTGGCGCAATCCATTGAGCTACCGCCCCCCAGGCCAATGAGCAGTTCCGGAGCACACGCCTGGGCGACCGCAACCCCTTTTTGCACATCCTTTGTGGTGGGGTTCTCGCCAAAATCATCAAACACCGTGACTTCGATATCTGCGGCGCGCAACGCATCGATCCCGCGCTGTGTATGGCCTGCAGCAATCACGCCGCGATCGCTGACCAATAGTGTTTTGTGCGCCCCCGCCTGGACCGCCAAATCACCCAGCGATGCAAGTCCGTCGGCGCCAAAAATAATTCTGGTTCTAGGCTGACTATCAAAAGCATGCATGGGCTGGAAATTCCGGCGTCGTACGACAACCGACGCCTCCCTATCCCGGCTACACAGGTTCCGGGCGGCTTTCGGCAACGCGCCGCTTGAATGCGACAGAACGATCTTTCTTTCGGTATACGACCACTGGCATTAACCGCCGGCACGCAGTCCTTTATTCCAGGCGGGGCGGGGAACAACTCGGCCGGGACCAGGGCTGCTCCGCAGTCACCCGGCCATCCGACTAGCTGGCTGGCAACATCTCGTCAGGCACCTGGTAAGCTCGCGACCGAAACAGAAAATCAATGATACTGCCCTCGTGAGGTTGTAACCAATTAAGTTTGGTCGTCGGAATAGCACCAATATTCAAGCGATCGATGTGGGTCGCGTTCGTCGCGGCGCGGATCAACGATTCATTCTTCGTGATCACGGTACCTACCAGCGTCGGCCCGATGCGCGACAACATTTGATCTTCTGGACACTCAACTACTGTCGAAAACGGGAACATATACTCCTTCTTGGCGATTTCGTTGTCCGGCGACTCGCAATGGACAATCATCGGGCGCAAGTAAGCACACCGTTCCTGTTCGACAAGCCGCTCTCCATGCTGCTCTGTCAGGTGAGTAACCCCGGCTTCCTTCAGATCGCTTTCGATCATGCCCCACACCGCGGCGGCCATTCCCGGTACAGTAAACGCGGCCAGGCCCGCCTCTGGATCACTCGGTGGTTTGGCCTCGATCGGTCCAATTCGCTCTGCTAATGCAGCAGCGATTTCCTTGGTGTGTCGCGACGCCCACACACCAGAACAATTGATGCAACCCCGCCCACTGTTGATGTAAATACTCTCCGCCATCATGTCCACGTACTGTTCCCAGTCGTCGACCACGTCGTCCGCCAGCAGTATTTTCGAGAACCCGGGTCCGTGCGCCTGGACTTTCGGGTTGCCATGGTAGCGTTCGACAGTCGGTGTACCTCCGAAAATCATGGCCCGGTCGCACGACTCAAGAAGTGCCGCACCCGGTTCTGCTTCACCGGGGTACATGCAGAACGCTTCAGGTGGAATACCCGCCTCAATAAACGCAGCCATCATCCGGTAAGGCGTCCATGGCTCCTGGGGACCAGGCTTCAGTACCAGCCCCAATTGCAGGGGAATCGCCGGCAACCACAACGTGTGAACGCCCGGAGAATTGGAAGGCAAAACCGCACCCAAAACAGGGGACTGACACTGGTAGCTCACGACCACACCGCGGTCTTCGATGCCCCACCCGCGGGTGAGTACGTCCAGTGGCAAACCACGGGTCAAACAGTCCAGTATCTTGCCCATGTTCTTGAGCACGAACGAATTTTTTCCCATGTTCGCACGACACATGTGCTCGGGGAGCCCGGTCGTGGAAGATTGCTGGTGGGCAAACTCCTCTGGAGACTGCGTGCCGTTGCCAATCGCCAGGGTACCCGTCTCGTAGTGATCGCCGGCAACGCCAAGGCGCTCAATCAATTCCTCGCAGGAAAATTCCAGCAAGGCATCGCGGGCTTTTTGGGCATGCCGCATATCGCGTTTGATAATTCCACCATTGGCTTGATGGACCTTCGCGACCGGCTCACCCGTTGCGAAATGTTGGACGTCGGTCACTTCGAGTGACTCGTAAGGCTTACCCCATCGGATGACAGGAATTTCGAGCACGGCAATTTCTCCTGCAGGACCGGTTGCAAATCAACCCGGTTCTCGAATGATCTGAAACAGCCAACATCGCGGCGCATGACGCCCGCTTGTTGCACTGCCGTTTAATACACGCCAACGGTCGTCTGTGAAGCGAAACCGTGGAACGGACGCACTCCACTAACTCCATACCAAGGATACAGATCAAAGGGTGCTTCCCGCTCACCCTCATCACGTTCCAGAAAGCCCGGCACAAAAAACTCTTTCGTAAGGGTTGTTAGTTTGACACGACCTGTTTCGCCAACCGGCACAACCTTGGTCGGGTCATCAAAGTCGACGACTTCCGTAACTGCCCTGGGTTGTGGAGCGTAATAGCTGATCTTGTAGTCCTCTGCCGCGGTCACGGGCTTGCTACAAGCCAGACCCATCAATGTATTGCCGTAGGTCGGGGTCATGTAGATGCCACTCTCTGCGGGCGGGCCCCCGAAAAATTCTTCGATGCAGAATCGCGTCCACTGCGGCGTGAACTCCGTGCCCCCAGAAAAAATTCCGGTAATGCCAGTATCGGCAAACGACTGCCCCTTCTCCTCCAGCGCGTTGCAGAGGGATTCCAGCAGTTTGGGAGTCGCAAACAAACACTTGATATCGTGGCCGGCAGATAACACGGTGAGTGCCTGGTCGATGCAGTGTTTCTTGTACTCCTCCAAGTGCTCCATCCAGCCTTTCTTGATCAACTTGACAACCCAACGTGGGTCCAGGTCGATGCAGAAGCAGATCCCACCACGAAACTGGCACAGATGCTCCACTGCCAATCGCAGCCGTCGAGGGCCGGAAGGTCCCAGCATCAGCCAATTGGAGCCTTTCGGGAAATACTCATCCGGTAACGTCTCACTGAACATCTCGTAGTCGATGCGAAAGTCGTCAATCACCATACGGCTTTTAGGAATTCCAGTCGTTCCGCCAGTCTCAAAGACATAGGTCGGTTTTCCATCCAGACCCTTGGGAACCCAGCGGCGAATCGGCCCACCGCGCAACCATTCGTCTTCGAAGAGAGGAAACTTCTTCAGATCGTCAAATTCTTTGACGTCCGTAAGCGGATCAAAATCCAACTCAGCCTTTTTTTCCAGCCAGAAAGGACTGCCCGTTGACGGGTGGAAATGCCACTGAACGATTTCAACCGTATGCGCATCGAGCCGGGCCTTGGCCTCCTGCTGCTGGACTTCCAGGTTGGCGGCTGTTGAATCGGTCGTCATACAGCAATCCCTTGAAAAACGTGGTTAATTTGAAAGAGCTTCTACCCCGCACAATTCTCATGCACACGCGTGGGGAACCAGACCCGCCAAAATACCCCAGCTGAGGGCGAAAGACAACCACGCCAGACTGGCCGCACCGCAACGAAACCACCCGCCTTCGCGGAGTCCCTGCCAGGGTCCAGAAACCTCGTCCGAGCAGACGTTCTCTACACGACGCTAATTACACGGTGCAATTTGCACCGCACAGAATTTGAATTCGGGAATCTTCCCGTATGGATCCAAAGCGTCGTTCGTCAAGACGTTTGCCGCCGCTTCACGAAAATGGAACGGGATGAAGACACTCCCCGGTTCAATGGTTCGATCGGCACGGGCTGCCAGTTCAATCTCCCCACGCCGGCTACTGATGCGCACTCGATCGCCAGACGTAATGTCCAAAACCTCTAAATCGCTGGGGTGTATCGCTGCGAACGCAGCCGGCTCCAATTGCGACAAAGCAGAACTACGGCGCGTCATGCTACCCGTGTGCCAGTGCTCCAGGACTCGACCCGTATTCAACACAAAGGGAAATTCCCTGTCCGGCAATTCCTCCGCGGGTTGATAATGACAGGGTACAAATGCGCCTCTACCAGAGGCTGTGGGAAACGCCTCGGTAAACAGAATCGGTGTCCCATCGTCCGTCGCGGGATTCGGACAGGGCCAGAGTTTGCCAGTCTCTCCCAGGTTGTCGTGCGACAACGTCTGGTAATTCTGTGTTAGTGAGGCAAATTCCTGAAAGACATCCGCCACGGTGGCATAGTCCATCGAAAGACCCAGACGCCGTCCCAGATCACAGAGGATCAACCAATCTTCCCGCGCCGCACCTGGAGTCTGCAGAACTGCCCGACCCAACTGCACGCGGCGATCGGTGTTGGTATAGGTACCCGTTTTCTCCAGATAGCTGCTCGCGGGAAAAATGACATCTGCAAACTCCGCTGTCTCGGTCAAGAAAATATCTTGTACGACGAGAAAGTCGAGACGGCTTAGGGCCTGGCGGACCTTGTTCAGGTTTGGATCGGAGATAAATGGATTCTCCCCCAGGATGTACATCCCACGTATCTCTCGCGCCAACGCAGCCTGCATAATTTCCACGACGGTCAGGCCCGGCTGATCATCCAGTGGTTTTCCCCAGGCATGAGAGAAGCGATCTCGCACCGCTCCATCAGTCACTGCCTGATAATCCGGATAGACCATGGGAATCAAACCCGCGTCGCTGGCCCCCTGAACGTTGTTCTGGCCGCGCAATGGATGGAGCCCCGTTCCCGGACGACCTATGTTCCCTGTCATCAGACACAGAGAAATCAAGCACCGCGCGTTGTCAGTACCTGTCGTATGTTGCGAAATACCCATACCCCAGAAAACCAACATGCTGCCGGCCGTTCCAATCGTCCGGGCGACATGCTCAATCTCCGCCACGGGGACACCGCAAACGGAAGCCACTTGATGTGGTGCATAGTTCTCGAGCACCATCTCTCGCAGACCATCAAACCCCTCGGTTCGCGCATTAATGAAATCCGCGTCGACCAGGTCTTCACGAATCAGCACATGCATCAAGGCATTGTAAAACGCCACGTCGGTGCCGGGACGGATGCGCACAAAATGGTCCGCAAAATCAGTCAACGGGTGCGACCGAACATCGACAACAATCAGTTTTGTACCGCGTTTGGCAGCTTGCTTGATGAAAGTCGCGGCCACCGGATGGTTCGCCGTGGTATTCGATCCAGTCACCAGCGCAACGTCACTACGGGCCACGTCGGCGAAAACATTAGTTACAGCGCCCGACCCGATCGTCTCCATCAATGCAGCCACCGAAGAGGCATGGCACAATCGAGTACAGTGGTCCACATTATTGGTACCCAGACCAGCGCGAATCAGTTTCTGAAAGAGGTACGCTTCCTCGTTGGAACATTTGGCCGACCCAAAACCGGCCAGTGCAGGACTGCCGTATTCTGAGCGGATCGCGAGCAGCCGATTGGCAACCAGGTCCAACGCTTCTTCCCAAGTCGCCTCTCGAAACGCCGGCAACACTTCATCGTAGTCAACAATACCTCCCGGCTTGCGACGACGAGATTCCGTGGAGCCTGCAACTTCGGATGACAACGGGCCTTTGGGGTAAGCGTCCTCCCGACGAATCAACGGCTGTGTTAACCGCTGTGAATGGGTGGCGTAGTCCCAGCCATAGCGACCTTTAACGCACAACCGCCCCTGGTTCACCGGGCTGGTACGGCCCTCCGCGAAAACAATTTGCGGAGGCGGATCGCAATGCGAATCTTCCGCAGTCAATCGTGGCTGGTGTGGAGGCGGTGCAGGCGACGGTGCCGTGGGAGCCGTGTGGAACGTCACTGCACAACCGACGCCACAATAAGGGCAAACACTGTCTACTGGCGTTAACTGGTCACGTGGAGCCAGCGGCAACGTAACAACCCTGTCGGTCAATGCGCCGGTGGGGCACGCGGCAGCACACTGGCCACAGGCAACACAGGTACTACTCCCCATCGGTGCATCAAGGTCGAAGGCAATTTGTGCGGCAAATCCCTTTCCGGTTCTGCCGATCACTTCATTGGATTGGACTTCATCACAGGCGCGAATGCAGCGATCACACATGATGCACGCCTGATGGTCAACCGCGATCACCGGTGAGGAGAGATCGGTCGGTCGACGTATTGACTCGCTCACCGAGTGCCCCGGCAATGCAGACTCGACAACCACTGTGGCGTCTTTCGCTAACAGACCGTAGGCACGGCCCAACGCCTCCAGCTCACAATCCGCCGTGGTCTGCTCGCGGTCACAGGGCAGGGGGTGTTCACGCAACAACAACTCCAGCAGTTTGCGACGGTGCGCTCGGACGCGGTCGGAATTCGTCTCTACCTCCATGCCTGCTTCGCACGCTCGTACACAAGACGCCGCCAATACGCGCTCACCTACGTCGACCACACACATTCGGCAAACGCCAACTGGTGTCACGTCCGGCTGATGACAAAGCGAGGGAATCTCAATACCACTCCGCTGGGCGGCTTCCCAAATCGTCGTCCCGGTGGGCATTTCAATGGTGTGTCCGTCGAGGACCAGTTGAACACTCGACATCCGGCGCTCCTCAGCGGGGAATGGCTTCAGGAAAATGACGGAGCATTGACTCGATCGGGTTCAAAGCGACCTGACCCAACCCGCAAATTGAGGTTTGTTGAAGGGTTTCAGCAAGTGGGGTCAATTCACTCAAGGCATCCGTCGGAACGTCCCCTTGCGACACTCCTTCCAGCAAATCCACTGCGTAGCGACTGCCCAGTCGGCAAGGCACGCATTTCCCGCACGATTCGTTGCGAAAAAAACGAACCAGGTTCGTCGCCAGTGCAAACAGGTCCCGTTCGGCACCAAAAACCATCACGGCACCAGTTCCCAGCATGCTTCCCGCATCCCGCATGGCAGTAAAATCAAGCGGTGTTTGGACCGCCGCAGCGGGCAGAAAATTAGAACTGGCACCACCAGGGAGAAAGGCTTTCAAAGCACTGCCGTCACACATCCCGCCGGCCAAATCAATTAACTCCGCGACTGTCATACCAACCGGGATTTCATAAACCCCCGGCCGCTGGATATCTCCAGAAATCGAAACAAACTTGAGTCCCCAGAAGTCATCTTTTCCGGCATCGCGCCACCACTCACTGCCGTGGTGCACAATAGCCGTCGCCAGTGCCAGCGTCTCCACATTGTTGATCAGTGTCGGACAGCCGTGCAAACCGCTGGTGCTGGGATAAGGGGGCTTGTTGCGTGGTTCTCCACGTTTGTCTTCCAGGGCCTCCAGCAGCGCCGTCTCTTCGCCCAGAATATACCCTCCTGGAGAGACGAACACCTCGATCTCGAAAGCCCTTCCGGTACCGGCTGCATTGGCACCCAGGATGCCCTGACGGCGCGCTGTCTGAATTGCTTGCTCGAGCGCGAATTGCTCACGCTGATACTCATGTCGGAGGTAAATAATGCCGTGCTGGGCACCCACCGTCAGCGCGCCCAGTAGCATGCCCTCAATCACCAAGTGGGGCAACTCCTCGAGAATCACGCGGTCTTTGAATGTTCCCGGTTCGCTCTCGTCAGCATTGCAAATCAAATACTTGACAGGACCGGCAGCATCCGCGACAGCGGACCATTTACGGGCAGTCGAAAAACCGGCGCCTCCCATCCCACAGAGACCACTGTCCGTTAACCGCTCTAAACACGTCGCGGCAATCGTCGCCGGGTCCGCCGACAGCGCGCGCAGCGTTGTGTAGTGCATCGTAGGATCCGCATACGGATCGCACTTCCAGCGCCGAGATTTCGGCGCCAGCGGCTGCTGTGGGGTCGTGTCTGGTCGCTCCAGGTCGGCTGCCAGCTGCACTGCGTCAACCAGATTAGCCGGCGCCACAGGTACATGGTTAATGGCACCCGCCGGCGCTGAGTCGCACCGCCCCAGACAAGACACTTCCTGAATCTCGACGTCGTCACTGTCGTCCCAGCGCGCCATCAGTTCCTGACAACGCTGGGATCCACCTGCCATGGCACAGATTACGTCTCGGCAAATTTCAACCGTGGCGCCAGGCGGCGGCGTCCGCCGAAAGGCAGGATAGAAACTGACAAGGCCCTCGAGGTGGTAAAGGGGCACGCCACGCGCTGCTGACAACGCGCGGAGCTGATCCTCGTGGAGGTAACCTCGCTCACGCTGAATCTGAATTAGCTCGCGAAGAAGTTCCAACAGTTCCTCGAAGGTAGAGACTGACGCTTGTTCTCCCGCCGCCACGATCCGTACCGGGCGACAGAAGCGGGACCCACCCGCAAACGATACCACGTGACCGGTGGTCGCACATCATAACGCGCTCGGCGGTAGTGCGCAGCATGTCTCGGTTGCAGCGCTGCAACCGGGGAGTGTTGCCGCCAGCTGGCAATCACAGCTTTCATCCCAACGCACGGGAGATCACGTACCGAACCAGAGGGGGCCGGGGTACCAGTAGCCCACTCCCCTGGCAGTGGAATCGCAGCCGCTCAGGGCTTAGCCACCGGTCTGACTGAGTCTGTCCAGGACCGAGGTGAGCGTTTTTCGTAGGACCGTGGCACCCTGCCGCAATCCTTGCAATTCCTTGGGCCAGAGTTCGACCTCCAGGCGATCCACCACCCCTTCACGACCGACAATCGTGGGAACGGAAAACGCCACATCGCGAATCCCATAGCAACCCGCTTGTACCGTCGACACCGGCAAGATTCGCCGTTGGTCCAGCGCGACTGAATGGACGACGTCGCGAATCGCAACACCAACAGCAAATCCGGCGCCGCCTTTTTTTCCAATCACTTCGGCACCCGACCCTTTGGTGCGGTCGAAGATCTGTGTTGCCGATTGTGCATTCCAGGCAGGGTATTTCTCCAGCGACAAGCCGGCTGCCGTGGCACTCGACCAGATCGGCACCATACTATCCCCATGCTCTCCGAGAATCAGTGCAGCCACTTGGGTGGGAGCCATTTCCAGTTCGCGTGCGATCAGACTACGAAAACGAATCGTATCCAGCTGCGTGCCCAATCCAATCACTTGCTGCGGAGGCAGCGACAATCGCTCGGCAGCAATATACGTAAGAATGTCCACGGGATTCGAGACGACCAGCACCAGTGCGTCCGCTTTGGGACCAGCGCTGGAAATACCATCCAGAATGGAGACAAACAAATCGGTGTTGCGCTGGATTAAATCCAATCGGCTCTCATCCGGTTTGCGACGGGATCCCGCGGTCACACAAATCACGTCACTATCTGGAATGTGCTCATAACTTCCGGATGAAATGACCTGGTCAGCGGTACTGGGTCCGCCGTGCAACAAATCAAGTGCCTGCCCTTCGGCCAGCTCCTGATTCACATCGACCAGAGCAATCTCTCGAACGACTTGCCCCATTTGCAATGCAAACGCTGCGCTCGACCCTACCAGACCACCGCCACCGATAATGCTAATTTTCATGATTTGTTCATCTTCTGTTGTGTGGATCCATTTCGATCTCAGCCGACAAGCACGAGTACGGGAAGCGATCAAGCGACCCTCAACTCGCACTTCCTGCCAATCATCGATTCTGCAACTCAGCCATCACCCGGTCGGTGATTTCCCGAATCAACACGTCTTGATCGGCGACTTTCTCGCCAGTCGGCTGCGCTGTAGCTGCCCCCGGCCCCATCGGAGGCGGCGCATCAAACACCCGACGTTCGACGCCGCTGGATTTCCAGCTGTCCCTAAAAATATCGTTGCCGCAAATATCACAGTCCTCGTACTCCTTGGTATTTCGTGGATCTCCGAAACCCCAAGTCTTCTTCAATTCCAGCAATTCACGCTCTTTCTCTTCGGTAAAGAAATTGACGCGGCCTAGCTGTTTTGCCAGCAGCAAAATTCGGCAGTACGCGTCCAGGATCTCGGTCCACCAATAGGCACGCTCAACCGTTTCCCCGTAACTGACGGTACCATGATTCGCAAGGATAATGACGTTGGAACGTTCGACGAACGGGATAATGGTGTCGGCGAACTCTTGTCCACCTGGCGTTTCATAGCGTGTGATGGGGACATCCCCCAGAAAGACCTCCACTTCAGGCAGGATGCACTGGGGAATCGGTTCGCGGGCAATTGCAAATGCGGTCGCATGCGGCGGGTGGCAATGCACCACACTCTTCAGCTCCGGACGCTGCTTGTAGATCTCCAGGTGTAACAGCGCCTCGCTGGAACGCTTCTTTCGGCCCGCTGTCTGATTGCCCTGCATATCGATTGTGGCGATGTCATCGGGCTTCAAGAAACCTTTCGAGTGCATTGTGGGAGTACAAAGTACTTCGTGGTCACTGATGCGCACGGAGATGTTGCCGTCATTGGCTGCGGCAAATCCCTTGTTGTAGATGCGACGTCCAATTTCACAGATATCTTGTTTGGTCTTATGTACATTCATCATGAGTTGTCCGTCAGCCGTCCCTTTCAAGATCTGAGATAGAAATGTCGACTTGATCGAAAATTACCGCGTTATAGGCGTCAACTGGTTTGATTTGCGGCCGAAACGGTTGGGCCGCTTCCGGCCCTTCACTTAAGCCAATTCGATGGCCTAAATGGGCACCCAGTTCATCCCAAGCAACAAGTATTTCGGTTCCCTCTGGTTTCTCATTTACCATTTGCTGTAGCGTCAGCGGTTGCACTAATTTCAGCCGCGCACCTGAAAATGATGGGTGCCATCGATTCAATGTCACAGTGCCAATCACTTCTGCGATACGCATCCTGGAATGCACTCCCTTAACCCGGCGACCCCACCGTGCCCTGTCTGACTAACTCAACATTGCGATCACGCAGTTCATCCCGAACTGACGGCGTGACAACCGCATCCGCCTTTACCACCAGTCTGCAAATGCCCTCAAGCCGACCCGACAACGTCGCCAAGGAAATGACTCGGGTATCGATTTCCAATTCAGATTCTCTGGCATCTTCCGCCGTCGTGACCCCTATACCCTGAGCTAACAACCGTCGCATGACTTCTGCGACGATCGTTTCGATCCAATCGGCATTACGGGCAGCAGAACTCATGCGTCTTGAATTCCCACAATGGTCCATCGAACTGGCGTTGCAATCTCTCCCAGCAGGGCCCGCGCTCCACGGCCGTCACTGGACAACATTACCGCTTGCCCACAGCCCGCCCCCACACCATCGATGGCCACCAGCGGCATACCGTCGGGCTGGCCGGCAACTCCCTGCGGTTGAACCACCAGCATTTTTTGACCTTCCAGTGAGGCGTGCTTGACCGTGCCGTGCGCCAAACCCACCACAGTTCCCAGTTGCATCCACTCGCTCCTGTACTCGATTTACACTCCGCCTGCTTTGAATTCTCCACCGGTCAACCAGAGAAATCCTGTTGCTCAATCCTGTTGCTCAATCCTGTTGCTCAATGGTCCGCTTTTCCCAAGATCCACAAATCCTCAATCATCGAACAACGGCGTTCACGAGTGAACGTCAGCGGCGTGGTTACTCCTTCTCCTGTCGGACCAGCGATTGAGAAAGACAAGTAGCCCTCCCCCCCCAATCCGAGGGCAGCCATGCAAGGCCCATTCTTGACGAACAAGGTGGTATCCATGACACGACCCATACGTGTCATATTGCGCACGTCATTGGAGTGAATAATGCTGGTGTGTCGGAATCCGTGCTCATAGTGTCGTGCCTTTTCAATCGCCTCGTCGACATCGCGGCAACGTACGAAAGGCACAAAAGGCATCATCTGCTCAACGGGGACGAACGGATTGGATTCGTCCGTCTCGCCAAACACCAGCTCGACATCGGATCCAATCGACCGACCCGCCGCGCGCGCCAGTACCTGAGCATCCTGCCCCAGAAACTCTCGGCTGGCGGCATCATGTTTGTGGTCACCCTCACCAACACTGACAATCGCCTGATCTGTCAATCGATCGATTTCTCCCGTTGTCAAACGTGTCGCGCCCGCCTTTTCCATGGCTGCGAGCATGCGATCACACACCGATTCCACTACGAATACTTCCTTTTCTGCAATGCAGAGCAGGTTGTTGTCATAGGCGGCGCCTTGGATGATACTCCGCGCGGCACGATCGAGGTCCGCTGTTTCATCGACCACGACCGGAGGATTTCCGGGGCCCGCGACGATCGCTCGTTTGCCACTATTCAATGCAGCGCGGGCAACTCCCGGACCACCCGTTACGCAAATCAAGGCAATTTGGCGGTGCGAAAAGAGCGCTGCTGCCGTATCCAGTGTCGGTTCGGCAATCACGCAAATCAGATTGTCGATACCCACGTCGCGGGCAATGGCTTGATTGAACCTCTCCACTCCAACAGCCGCTACCTTCTTGCCACTGGGGTGTGGATTTACAACCAGCGTATTGCCTGCGGCAATCATGCTGACCGCATTGCCCGTAATGGTCGGGAGCGAATGTGTCACCGGTGTGATAGCACCAATCACACCAAACGGAGCGTGCTCAATAACCGCCAGACCACGATCACCGCTATAGACCTCACTCCGCATGAACTCCACACCAGGTGTCTGCTCACCCAGGGTTTTTAGCTTTTCGATCTTGTGTTCAAGTCGCCCAATTTTTGTCTCTTCCATTTCCATCGTGCCCAGTTCTACCGACTGCTCGATGGAAATCCGCCGAATGTGTTCAATGATCCTCTTGCGGTCCTCCAGACCGCGGTGGGAGAGCTGTTCAAACGCTTCGCTGGCGGCGGCAACCGCTTCATTGACATCCTCGAAGACCCCGTGGCGACCGGCATAACTGGTCCCCTGAATCGGTGGAATCTGGCCGACTTCGGCCAGGACTTGAGCCACGACATCACGAATCACGGTTTCACTAACTTGCATGCGATTGGTCTACCTGTATTTTCTGGTCGATTGTCTGGTCGTACCTGTAATGTCGGGTCGTACCTGTAATGTTTAGTGGTAATGGCCTATTCGAGACGGACCGAAGAGCCAGGCGGTGGGAAACTTCAGTGGCGATTCGAGAACCACCTGTTCACCTCTACTCCTCTTCACGCGAGTAAACACTTTGCTGGTCGATATGCACCTGGTCGACGATACCAACGACCACGGTGTCAATGGGCGCCTCCCGGGTCTCGGGCGTTAACCGAGCACTCGACCCTTGAGTCAGCAATACATAGTCTCCTTCACCGGCACCGAGCCCATCGACAGCCACAAGTGTGCGTCCGGTCGAAACCAGACTCCGGCGCTGGTCTGCTTCGAGCCGATACGGCTCAACGATCAGCAACTTGTGGCCCACCAAAGAGTCCGCCTTCTGCGTCGATACCAACGAACCAGTGACCTTGGCAACAAACATGTCCGCTCCTTGGGCATTCAATACTAGCTCAGCCTTAGAGCCCACAACCTCTGTGTTTCGATAACTCCATATTCTTCCAGATCCCACTCGTGCGGAATCTCTAACCCTCGTTCAACAGCGCTTGCGCCTGGCGGGCAACAATCAGCTCTTCATTGGTTGGCACAACCCAAACTTGTGTCCTGCTGGAATCCGTGCTGATGCAACTTTCTGACTGCACAGCTGCGTTTGCGTCGACGTCCAGATCAATCCCCAATTCACCCAGATCGGCACAAACTGCCGCTCGGACGTGCGCGCTGTTTTCCCCGATACCACCGGTAAACGCGATCAGATCCGCACCACCCAATTCAACAAGCAAACCACCCAAATAACGACGCACCTCACTGACAAACACGTCCAGCGCCAGCCGGGCATCAGCGTGCCCCTGGCCGGCCGCCTCTTCCAGATCTCGGACGTCTCCGCTGAGCCCGCTGAGACCCAACAGTCCCGAGCGACTTGCCAAATCGGCCAGTACATCTTCCAGGGACTTTCCCGTTGCCCGCATCATCAGTGGCAACACAAACGGATCAAAATCCCCTACACGGTTGTTGTGGGGAATTCCCGTTTGCGGACTCATACCCATCGTGGTGGCCACACTACGACCGCCGCGCATGGCACACAGGCTACTAGACCCACCCAGGTGACATGAAATCACGCGCGCTGTCTGGTCGTCCAACAGCTGACCACAGCGAAAACCGATGAACCGATGGCTGGCTCCGTGAAAGCCCCAGCGCTTAATGTGCCATCGATCTCCCCACTCTCGAGCGACCGCATAATACTTCAACCGATCAGGAATCGTCTGGTGGAAACCCGTCTCGAACGCCGCCACCAAGGGAATGCTCGGAAAACGCTCCGCGAGCCTTCTCATCGCATCGATGTAGGGTGGGTTATGTGCCGGAGCGACAGGACTCATTTCCTGCATCGCTTCCAAAACCGAATCCGTCACACGTTGCACACCACTCACGCCGCCACCATGAACCGCTTTGAATCCAATCGCAGCAACTTCCGCGGCATCTGCCAGGCAACCTCGCTGGGGATCAGTTAACTGCTCCAGACATATCTGCACGGCGTCGGCATGATCGCGAACCTGGCCAGTTGTCTCGGTTCGCTGGTCACCGATTTCGACAAAACAGTCGCTTTGCGCAGAACCAATACGCTCGATTCCACCGCGCGCAAGCTGCTCCTCACTGGCCATATCCAGCAGTCGATACTTGAAACTGGTCGATCCCAGATTGGCCACTAAGATTTTCACACCCGACTCCTTCCCTTGACCCATTTCAACCCCGCGCGACCCCACGCGCAGTGCATCCATTCCTCAACGCAGGTAATGGTCCATGAGGCCTTCTGCAGGGCGGGCAATGACATGACTGCTGACCAGTTCACCCACTTGATTGGCCGCATTGGCACCTGCCTCGACAGCTGCCCGAACGCTACCCACATCACCTTGTACGACTGAGGTAACCAGGCCACCGCCAATATCGACGCGCTTGACAATGTCCACATTCGCCGCCTTGGCCATTGCGTCGGACGCTTCAACCAAACTAATCAAGCCACGTGTCTCCACGAGTCCAATTGCATTCTGCATAACGTGGTTCTCTTTCTATCTAGTGTGTTTTCAAAAATTGTTACTGCTGGTTCTCGACCATTCACTCTGAATCAGCCGCCAGGACATTTATCTCAGGGATGCCTGTGGTAGCGTGGGTAACCGTCCCTCGATCCCCATGGGAAATCGGGGCACTACCACCGCTAACCGGACGCCTTCCCTCTGCCACGTGGTGCCGGCAAGACCGAACCCAGGTCTTCGTGAGGTCGCGGGATGACCTGGACACTGACCACGTCACCAATACGTCCGGCCGCGTTCGCACCGGCATCTGTGGCTGCTTTTACCGCCGCCACATCACCCGTCACAAATGCCGTTACCAATCCACTGCCAACCTTGTCCCAACCCATAAATTGGACATTGGCGGCTTTCATCATGGCATCCGTTGCCTCCAGCAGGGCTACAAACCCCTTGGTTTCAATCATCCCTAGCGCTTCAAGTGCCTTCGCCATTAAACAGATCTCCCCAATAGAGTTGTCCTGCAAACATCAATTAAATCGTCATTTCCAAGTTCCAACCGCGCAGGGCTCGGCTGACTTGTCGTCTCACTTCCCATGCCCTGTACAGCTACATGGCTTCTTCTGTTTTTCCTGGTGTACGAGTTCAACCTTGGTGGCGCCGTCCAGATAGACCGCATTTCCCTCATCTGTATCGATGTGGACTTCCAACTTGCTGGTCGCATCTGCGCGCACCAGCAGGTCTTCCAGCAGCGTGGTGCAAAAAGGTGATTCGATACGTAGATTGATCAGATCACCGTTCTGAACACCCAAACGCTCGGCTTCCGCAAAACACATGTGCACGTGCCGCGCTGCGCGAATAACGCCCCGTTCAAGTTCCACCACTCCCGCTGGGCCCACCAGCACACAACCGGGGGTCTCTGCGAGGTCGCCGCTATGCCGCACTGGTACCTGCAATCCCAACGAGATGGCATCGGTAAATGCCAATTCCACCTGGCTTTCAGGTCGGGTGGGCCCCAAGACACGCACCTTCTCGATCATGCGCCGCCGTGGCCCCACGACCATTACGGTCTCTTCAGCCGCATAGAAACCGTCCTGATACAGTTCCCGCATCGGCGTCAACCGGTGGCCCGCACCAAACAGCGTTTCGACATGTTCGTCACTCAAATGGCAGTGCCGCGCTGAAATGCTGACTACCAACTCACCTGGACTGGCTGGATCGGCGGCTGATTCTGTCTGACCTGTGACAACCTGGCGAACGATTTGTTCAACAAGGGTCCGATCGATGGTGGTTAACTGTGTCATAGATGGATGTTCTGTAGTAAATGGATCTATGTCGCGCCCACAGGAGTCTGGACTGCGCACTGGTTACTCGATCTTCTCCGTACCGCTGGCCTTCCCGAGCACCAGCTCAACACCCGCGTCGAGCAGTCGGTTGCACCAGGTTTTCTCCACCGCATCGTCAACCACCAGGCAGTCGACATCCCCCAAATCGCACAGATGCGCCAGGCTCGATTGGCCGAACTTGGCACTGTCTGCCAGGACAAACACTTCATCTGCTGAAGCCATCATGACGCGTTCTGATTCGACTAATAACAGGTTGCTGTTGTAGTATCCGCGCTGATTAATTCCGGCGACGCTCAAAAACGCGCGGCGCACGTTCAGGTCGGCCAACATTTGATTGGCATAAGGACCCAGCGAAACGCCAGTTCGGCTGTGCACGTAACCACCAACCAGCACTAAATCAACGCTGTCGCTGGACATGAAAAGTGTTGCCACGGGAAGCGAATTGGTGACGATCTGGAGCGGTCTATCGATTAATTGCTGTGCCAGTTCATAGGTCGTACTTCCACCATCCAACAAAACGGTATCCCCGTCCTCGATCAACTTCGCCGCCGCCACGGCGATCGCCCGCTTCTTGTCCCAATGGGTTGATTGGCGGTGATCAAAATGAGGCAGTTTCGGAGTAGGTCCCACATAGAACACACCACCGTGCGTCCGGCGTGCCGAACCCGATTCCTCTAATGAATCGAGGTCTCGACGGACGGTAGACTCCGATACCTCCAGCTCGCACACCAGGTCGGGAAGCGAAGCAAACCCCGTCCTGCGGATCATTTCGAGCATGCGGTTTCGGCGGTCTTCGGCCGTCAACTGCATCGACATCAGATCGATAACCCCCGTTTGCGTGAGTGAATATCTTCAATTATGCGATATAAAAAACGCGCTTTCAATCATGTTTATGAGAGATTTATCGTTTATTATTGATTGTTTTATGTCAGTTCCGTCACGATAAGTGAACGATTTCTGTCATTCCAGCGCAAACCCTTTAACAGAATAGATTTACGCAAGGGGAGTGGATCCGCTTCAAACCGGACAGGCCGTCAGGCAATCCGTACCCGGCGACCCTCAAGTGTCACACGACCAGCGGCACACAGGTTGATCGCCGCGGGATACAGCTCACATTCCTGCTCAAAGATACGTTGTGCTAACGCAGTTGGTGTGTCATTTTCCAAAACGTTGACAGAACGTTGCAGCAGAATCGGACCGTGATCGTACTCGTTGTCAACAAAATGGACCGTACAGCCACTCACTTTAGCGCCATACTCCAGAACGGCGCTATGGACACGCAATCCATAAAACCCGGCACCACAAAAAGCCGGAATCAGGCTCGGGTGAATATTCAGAACCCGGTTCTGGAAATCATCCGGAATCAGTACGTGCTTCAGGAATCCTGCCATCACCACCAGTTTGACGTGCGCCTGACGGCAAGCCCCAAAAATCGCCGCGCTGAACGCTTCCGGGGAGCCTGCTGCGCGATGAGATATCGTGGTGGATTGAATTCCCGCCTGGGCAGCATATTCAAGACCGCCCGCCGACTCGTTGCTGGAAATCACCAGTCGAATCTCGGCATTCAAAGCACCGGCAGCGATCTGTTCCAGCAAGTTCTTGAGGGTCGTTCCACCCCCGGAAATCAACACCGCCAAAGCAATCGGTTCTCGCTGCACGTGTGCCTCGCTCACAACGCTGAGTAACAAAGGATGACACAGGGACAACCGACGACGAAACAACGGTGAATTCAACGTCGGCTCTACCTTGCAGAGTACAGGGTAACCGAAAACAACCGCGGGAAAACAGTCGCCAACACCTGAAGATGACCTTTCTATAGCCCCAACTGGAATGGGGCACCCTGGAGGTGACCCGACCTGTTCCGAGGCGGTTGACGCGGCGCACCTCACTGTCTCATGCTGTTAAGTGTCATGCGCATATTGATCTTCTGTGAATTCGCCCGATTGCACGGCGCTGAACAGTCCCTGTTGTCTGTACTCGGGTCGGTGTCCGCTGCTGGGTTTGAACTCCAAATTGCGGCGCCCCCGGCGGGAGCACTGGCGGCTGAAATCCGGCGGCGCGACATGGTTCTGTTACCGCTGGATTTTCCGAACGGAGCAGCACACCGGCAACAAACCGACCGGCGCGCGGTGATCCGATCTGTGTTACGCCAATCGCGACCAGACCTGGTGCACACCAATAGTCTGTCCATGAGTCGCCTGACGGGACCTCTGGTCGCAGAAATGGATGTACCCAGCCTAGGCCATCTGCGCGACATCCTGCGGCTCAGCCGACAAGCCATCGCAGACCTTAACTGCCACACACGGTTGCTGGCAGTTTCAACAGCCACCCGTAACTGGCACGTCGACCAGGGTCTCGATGCACACCGCACATTCGTTCTTCACAATGGGGTTGATCTCGAGGAGTTTGCACCACGACCACCAGCCGGCCGACTGCACGACGAACTGCAGCTTGCCCCCCATGTGCCGCTGGTTGGCACGATCGGTCAAATCGGAATGCGGAAAGGAACCGATTTGTTTCTCCAGGCTGCCTGTCAAATTGCCGGCAGCATCCCCTCTGTCCAATTCGTCGTCTTTGGTGAACGCTCGTCCGAAAAAAAAGAAGCACGCCAGCTGGAACATCAACTGCAAGTGCAGGCCCACCAGCCACCACTGGCGGGCCGCTGCCACTTTCTGGGTTACCGTTCGTGCATGTCCCAATGGCTGAACGAGCTCACCGTCCTGGTACATCCCGCGCGGCAAGAACCACTCGGCCGCGTATTACTCGAAGCCGCCGCCTCCGGATTGTCGATTGTGGCAACTGCTGTCGGTGGCACCAATGAAATTTTTCCCCCGGCAACACGATCCGCAATGGTGATTCCGCCGGACAACGTAGAACAAATCGAATCGGCCGTCACGCTGCTACTGAATGACAAAGATCGGCGACTTGCTCTGGGGTGCGCAACCCGCCTCCGCGCGGAAGCGGCGTTCGATCGACGGCAATCTGCAGCAGGTTTGATCCGTCATTACCATCAACTGCTGGATGCTCGCTAGAACTAATGTCCAGAGGCTGCAGTTCTCGGGGCCTCTGTGAACAAACAACCACTACCGAATGGCAGAAGGGCAGGCAGACGATCCCGTCGGGGTCATTCTCGGATCTGGAACAATCGCTTCAGCGCGTCCAGTAAACCCTCTGAATTGCCGCTGGCCGATTCGTCTCGCAGCGACTCGAGTGGAGGATGGAGCAATTTGTTGACAAGTCGATCGGCAAACTGCTGAATTTCTTGCCGCGTCCGTCCATCTGCATCATGCAACTTGTTCATTAAACGCGACAATTCTTCTTCTTTTACATTGTCCGCCTGGGCTCGCAATTGCCGAATCGCTGGACCGGTCGATTGATGATGCAACTCCGTCATCAGACGGTCGACTTCCTGCTCAACAATCTTCTCTGCAGCCGGCCACGCGTGTTGCCGCTGCTGACGATTCTGTTCACACACCTGGGACAAATCATCGACCGAGTACAGATAGACATTCGGCTCGTTGCCAATCTGGGGATCAAAATCACGCGGAACAGCAAGGTCCAAAACAAACAGCAGACGCTGAAAACGATCGGCGGCAACCCGTTGGAAATCCTCTAATTGCACAATGGGTTCACTCGCACCCGTAGTACTCACAACGAGGTCAGCGCGAACCAGCCACTCAAATAACTGGTCCCAATCCGCAACCTGTCCAGTCGTTCGCTCAACCAATCGCTCACTGCGTTCACGATGTCGGTTCACAATCGTGATATGCCGCGCCCCTTCATCGATTAGGTAACGAAGCGTCTCCTCCGCCATTTCCCCGGCCCCAATAACCAGGACCTGTTTTTTCTCGAAAGTCTCAAAGAACCCACGTGCAAAATCACCCACCGCGACACTGGGGATGCTGACTCGCTTGCGGTGAATTGCCGTCTCCGTCGCAACACGTTTGGCCACGCGATTGGCGGCCTGGAATACCGCATGCATCGATGGACCAGCAGATTCTCCCGCGAGCGACCATTCGTACGCCTGCTTCACTTGTGCCAGAATCTGTGGCTCGCCTACCACCATACTGTCCATGCTGGCAGCCACAGTAAACAAATGGTAAATCGCCGCACGGGCATCATGGACAAACAGCGCACCCGTCATCAGACTCGCGTCGAGTCCATGAAAATCACCCAGGAACCGGCTCATCGACTCTGCAGACGGACCCCCGTCTGCAGAGTCGATCGTCGCGTACAACTCAACACGATTACACGTCGACAGCAGGACTGCCTCCGCGCTCGGATACTGCGACCGAAACTGCGCGAGAGCCTGGCGCGCTTGTGTTTCGTTGAACGCCAGTTTTTCACGCAATTCAACACTGGAATTGTGATGGCTACAGCCCACCACCCTAACCTGCATACGTTACCTCAGCGCGTCGATGGGGGGTGGCATAGTATCGGTGGCCCGAACTGTCTGGTTCGCTGGGGGCGCACCAGCGTGACCGGAAAAAAAGATGATCAACAACGAAACGCCCAGGAGTGCGCCGCTGGCAATAGTGAGATAAATGACCTTATGGCCTTTTCGAGCCGGTCGGTAGCGCCACTCAAACAAACTGACTGACGCCAGCCAAAGAAAGAGGACCGCGGACCAAAGCACCAGTGGATCTGTCCAGGCCACCATAGCAACCGGCTGATTGAGCTTGACAATCACTCCCGCAAACAACCCCAGCAGTAACAAACCTGAAGAAACATATGATGTCTCGCGGCTAAATCGCTGTAGCCACTCGAGGCTAGGCAATTGGAGACCACTCTGCGGTGACCACTTTCGTTTCAGCCGGTAGGATTGGACCAGGTACATCACTCCCCCAGAAAAACCCAACATGGCGGCCACGGTCCCGGCTAGCAACAGCGAACCGTGAATTCTTCCCCAAATGCCCGCCGCATCTCCACGTGGAAACGTCTGCAAGTTACCCTGCAACAAGGCCAAGCTAATGAAAACCAGCGGCAAAGGCAGCATAAACAGGCCCATGCCGTTTCGAGGACGACGCACCGCCAGAATCAGGTAAGCCAGCGCAATCACCCATGAAGCGATTACCATCCAGTCAGCCCAACTGGCGAAAACCGTACCCTGGGAAAGTTCGGTCGTGGCCCGGCTCCACAAGAATAGGGTTTGTGCGAAACAACCTGCAACCGTCAACCCGACCACCAGGGACCAGAACCTGGTCGTTCGCAAGAACAGAATCCGCAACAGTTCAAGCGCCCAAGCCAGCGCATAACTGGCAAAGAAACATGTCTCGGTAATTCGGTTCAGCCAGTCAATCATCCAAGTCGTACTCTTTGACTTTTTTGTGCAACGTATTGCGGTTAATCCCCAGGCGATTGGCCGCCTTCGTCTGGACACCACCACACTCTTGGAGAACCTGCGCGATTGTCTCGCGCTCGACACGATTGACAATGTTCGCATGCAAGCTGTGATCATCAGGATCGGTTTCAGCAACCGCCTGTTGAACTAACTCAATCACCAAGGCATCCACCTCACCACCACGTACCTGGGATGTTCGGACTCGGCTTTTTCCCAGCACAACATCTGGCAATAGGTCCACGGTTAATTCATCACCCTCAGCCATCACAACAGCTCGCTCGATGTAATTCTGCAGCTCACGAACATTCCCTGGCCAATCATAGGCACAGAGAAAATCCAGCGCTTCTTCTTGGATGTGAACCACAAATCGACCGTTGACTTCACTGTAGTAATCGAGGAAGTGCGCCACTAATTGTGGAATGTCTTCACGTCTCCGCCGCAGCGGGGGAATCTCGATGGGAACCACATTCAGACGCCAATACAGATCCTCGCGAAATTCTGCCTGATCGACAAGATCAAGCAGGTCACGATTACTCGCGGCGATGACCCGCGTATCAACCTGAATTGTCTGGACATCACCGACCCGTTCGAATTCGCGCTCTTGAAGCACTCGCAACAATTTGACCTGCAGGTGCAGCGACGTGGAATTGATCTCGTCGAGAACGATGGTTCCCGTGTGGGCAGCTTCAAATCGCCCGGTACGGTTAGCCACTGCTCCGGTAAAGGCTCCGCGAACGTGACCAAACAACTCGCTCTCGAGCAGGTTTTCGCTCAAGGCACCACAGTTGACTTTAACAAAGGGCCCGCTCCCCCGATCACTCAAACGGTGAATCGCCGTTGCGATCAGCTCCTTGCCGGTTCCGGTTTCTCCGAGGAGTAACACGGACGCATTGCTGCGCGAAACGCGTCGCGTGATTCGATAGACTTCCTCCATTGCCGGGCTGGTACCGATGATCCCAGGGATCGGGGGACCGCTTTCTTCAGCATGCTGGGAAGAATAAATCGCCATTCTCAGCTTCGATCCATCTTGCGCACCGGCGCGAGACCCTCGTTAACTACCGGAACTCTCCTGGACCGTCCGCGAAGATTGTTCCATTGCATCCAGAATCGAGCCCAGTAATTGCTGAGTCGCTTTGTCCAACCGCGCGCTCTGATTGTAGCGATCGTACTGGCGATCAACATTGCGGGTCGTCAGTAATACGCCACGACGCTTGACGGCCACTGAAAAGGCAGCAGCGGCGGCTTGCCGCTGTGCCAACGGCCGGTTGTGTTCACTCGCCAAATCGACCAAGGCCAGCTGTCCTTGCGGAGTTCCCAAATTTCCTAACACCCGTGCCGAACTCTGGCTGAGCGAGGGAGTATTCAAAGCCCGAGTTACAGCGGCTTCTGTTCGTGCCAGGTCATAAAACCCATACGTAGTGCGGTCTGCCGACAGCTTCTCGAGCCAGGCCAGGGCCTGTGCGCTGTATCTCAGACGTGACGAGAAGGGAACCTGCGTATCGGCAAAACGAACTAGGATTTGCTCAACCAGTTGCGAAATCCGAGCCTGATTTGTTTGTCGCACTTCGACAGTTATGGAGCTCTCGGTTCGTGCAATCCGTTGAGCTTCAATCAGGGCAGGGCCCTGGGCGAGAATCTCAATTGGCCGGTTTTTTGTCTCGCTCTCGGCACGGAGAAATGTAACAAGCTGTGACAGGGTCGGCACGTCTGCGCCATCGCCAACCAGGCTCAGGTCGTAGTAAACTCCATCGACGATCGAGGGAGGGCCACCTGCTTGGGCCTCGACACGCAGATCCGCGTCGGCAAACACCCGAGCGTCTGCCAGCGCCGCACCACCAGTTGCAACACGCAAGATCAAACCGTCATGGCGTGGATCACGCCGAATGACGTTGAGCATCTCTTCAAATCCTGGTTCGTCGACACCACGCACTGTGAGCGTCAACTCATAACTCGGCATGCGCACATCGAGAGCCCCCAGCGAGAAAGCCAGCGTGCGATCATCCAACACAGCAATTCGTTGCGCGCGATCCATTCTTTCGGTCCGTGCCAGAATGCCCACTGGCAACCTACTGGTACGTGGGTCGCGCCGTAAGATCTGCACCAGCTCACGCAAGTCCGGGTGTTGAACCGCGTCACTAACCAGTATGAATTCGTAATCGGGGTTCGATCTCGCCATCCGCAACAGTTCCCGCCCGCTGTTCGCGGTATCCGACTCGTATCCAAGTCGATTCAACAAACCTCCAATCGATTGGGCGCGACTCGACCGCGGATCTCCCACCAGGACGCGTGGAGACCCATGACTGCCTGTGATGAATCCCAGCGTCTCCGTCACGTAACTGCACCCCGGATAGGATTGCTGAGTCGACAATTTGAGAATCGCATCCAGACAAGCCATCCGCAAACGGAGGTTCGGGTGGCGCAGATGCTGGACGAGTGGCTGCATTCGGCCATCGACACCGCGCAGCAGTGCGATGTCACCCTGATCCCCCAAGAGTTCTGCCGCAGCTGTGGCGGCCGCCAGATATTTTTCTCTCACTGCGAATAACAGCCCGTCCTGTAACGCTTCGGCTCCCAGCGCTGCTACCTGCTGAGAATCCACAGACTTTCGATCAAGTGGCTCATCCAGTCCAACCAGCCGCTTCTCGGTCTCCAATACGGCAACCAGAAAGAGGCGACGGAAGTCGATATTTTCAGAATCCAACTGATGCAGATCGGCCGCCAACTTGCGCGCCTTGAGCATCGAAGCCAGACGAGCTGGCTGCAGTACAGAAACCACCGTTGCAGCACTTTCATTCCATTCCCAGACGGCGACACGCCCTTCCAGGTCGGCTGGCTTGACCGACACTCCACTCAAGTAACCGCGGACCTTCCTGACGAGAAACTGTTCAGCTTCCTGTCGTGAAGGGAGCGCTCCCACCAGACGCTGAACCGTCTGGGCAACAGCCTTTTTGACACGTGAGTCTCCCTCTGCCTCAAACAACATCCCCAACAGATAATCGACGACCCGGGAATCTTCCAAGCGCCCCAGCACTTCGGCGACTTGCCAGCGAATCGCTGGATCCGGGCACTGCAAAGCACCTGTTAAAGGATCAACTGCAATCGATCCCAGACCCACCAAAGCGTCGCGAGCCAAGGCATGTGACTCGGCGCTGTCTGCATCGCCCAGGACAGCCAGCAGCGCCGGAACCGCACTGGTACCAACTTGCTTGAGATCATTTGCAGCCGCCTGCCGTAAAGCTGCTGATGGGTGGGCCAGGCCAGCCACCAGGTTCTGCAGCCGCTCAGGATTGTGTAACGCGCGCTGTGTTGCCGTCAGCAGTTCTAGCGCCTGAGCCCTTACTTGGCGCCCATATCGCGACTGATGCGACAAACGGAAGAACAACGTTGAACCCCATTTCCGCTCAATGGCCATGAGTTGTGACGCATCGGGCTCCGCCGCTACCAGCGCGCTCATGAACTTCTGCACCTGGTCGACTCGACCGATGTTCATCGTCAATTCAACAGCCCACATCAACTCCATTGGGGACGTTGGGTTGGTCTCCATAATTCCACGGACAACAGGATCCAACTCAGCCGCGACGGCCACATCCTGGGCATCCGCAGCCGGTTGCGGAGCGGTTGCGGGCACCGCGACGGTGGGCGCAGCTTCACCGAACGGGTCTTGCGCCTGGACTTGCAAAGCAAACCAGCCAAACAGAGCAAAGGCCGCCATCAGGTACATCGGTAATGGATTGCGATGTCTCATCATGCGTCGTATTCCCCACTGCAGAATCAAGGGTGTCGTAGTTGTCTGCTCAACGATTTTCCACCGCGATTGCTGCCTCCATGTCGCTCGCTAGTCGTCGCTTCCAATCAGCGATTTGCCGTTCCACCTGCGCCGGCGCCGTCGATCCATAACTGGAAAACGACTGGATCGCTCGCTCAACGCCCAAAACCTCAAACACACTTTCGTCCAAATCCGCGTGGCACTCTTGAAAATCACTCAGCCCCAGTTGTCCCAATGGAACGTTACGCTGTCGGGCTTTATTCACCAGCTGGCCCACTGCGTGGTGTGCGGACCGCATCGGTACACCATGTTGGATGAGATATTCCATCAGGGTGGTCGCGTCCAAATAACCTCGCTCCAGGCCTGTTTCGATCGAGCCGCGTTTGAGCTCGGCGCCAGCCACAATCGGTACCGCCAGTTGCAAACAACTCTCAACCGTATCAAAGGAATCAAATAATGCTGGTTTGTCCTCCTGGAGATCTCGGTTGTAAGCGAGTGGCAATCCTTTGACCAAAACCAGCAGACTTTGCAGGTTTCCCACCACGCGTCCGGTCTTGCCACGAATCAACTCCAGTACGTCGGGGTTGATCTTCTGAGGCATTATCGAGGATCCAGTGCAAAACTGATGCGGTAATGCGAGATAGTCAAACTCAACGGTCGACCACAAAATCCACTCTTCAGCCCAATTACTGAGATGCTCGGCAACCATCGTCAAAACAAAGGCTGTTTCCAGCACAAAGTCCCGATCGCTGGAAACATCCAAACTATTGCGCGACAGCGAGTTAAATTCCAAACGACGGGCCACATCTTCCCGGTCGATGGGAATCGAGGTCCCGGCGACGGCGGCAGAGCCTAGACTGCAAGTATTGACGCGCCGTTGGCAATCGGTCAGTCGATCTCGATCTCGCTGGAATTTTTCGCAATAAGCAAGCCAGTAATGTGATGCCAATACGGGTTGGGCCCTTTGTAGGTGGGTGTACGCCGGTAAAATCACTCCCGCATCGTGATCACAGCGCCCCACAAACGCCAACTGTAAGTCCGCGATTCCCTGGTCGAGACGGGCCAGCGCGTCGCGGATCCACAAACGTGTTGCGGTCGAAACCTGATCATTCCGACTGCGACCTGTGTGTAATTTGCGCCCGACATCCCCGATCTGATCGATCAAAGCCTGTTCGATGTGCATATGGATGTCTTCAAGGCTGTTCTCAAAGACAAACTTCCCCGCTGTGATCCGGTCACCGATCTCACGCAGCGACTGGGAAATCAGCCCGGCTTCGGCGGCCGTCAAAATCCCTACGGTCGCGAGCATCTCCGCATGCGCAATCGAACCGCGAATATCATGCGCATAGAGGCGTCGGTCAAAGCTCACACTCTCGGTGAACTCCTCTACCCGCCGGTCCGTCACCGTATCGAATACCCCTGATCGGGCGGGTGTGGTCACGATTGCCTCTTGCCTGCTTAAACATCAACGGTGCGCACTTTTCGCGCCAAAGCATTTAGCCTAAATGGGTTAATTACCACTGTCAACGATCTGCAGAGGCCATCTGCCCATAGATTGGGCAATGGGCATCATCCGGATACGTCACTTCCCGCAGGGACCTGCCGCGCGCTGCTGAAACGCCTGTGTCACGGTTACGGAATGGGGTTAGGGCCCAGCCGAACTGCCCGCCGCATGACCATCGTGGCCCAGAGACGCTCTCAACGCGACCAGCATCCTGCACAATCGGCCCAAACGTTCCCAGCAGGCGCTACCGCCAGGATCCACCAGCCGCGTGGGAGCGGACTGCCGTGGTCAGTCGCCCCGCCATCTTGCGGTGGGCCAGCTGCCGGCACTCACTCCCACTCGATGGTCGCTGGCGGTTTACTGCTAATGTCGTAGCAGACCCGGTTGATTCCCTGCACCTCGTTGATGATCCGCGTTGAGATCTGAGCCAGCAGTTCATAGGGCAGACGACTCCAATCGGCTGTCATGAAGTCGTCGGTATCGACACTGCGGACGGCGATCGTTTGCTCGTACGTCCGGCCATCGCCCATCACTCCCACACTCTGCACGGGAAGCAAGACAGCAAACGTCTGCGAAGTCTCGCGATACAACCCAGCAGCCTTGATTTCGTCGATCAGAATCGCATCGGCTTCGCGCAGAATATCGAGTCGTTGACGATTGACATCGCCTAAACAACGAACGGCAAGGCCCGGTCCAGGAAACGGATGGCGCCAAACAAGCTCCTCGGGCAAACCAAGCTCCAAGCCAAGCCGACGCACTTCGTCCTTGAACAGATCGCGAAGGGGTTCGATCAATTCAAAACCAAGCTCTTCCGGCAAGCCGCCCACATTGTGATGGAGTTTGATCGTAGCTGCCGGGCCGTCCGGTGCCGCACCACTTTCAATCACGTCCGGATACAGAGTCCCCTGGGCCAAGAACGTGCCATCCTCAATCTCTTTGGCTGCATCCTTGAAACAATCGATAAAAATGTGGCCGATACGTCGACGCTTTTCTTGCGGTTCAGTAATACCTGCCAACGCATCCAGGAAACGCGTTTCGGCACGAACGACGCGCAAGTCGGTTTGAAAGTGCTCGGTGAACTCTCGAATCACGGATTCGCTTTCACCTTTCCGAAGCAACCCATTGTCCACGAGAATACAGGCCAGCTGTGGACCGATTGCCCGAAACAAAAGCGCTGCGGTTACTGACGAATCCACACCGCCTGACAACCCACACAAGACCCGTCGGGAACCGACCTGATGCCGCAAACGCTCGATCGTCTCGCGGGCAAAATCCCCCATCCGCCACTGCCCATGACAACCACAAACTGAGATCAAGAAATTTGCCAACAGAGTCCCACCGAGTGGCGTATGGGTCACTTCCGGATGGAACTGCAATCCGTAAACCGGCAGCTCGCGGTGACGCACCGCGGCAATCGGACACGTCGTCGTCCGCGCCAGTGACAAGAAATCGTCCGAAACACGCGACACTTGGTCGCCGTGACTCATCCAAACCTCTGTCTGCTCTGGAATCCCGGCGAACAATCCGTCCTGGGCGGAGACAGAAACATGGGCTCGACCGTACTCCCGCGCAGGAACACGATCGACGTGCCCTCCCAACGCCTCGCAAGCCAGTTGCATACCATAACAAATACCTAGGACCGGAATTCCCATACGGAAAATGTCCGGGTGGCAACGCGGGGCGCCCTCTTCGTAGACACTAGCCGGGCCACCAGAGAGAATCAGTCCGCGGGGCGCACGGCGGCGAATTTGTTCCAAGCCAATATCGTGACGGACAATTTCACAGTAGACGTTCTGTTCACGTACCCGTCGAGCAATCAGCTGCGCGTATTGCGAACCGAAATCGAGTACCAGTACGCGTTCCTCCGCGAGACTGGATTGCTGGGCGGACAACGGATCGGCAAGCGTCGGCATCGGCGACATCCCTGCGCGAGACCAGAAAACAAAAAACCGCCCGGACTGAGGGCGGAGTGTGAAATAGCCATCGGGCACCCACCGTACGTCCCGGTCACCAATCGACAGCCGGCGGGTGGCTCAATTATACGGAGCTCTGGAACCACCTGACAACCGCGAGCGGCACTCGCACAGTGCCACCCGCCCGCGCACCACAAGTCGGAGCGCCTCGCGGCAAATGCCAATGCCAGCAAACGGTGCAGAGTCACCCCCTCCGTACGCCACAACTCCTTGCAAATTTTGGGGTTCGGGTGTTTGTCGGGAACCAGCAACGCGTTGAAAAACAATCCCGGAGACGATACGATGAGCAACGCTGACACGATCATCGGCCTGACCCTGCTGTGGCTTGTGCAAATTCTGCTTACCAACGACGATGGCATTTATGCCCCAGGCCTGGCGGCGTTGGAACACGAACTTCGCCAGCTGGGCGATGTGACTGTGGTTGCGCCGAGCCAGGAACAAAGCGGTGTGAGCCAGTCGATCACCTTTCTCCGGCCGTTGGTGTGTACCCCTGTCGAGCGGGCTTCCGGTTGCCCGGCCTGGACCGTGGATGGAACTCCTGCAGATTGCGTCAAGATCGGCCTGTTTGAATGCTGTCGGCAGCGGCCTCAGTTGATTGTCAGTGGCATCAACGGCGGGCTGAATGCGGGAATTAATGTGCTCTATTCAGGCACGGTGGCCGCTGCCATCGAAGGTTCCACATTCGGGATCCGAAGTATTGCCGTTTCCCTGGAACAGGCGGCGCAGCCGGCATTCGAAACGGCAGCCGGATTGGCCAGGAAAATCATCAAACAACTGGTTGATCAAGCAACCGTGGACCAACGGTTGTTTAATGTGAACATCCCCACGGCCGCGTTAGCGGGGTCGGCAACCATTCGCGTCGTGCCGATGAGTCCGTCCCGCTACGGCGATCAATTCATCAAACGGCAAGACCCTAAAGGGCGGGATTACTTCTGGGCGACCACCGATCCGCCACCCCAGGATGCGGACCAGGAAACAGACCTGCTCGCCCTGCAGCAGGGCTGCGTAACAGTGACCCCACTGCAATACAATATGACAGATCACAAGGCACTGACGGCCGCTGAAAACTGGAACTTGACCGTGGATAACGGCCCCCAGTGAGTTTCTGAACCTTGATCTAGAGTGTGTGACAGCAACAACTTATGATTTTTCACGGGCAAACGCTCGACAAACGGGCCGGTGGCAGCGAAACTCGATAGTCTTGCCCGCCGCGCGCCTGGAAGTACGTCTCCCCTTTACTGCAAGCGGTGGACACCCTCTCCTTGCTGCGTTTGTACAAACTGATGTTTGCCACGGCCTCATTCACACCTGGGCCGTTCTCCTTGATTCCTACCGAAGTTGGCTTGCTATGGCTGAGTGGCATTGTGAGATCATGGGTAACGTGATCGGCCCGTTGACGCCCGCAGAACTGCTAGAAAAAGTGCGCACAGGTGAAATCACATTCGACACAAAAATCCGCAAAGATGACTCCCAATGGGTCGCGGCCAGTGAAGTAGGTGATTTGTTCGAACGGGCCGTGGCGGTCAAGAAAAAACAAGTTTGCCCCTACTGTCAGGTTGAAATTGGAAAACCACCCATCCAATGCCCCGGGTGTGATCGCTACATCACCAAAGCGGTCCTGATCAGCCAGGACAAGCGCGAACTGAAAAACTGGGAACAGTCCAGCGGCAAGCAGAAACGTAAAGTCCTCGGTCCGAATGGTTTTGTTTCCCGTTTCTTCCGTGGGCTGCGCAGTAAAAGCGAGAAGCAGTAGCAGCGGAACAATGACGCCTGCGTCCTGTTCCCGGCTCATGATTGTCTGCGCGAAGGCGCCCTCAATCGTCGATCCTGGGGGCGCGCCGAGTCGATTTTTTATTGGCCTGGGCTCGTTTGGCACGCAAACGGCGTTCACGTGAAGCCCGCGTAGGACGTGTTGGGCGCCGCGGTTTCACGGGGTCCGCCACCGCAAGAACCATATTCCTGAGCTTGTCCAGACAATCCGCCACGTTCCGTCCCTGGTCGCGAAATCGCTGGCTGGTAACAACAATCTGGCCACGACGATTGATCCGGCCAGCAAAACGTTCCTGAAAACGCTGCCGCACCGCCGCGGGTAAACTCGGACTGGTTGCGACATCCCAATGGAGTGTGACTTTCGTGTTAACCTTATTGACATGCTGACCTCCCGGGCCACTACTCCGGGAAAACGAAAAATCCAGCTCCTTCAAGGGCACGGAAAGGCGCGAATTGACGACCAGCATGGCAAACTCGCGGCAGGATTTGGGCGACGATGGGGAGAGGAATCAACCACCCTCGCATACAGTAGAGTCGTGGTGTTTCCAGTTCCGCGGTGGAATCAGTAATACTCCAACGATTATATTGCATCCTCGATCGAAGCATTGGATCCCCCGCTGCAAGGAAACAACAATGAAACCTCAGGTGCGGTTGACCATGGGTCTTGTCGGAGTACTTTTGTTCGCGAGTCACCTCTCTCTGCGGGCCGCCGACCCAGCCACCACCACCCCGGCAGAGGGAAAGCTCAGCAATCTCTGGACACGTCAAACCGGACAGGACTGGACCACTTTTTTGGGTCCAACGGGGGATAGCAAGTCCGCAGAAACCGGAATCGTAGCGCCCTGGCCCAAGGAAGGTCCAAAGCTGGTATGGACCAGGCGGGTCGGCACCGGTTATGGCATCGGCAGCACGAGTCGAGGACGATATTACCATTTCGATCGCTGGGATCCGCGGCCACGTGCACCCAGCGGTAAAGCCCGTTTGACCTGTATGCATGCCGAAACCGGCAAGGAACTTTGGCGCTTTGAGTATGACACTCAGTACGAAGACCTGCTGGGATACAACAACGGCCCCCGTTGTTCACCCGTCATCGAAGGCAATCGTGTCTACATCTACGGAGCGGAAGGTATGTTGCACTGCCTGCGCGCCAATGACGGAAAACCCATCTGGAATGTCAACACCGTGAAAAAGTACGGTGTGGTACAAAATTTCTTCGGGGTAGGGAGTACCCCTGTAATCGAAGGTGATCTGCTGATCTGCATGGTCGGTGGCAGTCCTCCGGGCAGCCCACAATTGTATGCCAGTAACGGAAATGTCGATGGCAACGGGAGCGGCGTTGTCGCCTTCAACAAGTACACCGGAAAAGAGGTCTACAAAATCACTGACGAACTGGCGAGCTACGCTTCCCTGAAGACGACCTCGATCGACGGTCGACGGTGGGGCCTGGCTTTTTGCCGTGGTGGACTTGTCGGATTCGAACCGAGCTCGGGCAAGGTACATTTTCAATACCCGTGGAGATCTCGCATGCTGGAAAGCGTCAATGCCAGTATGCCGGTCGTCAATGGAAACGACATCCTGGTTTCCGAGTGCTACCAGATTGGCAGTTCGCTGTTGACGATCAAAGGAAACGGATACGAAGTAACCTGGAAAGACGACCGCCGAAAGCGAGAGAAGGCGCTCAGAGCACACTGGAACACACCCATTTATCTCGATGGCTACCTCTACGGCTGCAGCGGTCGTAACAAGCCCGACGCCGATCTGCGATGTATCGAATGGAAAACGGGGAAAGTAAAATGGGTCAAGGTATTTCCAGGATTTCTGCGGGAGCGTTCATCGCTGCTTTATGTTGACGGACATTTCATCTACCAGGGTGAACTGGGTGTGCTGCGACTGATCAAGGCCAATCCTGAAAAGTACGACGTCGTTTCCGAAGTGGTATTACGGGATCCCGATGAGAAAGAACAGCCTCGCGCATTACTCCGCGAACCCTGCTGGGCCGCACCCATTCTCTCGCATGGACTGCTTTATGTACGGGGTGACGAACGCCTGGCCTGCCTGGAGTTGATTCCTGCTCGATAGCTGCCTTCCAGACGAATTGGTACCGTTACTGAAATCCGTCGTCCGCCAGCAGCCGGAACGCCATTACGACAACTCGGGCGCGAGCGCCTCGCATCCAACACCACTGCGCCAATTCCACGAGACCTTCTCGACAACTCGGGCGCATCGATCACACAGGAGAATCTGATGCGTTGGCACCTGCTCATCGGATGTGCGGTCCTCTGCAGTATCACAGGCGGTGGAACTTGCGGCCAGGACGCTTTGCAAACACACACTGTCTTGCTGATCACCATCGATGGATTGCGTTGGCAGGAGGTATTCCATGGTGCCGAGCAGGGCCTGATGGATCGTGATGCGGGAGGGGTTCGTGAACCTGATCAAGTACGTGACCGATTCTGGGCCGAGTCTCCTCAGGAACGCCGGCGACGCCTGATGCCTTTCTTCTGGGATGTCATCGCCAGCAAAGGTCAGATCCTGGGCGATCCCAGCCACGATTTCCACATGCGGTGTACGAACGGACTCTATTTTTCCTACCCTGGCTACCATGAGTTACTTTGTGGTTTTTCCGATGCTCAGATCAACTCGAATCAGAAGCGCAACAACCCAAATCAAACCGTTCTTGAGTGGCTCCACCGTCGACCCGGATTTGCCGGACGCGTGGCGGCGTTTACCTCCTGGGATGTCTTTCCGTTTATCCTCAATCGCCGCCGTAGTGCTATTTACGTGAATGCCGGATGGCAACCTTTGGAGGTGTTCCGCGATCCCGCTGAACGAGTTCCCTGGAACTCGATGGCGGCAGAGATCCCACGGTATTGGGCTGGTGTGCGCTATGATGCATTTACGCAAAAAGGTGCTTTGGAGTACTGGCACGTGCGCCAGCCGCGACTGTTGTACGTCGCCTTGGGGGAACCGGATGATTGGGCACACGCGGGACGCTATGACTTGTACCTGGACGCGACCCAACGTTGCGATCACTATTTGCGTCAATGGTGGGACGCAATCCAATCCCAGCGCGATCACACAACACTCATTGTCACCACCGATCACGGACGCGGAGACGGGCGAGAAGGGTGGAAAAGCCACGGCAAACAGTTTGCTGGTTCCGACCGGATCTGGATGGCCGTTGTGGGACCCGACACGCCACCACTCGGACTCCGCAAAAAAGGCACCGCATCCCAATCCCAAGTTGCCGCCACGGTGGCCTCACTACTCGGCGAGAATTTCCCCGCAACGGACGCGCGGATTGCACCTGCGTTACCTGGCGTTCTCGACGACCAGCGCCCTTAGAGACGCACACCGCCATTGGCGGTAGTCGCAAATTGAGTGGACATCAGCGGTCCGTCAAGAACGATCTTCCCCATTCGCCAGGGCTTCCGCCTCCAGCAAGTGGCGCGGGATCGTCAACGGACTTCCGTCCGCATTGCGACCCACATCCAACAAACCGAAAGTTCGAATCATTTGGAGAAAGTCGGCAGGATAGAACTGGTCGACACCCTGAAATCGATCGTCAAGATGGGCAAACACAAGTTGCAGCTCCGCCTGCAAGGTCTCTCCGATGTGACTGGTGCCCCGGACGATCGCGCCGTCCTGCTGCAGGTCTTCGATTGTCGCCGTGTAGCGCAATGTATCGCCCGGGCGGGCGGGTTGCTGAAAGCTGACCTTGCTCACCTTGGCCAACACCACCCGTTCCAGAAAGTCGCCGTGCTGCGAAACCAGTAAACCACCCGTTTGTGCCAACCCTTCCACAATCAACGATGGGGGAAGAATAGGATAGCCCTGCAAGTAGTCCAGAACGTGCTCCTCCGCCAACGTGACGTTCTTGACGGCCACCGCGCGGTGACCACTTTCAAACTCGACAAAGCGATCGATCCAAAACCAGCGCATCGCTACTTCGCCATCGACAGGAAAGAAAACAGAGGATGATGAAACAGGCGACGTATTTTCTCTTCCACGGAGGAAACACGTCCGGCGTATCCAGGGTTATCTGGCACAAACCAGATCGACCGATTAGTCCGCCGCGCCCACCTTGCCAGAGATGTAACGACACAGGTCACTCACCGTCAACAGGTTACCGAAATCCTGTACGACTGGATCCTCTTCAAACTTGGACAAATCGATAAATGGCATCCGCGTCTTGATCTCATTGAGACCTGTCTCGGTAACTTTACCACCTTCGACAAACTCAGCATTGGTCAGAATGTCCTCAGGAAACAACTCCTTGCGCGGAATCTCTATTCCAAATGCTTTTTCCAGTCGAAACACAATGTCCAAGAAATCGATCGACTCAGCGCCCAGGTCACCCACCATCGTCGCGTCAGGTGTGACTTCGTCGTCATCAAGTCCCAACGCTTCAATCAGGGAATCTTTGACTTTGTCGAAGACTTCTTCTTTGGTCGGCATTTCAATCGTTCTCCGGATTATTGAATGGTGTGACTTTTAATTTTTTTCAGACTTTAGTTCGGTCGGTCCAGCGCAACCAGGTGCCATCCACTGCGGTCATACCAGGAAATGGTTCACCCGGCTGTTGAGGAATACAGCAAATCAAACTCCCGCCTCATCTGACCCCGAATACCTGCATCCGACTGGCTTCTTTCGGGATGTCGATCCGCCAGATTAAATCGTTCCAGCACCAATCGGGCACTAACCGTCGGTGACTCCCCCACCACTCCCGTGGCCTGCAAAGTGGTCAATGTGGAATCCTGCTTCATGATTTTCGCAGATATAGTCAACTGTTGACCAGGTTCAACGAACCCTGAAAACTTGACGTTGCGGGCTTCCTTCAACAGCACAACAGCATGTTCAAAATCCTCAGACTTGCGGATGAGCCATGCGCTTGCCTGAAACAACGACTCCAACATCAAAACTCCCGGCATCACCGGGAAACGGGGAAAATGGTCTTGTAAATATTCCTCAGCCAGCGACAGTGACTTGATTGCCACAATTCGCTCTTGTTCACAAAGTTCCACGATTCGGTCAAGTTGATTGAATCTCATGAAACCGGTTTGGCGGGGAGTAACAAGACACTTCTGACGCTAAAGCGGGCCAGTATAGCGGCCGTTTAGATGGCGGCCAACCTCGAACGGATTGGATTTGTAGAGTCCCGTCGGACTCGCTAGATTGACGTAATCCCGGTTTCGCCCCTCCGTCGCTCCATTGCAACGCTCTCGTGCCTTGTTGCAACCCGCCTCGCTGTCACCCACCCCAGACGCGCAGAGAGGATTTCCAGGAATAACTGGGCCAGGATGACAAACGCCACAGAAACTGTTTTCTCCAAATTTCAGCCCCTTAGTGATCGGTCTCGGGTAAAGCACCCTCGGCTCGCGGCCACGTCGCCATGCGATGCTCCGGGTTGTGGCAACGGCCACAGTTCAGCATGGACTTGAACAATCACGCTCGTGGTAGATCGGTCTAGCCGAGCCACCTGTCGAACCCTGGATCTGCGGAGATTTTTTGATGACTGACAAAACCACAACGCTGGATGAAGTCATCGCTGCATATCTACAAAACGCGGAAGCGGGACAGATCCCCGATCATGAAGAATTGCTCCAGCGCTATCCTCAATATGCAGAGGCACTCGGCCAGTTTCTGGAAACCGACTTAAAATTACGACAATCGACGTTCGGATTGCCGCAGCGACAAGCAGACACGAGCCTACCGCAGAACGCGTTACCCATGGATACCCTGGGAAACTACCAACTGCTGGAAGAAGTCGCCCGGGGAGGCATGGGTATTGTCTACAAGGCCCGGCAAACACAACTCAATCGCACCGTCGCTCTGAAGATGATTCTGACCGGACAATTAGCCCACGAGACCGAGATCCAACGGTTCCGTACCGAGGCCGCAGCCGCCGCGGGACTCGAACATCCGGGAATCGTCCCGATTCTGGAAATCGACCAGCAAGAGGGTTTCCACTACTACACAATGTCGTTTATCGAAGGTGAGAGCCTTGCCCAGCGACTCGAGCGGGGTCCGCTACCCCACCAAGAGGCAGCCGCCCTGATGCAGAAAGTGTGCACCGCAGTTTCTTATGCACACCAGAATCGCGTGCTCCATCGTGATTTGAAGCCGGCTAATATCCTCATCGACGAAGAGGGTCAGCCCAAGATCACCGATTTCGGTCTGGCCAAGAGTCTGGATGGGGAACACGATTTAACCGCCACGGGAGAGATCCTGGGTACACTGCAATTTATGGCCCCCGAACAAGCGGCTGCCCGACACGATCAAGTCACTGAAACCGCCGACATCTACTCGCTGGGCGCCATTCTCTATTGCTGTCTCACCGGAAATCCCGTCTTTTCGTCAACTTCCCACATCGAACTTCTGTTACAGGTCCTCGAACAAGAACCGACCGCCCTGCGCCGGATCGTCCCAAAAATTCCATCGGACCTGGAAGCAATCTGTTTGCGCTGCCTGGAAAAAGACCCTCAGCGCCGTTATCAAACGGCCCAGGAACTGGTCCAGGATCTGGATCGATACCTGGCGCGGGAACCCATTCTGGCAACGGCCGGGTCATTCCAGAATCGAACCCGCCGGTGGATCCGCCAGAAGCCCCTGCTGGCAGCACATGTCGGTGGAATCCTGCTCGCCGAACTGTGCCGGCACTCTTACCTGATTGGGAAGAACGTCGAACAGCTCTCCTGGAACCACTTTCAATTCAGTCTTATTTTCGGCGGGTGGATGGCGACCTGTTTTGCTTTCCAGTGGATACACGATCGTCAGCGGTATCGCGACACAGCCCGTTATCTATGGTCTGCGACAGATGTTGCCATGGTAACGATCTGCCTTAATATGATGGACGATCCCATCGCCACACTGCTGATGGCGTATGCCTTGTTAATTGTGGTTGCCGGTTTGTTTATGCGCGTCCAATTAGTCTGGTTCGTAACCGCCATCTGCGTGCTGTCACTGTTGCTCTTGTTACAAACGCGTCCCGACGAGGTGGAGCAGCCCCTGCCGGTCGCATTAATGCTGATCGGACTCCTGCTGACCATTGCGGGAATCATTAGTTTCCAGGTACGGCGACTGCGAACACTGAGCCAAATCTACGAACGTAACCGCTGAACGCCTGGCAGCAACTAGACCTTGGCGTTCAATTCGCCGCGCAACTTCTGCAATCCTCGGTGCAGTAAACCCCCAACTGCAGAAACACTGCGATCGAGATGTGCAGCAATCTCGGCCAATTTCCAACCCTGCAGGTAGTGCAGAATAATGGCGTCGCGCTGGCCGTCCTCAAGTGACTCCAGCGAGCCGGAAAGTTTCAAGAGCAGCTCATTTTTCTGGGCTTTATCCTGCGGGTCGGTGAGATCCCCAGCCAGACACTGTTCCAGCTTCAGGGACGATGCGTGCAGGGTATTTTCCAGCGAGCGTTCGCGGCGGACATCCCGTTTTTCACGTCCGTAATCGCGCACCTGATGCAACAGCGTGCGGGCCAGGATCTGGCGCAACCAGGCAGCTCGCTGGGCATCATTCTCACCCTGAAAATGGTCCATCGCCTGGTGGGCCTGCAGCAACGTCTGCTGGACAAGATCGGACGGATCGAATTTGCTTTGTAACCGGCGATCACACTGAATTCGCGCCAATACCTTGAGATAAGGTCGAAAACGTTCTAATTGGGTGCTGGCGCAGCTCGACGACACAGTGCAAGATCCAATTACGCCAAAAAAGTCTATTTTTGCGCCCATCGAGACGCCGGAAGGGCTCTGTGTCAGTATAGCCGGTCTGCCGACCCGGTGCGCCACAGCACCTTCATCCCGAGTTGTGCTGCTCATGGAAATTATCATTTGGCTTTTTATTGTGCTTTCTTTCCTGGGCTGCGCAGTCTATGGGTTTGTCGCGCTGGTCGGCAAGCTATTCAGTCTGGGGCAGCGTTCGACTGCCGCCAAGCCGACTGCCAATCAACCGTATTCCCCTGGCGCGGTCTACGTATCTGCTGGGGCGGTTCCCGAAAACGCCGCCGAATTACACGCCACCTGTCGCCAACTGGTGCGCATGCGGCAGCGCGGGGACCTCGACCAGGCAACCTACAACCAGCTGCGCGACAAGCTCGATCAGGTTTACCACATTCTCAATGTCGCGCCGCCGCCACGCCTGTCGCTCCACTCGAGCGCTGCCGGCAATGCCCCCCTGGAACCAGTTTCCACCGAAACAACTCCCGTCCGAGCAACGATCGTTCCAGTGGGTTCCGAGACCGCCGCGGAGAAGGACCCGTCCCCACCCGCAACCAGTGATCCGGCAACCCGCGATCAAACGGCCAGGAGACCCTCGAATCGGCCGCCGATAATTTCGACACCACGCGCAGGTCAAACACCCCGCTCGCCAGACGATGTCCCGACTCCTGATTTTCGCCCCAGCCCTCCCGCTGCCAGTACGCCCAACAGCGGGGTCACAGGTGGGCGACCCAAATCGCCGTTTGATTTTGAAGACGAACCGCAGATTCCCAAGCGCGATCCGCGCCGACCACTGGCCGAACTGCTTTCCGGTTTCATGCTGGAAAACAATATCCGCTGGGGTGAACTGGTGGGTGGCATTTTGATCGTCGGCTGTGCGGTCGGCCTGGTGATCAGCCTGCAGACCCAGCTGCAGGCATTGCAAAAACAATTTGCCTACCTGGTCCCCTTGTTGTTCATGATCGTCACCGCGGCGATCCACGGCGCCGGAACGTACACACTGCGCAAATGGAACCTGCGTTCAACCAGTCGGGGTGTCCTCACGATCGGCCTGCTGCTGATCCCGTTGAACTTCCTGGCCGCCACAACCCTGGCAGAAAAGGAAGGGGCCGGGATCGGTTTGGCCGCCGCCGCGGTGGCGATCGGGACGGTTGGATTTGGCCTGATGGCCTACTTTTCTTGTCGCGCGCTGTTCGGTCGGCAATGGTGGTTTCCAGCACTGGCCCTGCTGCTCACCAGTCTGTCGATGGTACCGATCAATCGGTTGCTCCCCGACAACGCACTGGCTGTCAATCCGCTGGCGATGCTGCTCATCGGCATCCCGCTGGCCGGTTTCTTGACCGGCAACGGACTGCTGACTCGGCACATGCTTCGCCATCCGGCCAATCTCGCCAAAGATGCAGAACAACTGCTGCTGACACTGGGACTGAGTCTGTTCGGGCTGGCGCTGGCCAGCGGACTATGGCTCTCGAAGTTTACGACCTGGTCGGATCCGCTCGATCGGATCTCACTACCCGGCTCTCTGGCAGCCATCGTTTTTCTAGCGATCGGACTATTGTTGCACCAGCGCGGCGGACGCCTGGAAGGCGAGCGAACCTGGCGAATCACGGGTACAGCACTGGCAATTTTTGGGGGATCGCTGGGATCCGCGGCACTCTTCCTGGCCTGGCCGCGGGCGGAAATGCTGATCGCGGTGGCACTCGTCAATACGCTGGTCCTGTCGAGCGCTTCGCTGCGCGCAGGCCTGCCACCCCACCAAATCGGGGCCGCCATCAATCTCGGGATCCTGGCAACCGTATTCAGCCACTGGATCAGCGGTGGATTGGACCAGGGTACCCTCTCTCTGGGCATCGATCTGTTGTGCAGTTCCACGACCAGCCTGGCGCTGTCTGCTGCGATGCTGCTGGTCGGCATCGGCAGCGTAGTGGTGCCACGACTGACCCGACAGCAGGTTGACGCCCAGCGGAAAATGCTGCGGGGATGTTGCGCGGTGCTGGCGGTCTTGAGCCTGGTGGTGGCACTGGTAGCCGGTTGGCACAGTTTTCAGACAGGGGTTACCACCGACCTGCATATCGCCAGTGCCATCCTCTTTACCTATAGCCTGGGCGGTATCGGGGTGGGAGCGATGGTCGTGGACCGCCTCCTGCTGCGGGTCAGCGCCGGTTTGTTCTGGTTGGCCCTGGTCCACGCGATGTTGTTCAACCTGCCGCTGCGGGAAACTCTGTTCGCCTGGATTCAAGACGATTGGACCGCCTGGCTCGGTGCCCAGTTGGTTCACGGCATCCTTTGCAGCCTGGCAGCGTGCCTGGCCTGGACCCTCAACCGCCGCAGTGTGCACAAGGATCAACGCCCTGCCTGGCTCGCGGTCGCGGCCCAGGAACTCTCCTGGGCCAGCCTGGTGAGCGCGGGCCTGGCGATACCGCTCGCCATCTGGCAGCACTACACGCTCTATGGCCTGCTGGCGAGCGAGTTATTCGTCACGGCGGCGGTCTGGCTGGTGGGTACGCTGATACATCGCACACGTTATGAGTTTGCGGTCTTTCAAAGCCTGTGCTTTGTCGCTGTCAATTTTCTGGTCGCGCGGTTGACCGCAACAACAGCATCCGAACTCACGTGGCAACAACCGGCATTCTGGAATTATCAGCTGCTGGCGGTGGGTATCAGCTGCGCCGGCTGGAATCTCTTGCGGTTGTGGTGCCCGACCAACTCCCAGCTGCGATCCCTGCTCAACGAAAAACAAGTTCCGTGCGATTTGATCGTCCTGACTGGATTGGTGATCACGGTGTTGCTGGTCTCCGGTGTGTTGGCGTTTCCAGGCGTGGTCAGTGAATTTGCACCTACCGATCCAGTAGCGCACATTTCACTGCCGTTGAGTGGTGGTTCAACCCCGTGGGGCGAGTATCAGACCTGGTCCGAAGAGCTGGCCAAGGTTCTCTGGATCGCGGTGGCCGCCGCTTCGCTGGCCACGTTGATCTGGCTGGTCACCGGTCAGCACGAACAAGCCCTCATTCAATTGTTGTTATTGGGACTCGCCGCAGCTGTGCTGGTCGTCATCCCGGTATTTTCAGACCAACACGCGCTGGCTTCGGCACTCCGCTGGTCGATCTCGAGCTACGGACTGCTGGTCGCCCTGCTCGTCTGGCGACGGCGGCAATTGGAGCTGGTTTGGACGCAGGTACAGCGCGCGCTGAAGCCTGCCATCGTCCACAGAGACCTGCCCGTTTTGTCCAGTTCGTTCACCTGGCTCGCACTCGGTTTGACGATCCTGCCGTTACTGGGGTTGTTGACCATCGTGGCAGCGCGGGGCATTCAAAAACTACCTTTGGGAGGCCCATTGCCAGAGACCCTCTTTCACAAGGACGTGATGCTGCTGGAAATCAACTACGGCGTTCCCCTGGCATTCATGGTGACCACGCTGCTTTCGTACGCGATTGCGCGACGTCAGTCTTATTACGCGTTTTGTGGTTCGCTCATTACGATGTACCTGGTGGGAACCGGATTTGTGCTATTCGCAATGAGCAGCGATCCCGCATTGATGCAAAGGCTGATTGCCATCATTCAAATCGCTGCGATCTTCGCCACCGTCTACGGTATGCTGTGGCTCGGCCTGCACGGCAAAATCACTGGCAACAGCGGTCGACTTCCACAACAAGACCGGCAACTTTTTTTCCACGTCATGATCCCTGGTGCCATGGGGCTCTTCCTGGCGCTGGCCGGTCTGTTTTTCGTGACCTGGTACCCGCTGGCTGCCGGCGGCTCCGCGGCGACCGCCGCACAATCCATCACAAAACTGATTGGAAGTCGGCTGGGATACGTCACCCTGGCAGGTGTGGTAGGTCTTTATCTCTGGTTCTTCTGGACCCGCCTGCAAACCTATGCGGTCTGGTTGACGGTCGGCGGTGCGGTAGCTGTGCTGGGTACGACCGCCGCCGGAATCCACGGTAGCAGCGCGACTCCCTGGTTGGCCTTTCGGTTCATGATGATGGGTGTCCTGGTGATCGCTGCCATGGTCACGATCCTCCCCTGGGTCTTCGCTGCTTACCGCGGGGACTCAACGGCAGACGACCAATCGCGGCGGGAAAGTGCGGTTTGTTCCGCGCTACCCGGTGGCTGGGCATTCTGCCTGGCCTGCTACAGTCTGACCAGCCACCCGGCCTGGTCGATGGCCGTACTAGTTGGGCTCTTGTTACTGACCAGCCTGCTCGCCTTCCGTTGGTCTCCCATACTGGCCTATCTGGGTCAGGCATGGATTCTGGCCGGAGTCCTTTTCGTCTGGATCGGCTGGCTGCAACAGGGGCAATCTGTCACGGCGTACATCCAACTACTACACGGCGGCGCGCTGGCCACCATCTTGTACGCCACCTTCTGGATGATTCTGGAAATCCTGGGACAAACCGGGCCACGGTTGTTGCGAACCACGCGCGGACCACTGTACCACCGCATCGCGGCCATCGGGTTGTTGGGGCTGTTCGTCCCCGCGTTCGGCCTGGAATTTTTCGTCCAGCTCGTCGCTGGTCAAACGGCCCTCAACGGCCCTTTGGTGGAGAACCCTACCGGGTGGCTGACCGCCCTGGCGGGTGGCGGACTGTTGCTGGGCCTCCTCTGGGACCGGGAATCCAAGGTCCGCTTGTTCCCACTGTTTCTGTGGGGACTGTTGATGAGCGGATTGCCTGTACTCGCATTAGGGGATGAGGAGCGCTTATGGCCGGCCTGCGGGCTGGCGATGGCTGTGTATTTGGCCATCTGTGGTTGGCTTTGGCGCCACCAGTATGGATGGGTACAGCGTGGTGGTCAGGCAGTGGGAATTGCCGACACTGAAACACTGCTGTCCAGCGCAGCGAACTGGTTCATTCCCACCCAGTCCGTGCTGACAATTTTGATCACCCTGGCACAGCTGATACCCGTTTGGGGATTCGCTGACCGTACCGACCGTTTTCTGGCTGCCATGGTACCGTTCTGCGGGAGCCTGGCCCTGGCAGCAACCGCGACCGTGGCGCGGCGCCACAATTGGCTACCCGAACTGGCCCTGCTGCTATTTAGCGTCTTTGGGGTCTTCGCTGGGTGGGCGGATCTGGGCGCGGGAATGGCAGGGGAGCTCTGGTTGCAACGGCTGGTTCGATTACTGATGGTCACCGCGTTTTTTGCGTTGCTGTACGGATTTCTCCTGCCGCGCTGGTCCGTTTTTTCAGAACGCTGGCGAACGCCCCTGGAAAAAATGACCGTCGGGGTGACTGCCGTGGCCCTCGTCAGCCTGATCGGGGTACTGGCGCTGGAACGGCTGGTCCCCAACTCGCTAAGCGCGCTCGAGGCAGCGGCCGTGGCCGTCATCTTGGTCCTGTTGGTCGCGGCACTCATCGCGGCGGCACTGATCCCCGCGCGCGATCCGTTACAGCTCGCCGCCAAGGGACGTCAAATCTACATTTACGGAGCCCAGGCAATCGCCGGGCTGCTGGTACTCCACCTCTATTCTGCCTTTCCCGAAATCTTTCAGACCTCCTTGTCCCAGTACTGGCCTTACCTGCTGATGGCCATCGCGTTTACTGGTTGCGGTCTATCAGAGGTGTTCCACCGCCGGCAGCTGACGGTCCTTGCGGATCCGCTGGGGAACACCGGTTTTGCCATTTCAGTAGTCCCAGCTGCCTTGATCTGGTCCGATCTCGAGCATCAGGCAGAACCGGCGGTGATCCTGCTCACCATTGGTGTCTTGCACCTGGTCACCGGGGCGATTCGAGGCTCGCTCGTCTTGGGACTCTCCTCCATTGTCTTCGGAAACCTGGCCCTCTGGACATTCTATGGTCACTACGAATCTTTCCAGTTCACGCGTCACCCACAGCTCTGGTTGATCCCGCCGGCCATCAGTGTGCTGGTGGCTATCCAGCTGAACCGAACCCTGCTCACCCCAACCCAGGTTTCCTTTACTCGAATGGCCTGTGTCGCCGTGATTTATGTGAGTTCAACCAGTGAGGTCTTCCTGTCCGGAATTGGTAACGAACTGAGGTCACCGATGGTGCTAGCGGTCCTGTCCGTAATCGGCGTATTGCTGGGCATTGCGATGCGCATCCGTATCTTCCTCTACCTGGGTTCCTCTTTCTTGTTTGTCTCGGTACTGACGATGGTGATGGTGGCACATCGACAAACGGGTGGTGACTGGGTGTGGTGGGTCTTCGGAATCTGTCTGGGACTCGCTATTCTCACCCTGTTTGCGTTGTTCGAAAAGAAACGGGACGAGATGACCGCCTGGATCACGCGGATCCGCAACTGGGAGGGTTAGCGGCGTGACGCGACAGTAGTCAGCCCGCCACGTGGCAGACCGTACGGCGGTTCCCTGATTCCACCGGTTTTCCTGGGAACCCATGGCTGATGTCAGCCAGCGGAACAGCGGTACAATGACCGCATGGACCCTGACCAACATGCTGACCGAGATGCCTTGACGACACCCGTGCAATTCCTGCCTGGCGTGGGACCACAGCGCGGCGCGCTGCTGCAGCGGTTAGGCCTGCGCTTGGCCCAGGACCTGCTATTCTTTTTTCCGCGCGATTATCAGGATCTCAGCGAGTTGTGCGCCATCGCCGATCTGTCGGAGGGCCGCGCCGTGAGCGTCCTGGGTACCGTTGACGAAATCAAACCAACCGCTGGAAGATGGGGGCGTTCGCGGCTCACTGTCACCATCCAAGAGGACGGAAACACCCTGCGGGGAGTCTGGTACAACCAATCGTTTTTGCGGAAAAAATTCCACCCCGGACAGCATGTCTTGTTCGCCGGAGAACCGAAGCAAACCGGTGCCCATTGGGAAATGACGCATCCTCAAATCCAGTTTCTGGCTGAAGGGGAGCTGCCAACCGCGGGCGACATCCTGCCGGTTTACTCACTGACCGAGGGCATCAAGCAGCACCAGATGCGGCGGATCGTGAAATCCGTCGTCGATGCAACAACCGCTGCCGTCGAGGAAGTTCTGCCAGCAACCTATCGAGAGGCCCACAACCTCTGGCCTATCCATCGAGCACTGGAACAAATCCACCAGCCGAATGACCATCACTCCCTGCAGCGCGCACGACGGCGTTTTATTTATCAAGAGCTGCTGGTCATGCAATTAGCGTTGGCGCGACGTCGTTGGCTCCTGACCCACGAACATTCTGCTCCACCACTCCCGACTTCTACAGAAATTGACTCTCGAATTCAGCGCTTGTTTCCCTTTTCACTCACCGCAGACCAGCGTCTGGCGATCGAAGACGTCTGCCAGGACATGGCGCGATCCATTCCCATGAACCGCTTGCTCCAGGGAGACGTCGGCAGTGGCAAAACGGTGATCGCCGAATACGCCATGCTGCTGGCAGTTGCACACGGGCATCAAGCGGTCTTGATGGCACCCACGGAAGTCCTGGCGCGACAACATTGGCGCACCTTATCCTCAGATCTACAGAACAGTAAAGTACGCATGGCACTGCTGACAGGGACACTCTCGGCAGCCCAACGGCGCGAGAACCTAGCGGCCCTCGAACAGGGAGATGTCGATCTGGTGATCGGGACCCAGGCCGTATTGCAGGACACCGTCCGCTTTTCCCGCCTGGGGCTGGTGGTAATAGACGAACAACACCGCTTCGGGGTCAACCAGCGAGCGGCGTTGCGTCAGTCTGGCATGGATCCCCACTATCTGGTCATGACCGCGACCCCCATTCCGCGGACCGTCGCCATGACACTCTATGGCGATCTCGAAGTCTCGACGCTCAAGACGCTGCCGCCAGGACGCCAGCCGGTACACACACAGTTGGCCAACTCCAATCAGCGTGACCAGTGGTGGTCTTTTTTTTGCGAACAACTACGTACGGGACGACAAGGGTTTGTCGTCGTACCACGCGTCGAAGAAACCGATGAAGAGATTGCCAGCGTTGAAGCTACTTTCGAGCAGCTTGCCAATGGCCCCCTGGAAGCGTTTCGCCTGGGGCTCATCCACGGCCGGCTATCGAGTGAAGAAAAGGACGCCACAATGCGTGCTTTTTCCGCAGGCCAATTGCAGGTACTCATCGCAACCTCCGTCATCGAAGTTGGCATCAATGTGCCGAACGCGACGGTGATGACAATCGAAAATGGTGATCGGTTTGGACTCGCTCAATTACACCAGCTACGAGGACGCGTTCGCCGCGGCAAACACCCTGGCTACGTCTGTGTGTTCGTTCCCGATGATGCTTCGGTGGTGGACGCCCGTCTGGAGGCATTTGCGAATTCAACAAATGGTTTTGAACTGGCTGAAAAGGACTTTCAGCTACGGGGCCCCGGAAATCTCTTTGGCGCTGCGCAACACGGTATGCCGCCCCTGCGGATCGCGGACTTGCAACGCGATCACGAACTGGTGGAAGAAGCCCGCCGCGACGCCCGCAATTTGATTGCCACCGACCCGGAACTACAGGATGATGAGCTGATTCGGTTGCGGCGGATGGTCGGGCGCCGCTACGGCCGGGTACTCAAACTGGGCGACGTGGCGTAAAGATCCCATAGCCAGCGCAAGCTGTCAGACCAACTCAGATCTGGTAGCTGATTTCTGGTTCCAGACCGGTCGGCGACTCTGACCGTAACCGCAACTTCGGTTTCTCCAACAAGACTGTCGTATGCGGCGCGACACCTTCGGTCAGCCACACGCTTGAACCAATCACCGCATCATGTCCAACGCATGTCTGACCACCCAGAATCGTGGCGTTCGCATAGACCACCACGCGGTCTTCCAGTGTGGGGTGCCGCTTCATAGCGCGGATCACATTCCCATCAGTATCGGTAGGAAAGCTGAGTGCCCCCAATGTCACACCCTGGTAGAGTTTGACATGGTTCCCAATCTGGCAGGTCTCGCCGATCACAACGCCCGTTCCGTGATCAATGAAAAAATGATTGCCGATCGTGGCACCCGGATGGATGTCAATTCCGGTAGCGCGGTGCGCCCACTCAGCCATCATGCGTGGAATAAATGGTGTCTTCAGGAGAAACAATTCGTGCGCCAAGCGGTGTACGGTGACTGCTTCCAGTCCTGGATAACAGAAGATCACTTCGTCCAGATTCTGACAAGCCGGATCCCCATCGTACGCTGCTTGCACATCTGTCGCGAGAATGCGACGGACTGCAGGAATGCGCTGCAGGAATGCCAGCGCGAGCGCCTGACCCTGGTCTTCGTACTCCTGGTCTGGTTGTGGTGCGCCGGGTGCGGATCGACCGACACGAACTTCATGCCGCAAGGCCCGCGCAACCTGCTTGCTGAGATTGGTATGCAGCCGATCTACCAGATCCCCGACGTGGTATGCCACATTACCCAAATGTAAACCCTCGCGGCGTCGATAACCTGGAAAAATAATGTCCTTGAGGTCCTCCAGAACGGACACAATCTGTTCATAACGCGGCAGCGGAGCATGGCCCAAATAATTGACGGTTCCCACGTCAGTATAGGTTTGGACAATCTCCTCCGTTAACGCATTGAGTTCCTGCGGAACACGAGTTTCAGATGCCATAACAGCGTCTCACATTTGGGGGCCAAGGAAGCCTTGACCGGTAGCTGGGATTGTCAAAGAAGTTGTCTTCCGCCACAGCCATTCCCCGCGTCTACCACAACGCACTGGGGCAGAAATCTGCGTCAACCAGTGCAGCCAGGGAATGCCCGGTAACTACGGGCAACAACAGGTACAGAGAGTCGGGCTTGACGAAACGAAACGGTACATGGGATTACGGCTCGACTCTTGAAGAAAGCAGGGATGCTGCCATTCTGAACAGGTCTACAGCATCCTAGGTCTGAATCCAGACAAATGCAAGCTTCCACATCTCCACCATCGGCGCAGGGCAGGCGAGTTGTCCCCATCGCTTCAGGAAGAACTTTCAGATCCAGTACGCAGCGGTGTTCGACCGTTTAAACACCTGATTCTTTCACTTTAATCAACATACAGAAATTCGTTGCTCGCCAGCAGAATCCGGGCATAAGCCGACCAGAGGCGAAGTTCCCGTGTTTCTCCGTCGACATCTGTCAGTTGCTTCCGATATTGCCTCAGAAACTGTTGGGCGCTGGCTAGTTCCGCAGAGGCAGGTAACCTTCCATACGCCATTTCATAGGCGACTTCGAGTCGTTTTTGGTCCGTCGTGTGGTCCCGATACAAACGCCGGGCAAAGTCCTCGCATTGCCGGTGGAAAAACGGGCTGTTCAACATGTACAAAGCCTGAGTCGGAACGGTCGTGTTGACGCGTTGTGGGGTGCTCGCATTCGGGTCGGGACCATCGAACAACGACAAGAAAGGGTGCTTGTGTTGGCGTTGCACCATCAAATACACGCTGCGTTGATCATGGTCATAGACCGCCTTGAACGGCGCGTGTTGACTAAAACCCCAGGAATTGACATCGGGAAATGGATGCTCTCCACCTGTTGACTTGTCCAGATTCCCGGCGACGACCAAGAGCGCATCTCGAATCATCTCCGCGTCCAATCGACGTCTGCCAAACCGCCCCAACAAGCGATTTTCTGGATCCGTCCGCAACAGGCGATCCGTGGCGCGGCCCGATGACTGATACGCGGCCGACTGCAGAATCATGCGGTGCATCGCCTTCATCGACCAACCGTGTTGCAGAAACCGCTGCGCCAGAAAATCGAGCAGTTCAGGGTGTGTCGGCAATTGACCTCGACGACCAAAATCATTCGGTGTGCGCACCAGGGCCCGACCGAAATGCCACTGCCAGAGACGATTGACAATGACGCGTGCTGTAAGCGGATTTGCCGTGTCGAGAATCCAGTCCGCCAGCAGCGCGCGACCACTCCCAGGGTAGTCAGCTGGTACATCGGCCCCGCCGAGCACCCGCGGGAATCGTCTCTGAACTACATCGCCCAACCGCTTGAAATCGCCACGGCGATGAATCTGTGCATTAACAGGCTCTCCTTCGCGAACCGCGTAGATGACCTGGTACGGCAATTCCCGGCTGCGCAGCGCAGCGACGTGAGCAGTTGCCTGCTGATGCTCTGCATTGACCGCCGTGAGCTGTTGCTGCAAGTTGCGATCCGCGTCAGAAATAACAACGTCAAACCGGTTCCGCTGACTGGACCAGCTGGCGCCACGGTCGGCCGACAACTCGTAAAAGTACCAGGTCGCCGCATTTCCATGGGAATCGCTGTGCGGGTTTCCGCGACCACCCTGGTGCAAATCAGAGACGATATCGCGAGCCAGATTCCAGACCCGTTGGCGCCCGTCCAGCTCGCGGATTTCCCATTCGATCCCCGTCAGATCACAACCGTAATGTGCCTTGGGAAAAACCGCCAATTGAAGCAGGTCTCCCTGCTGCACCTTAAGTTTTCCGAGGTCAACAGAACCACCCCCCACCAGCTGCCCCGCCTGACCGGTTGTTACATCACCCTGGGCGAGCGCTCGAAAACCGCGCGCCGCCTGGTGATCAAGTGTCCAGAGCACGCTGTCACCGCAATTGTGTTGATCACTGATCCGTCCGGTCACTTGCACGCGCCCGGCAAAAGGACTGCGCCAGGCAATGGCCGCCGCCGTTTTCTCTCCGGGATGCACTGCGACACTGCGCGCCGGAACCACACCCGGAATTTGAACCGCCTGCTCGGTCGCATTGACCACTAAACTGGGCAGCTGGTGGGCCGTGCGCCAAACATGAACCCCCTGGCGGCCACCCAAGTCGACCACAGGCTGATCGAGACGACGCGTCTCAATCTGGGCCACAAAGATGTCTAATGCGCGGACCGTCCCCGTTTCTTTACCACCAGCCTGCGACGCGGTAACCAGAGGTTCAAAGGGCATGATACCGATCGCCAGATTGTCAAACTCGTGCGCCGGCTTGTTACCTCCGGGAAACCCATAACTGTCGACAAAAAACTTGTCGATCGTACCATCCCAGTCAGCGGTAAAGCGAATGTCGCGGAAGGGAACAACCCGCTCAGGCGTCGAAAGTGTTCCACTGTAAATCCGTTGCTGCAAATCCAGCACGACTTGCAAGTTGTACCACTGGCCATATTCAAGAGGCTGGATGATTTTCCAGCGATCACGATCTTTCACCGTAAAGTGGTGACGATTGGCAGACATTTCAACCGCCGCGGAATTGCCAGGGCCGCGACCAAGGTAGAACCGGTAACCTCCATCCCCTTCATTCTCTTTGCCTTCCACGGTGTTGCGGAAATCAATGTTGAAATAGAGACGGGCCGTTTGACTATCCTTCCGAACGGGAATAACCGCCTTGCCAAAATTAAAGTTGTGGCCCCCCGCGGGCAGATGAATTCCCCTTGTGCCTTTTCCATAGACATGTTGATACGGACTCTGCGCCGCCGCGGTGACACGCACACCATCATGTCGCGTCCAGGGATTCGCGGGTGCCGCACCCAGTGCCTGAAACTCAAAACCTCCATCGCCGCGGGAGATTTTGTCGAGGCGCGATTGCAGTGTTGCCTGGCGCGCAGCAAGCTCCTTGACGACCTGCTCTGAACGCGCGAGCTCTGTGTCGTACATCGCCTTCTTGTCGCGCGCCTCGGCTTCCGGAATTGCCGGCACCATGTCATAGGGACGTTTTTTCTGTTCGCTACCTGGGAAGGCATAACGGGTGCTCTGAAAAATACCGTAGAGCGCATAGTAATCCTGGATCGAAACCGGATCGTACTTGTGGTGGTGGCAACGGGCACATCCCAGGGAAAGCCCCATCAGCGACTGGCCGACGGTGTCAATCGTGTCCTGAATCGTCAGGTAATGGTAATTCTCGGAATCAAAACCAAACCGCCGCGAAATAGCGATGTAACCCGTCGCCTTGATCAAGTCACTATATTCTTGACCGGTTTTTCCGCGCGACATGATGTCCCCCGCCAACTGCTGTCGCACGAACTGGTCGTAAGGAAGGTCTCGATTGAATGCTGCGATCACCCAATTGCGATAGAGGTACGCCTCGCGCACCGGGTAGTCACCCGTTTCGCCAGCCGTGTCAGCGTAACGAACCACATCCAGCCAATGGCGGCCCCAGCGCTCGCCGTAATGTGGAGAACTCAGCAGACGATCAATGACTTTTGCATATGCGGTCGGCGAGTCGTCTGACAGGAACTGCTCAATCTCACCGGGCTGAGGTGGCAATCCTGTCAAATCCAGCGTCACGCGACGCAATAGCGTCCGTTTGTCTGCCGCTGCCGAAGGCGCAAAACCAGCCGCCTCCAATGGGGCCAGCACAAACTGGTCCAGTGGTGCATTCAGCCAGTCCGTTTGGCGAACAGTCGGCGGCACCGTATGCTGCAAGGGCTGTAACGACCAGAAGGACCGGTCTGCTTCGCTAATCGAAAAACCACCCCGATCTTTCCGGATCTGCGAATCACCTGCTGCTCCGGGCCAAGGCGCGCCTTGTTGCACCCACTCAGTAAGTGTGGCAATCTCCTCTGGACTCAACTTTTTCTCCGGAGGCATCTTGATATCACTACGGTAATTCACCACGTCCAGCAATAAACTCTCTGTAGGTTTACCTGGCACAATCGCTGGTCCGGAATCGCCGCCCGATAACATTGCTCCCCGCGTATCCACGCGGAAACCCGATTCCCGCTTGTTAGGGCCATGACAATTCTGGCAACGGTTAGCCAACAGAGGCCGGATGCGGTTCTCAAAGAACGCCAGTTGGCTTTCCGAAAAGCGCGCTGTCGTTTCGGCGGCCGCTACCGGACCAGCCGCTACAAACATGTTCCAGCCTGCTAGTACCCAGCCTGTCAGTACGATGGTAGACAACCACTTCATAGTCATCGCTGCCCTGGAATAAACTCGCTGTGGCTTGCGGACACATGACTCCAAGCCAAACTGTTAATATACCAGCGTGTCACTTCTGCTACAGGGTAAAAACCGACCCACCTTGAGACCACTGAAATACATGCCGATCGCAAATCTGGCCGACTGGCAGCAGCGTGAGGCATTGGCCGGATCCCTCCGTCGGACAACTGGTTGGTAGCGCTGGTTTCCCTGCCTCGCAACGAACTCCGACACCACTACCCGCAGAAAGGATTTTTTCCATGCCGACGATCGAAATCCGAGAGACCGGGCGTCTGGATGAGCGGGAATCGGCATTTCCCCAGGCTACCCAGCTGCCCAACGGTGATCTGGTCTGCAGTTTCAGTGTCGGAGGTGCTGCGCACGTCAGTGGGGGAAGTGACTGGGCCCGGTCGACAGATGGGGGTCGGACCTGGCACCTGGCAGGTACGGTGTTGCCGGTTGATCCCGAACACGGCTGGGCCAATGCGCTGAAAACGAGTTACGACGCTGATAGCAAAACACTCTACGCCTATGGATCCCGGATCGCCAGCGACACGCACAATGCGTTTGGTGACCGGGCTACCACGGCAATCTACTGCCGCTCGGAGGACGAGGGCCAAACGTGGTCACCCGCCAGCGAAGTCCCTTTTGGCGTCGACTGCCCACTGGAGGTTTCACATGGCATTCTGCCACTGGGTGATGGGCGCCTGCTGGCACCGGCAGCGACGCTGCCTGCCAGTGATCGTCTGGGCGAACAGGTCCTGGTTGCCATTTCCGACGACGGTGGTCAATCGTGGCCACAGACCAGCGTCGTGCTGGAGGATCGTCAGCAACAGCGGGTTTTCTTTGAACAAAAACTGGCACAACTGGGCGACGGCCGTGTGTTGGCCACGGCCTGGACAGCAACCCGTCCAGACTACATCGACGAACCGAACTCCTTCGCGATTTCCAGCGATCGCGGTACCAGCTGGGGGCCCGTTCAGAGTACCGGCATTCAAGGCCAGACGATGACACCGATTCCGCTCGGCGATGACCGGTTACTGGTCGTCTATAACCGCCGTTACGGCGATCAGGCAATCATCATGTGCCTCGTCACCATGACCGACGACTCCTGGACGGTGCACTACGAGGGAATTCTCTATGACGCGCAAACGCAACACCAACGCCAGGCGTCAGAAAACTGGCAGACTGAAGAACTGGCAGCTTTTCAATTTGGATTCCCAACCGCCGTGATCCTGGCAGACGGCAGTGTGCTGGCCACCCACTGGTCGGTGGAAGAAGGCCGCTGCGGAATTCGTTGGACCCGGCTGGCCATTGACTGGACTTGACTCTGTCAGCCGACACCCGCTGAGACCGCTCAGGAACCGTTTTCCTGCTCGGCGATCAGCAAGTCCCTACTCGGCGATCGGCAAGTGGTAGAGATCGTGCCGGCCCGCCCGTTCACTGACCAGCACAATGGAGTCGCCAGCCGGGTGCCAGGTCGCATAATCATCGCGTTCTGGATGATTTGTAATGCGCCGCAGCTGTGACCCATCAGTGTGCATCGTGTAGATCTCGTAGTTCCCATCTCGGTTACTGGTAAACACGATCTGTCTGCCATCGGGAGAATAGCGAGGTCGCAGGTCCTGGAACGGGCTGTGCGTTAATTGCTTGATGTTCTCGCCATCGGCGTCCATCGTGTAGATCTCAAAGTTGCCATCGCGCGTGGATCCGAACAGTATTTTTTTTCCATCAGGTGAAAACATGGGCCAGTTGTCGATACCCACATGATCTGTCAGCCTGCGCCGATTCTGGGCCTGGATATCGACGGAAAACAAGCTTTGTCTGCCCTTCTCCGCAAATGAATAAACGACCTGCTTGCCGTCGGGTGAAAACGTGGGGCTGCGGTAACCGGCGAACCCGGCCGCCGGTGGGATCGCAGCATCCTGGTTCTTCTGTCGATCTCGAATGACCAGAGCCAGGCTGAGGGCTCCGCGTGTTTGTACAAAGGCGCAGTAGCGACCATCGGCCGAAAACGCTGGTTCCATTTCGGGTGCTTTCGCGTCGGAATGGAACGGCTCGACGTGGCCGTCGGCCCACGTCATCTGCTGGATCTGGAACAAAACCGGTTTGACAAAATCGACGTAGACCAGCGCAGTCTCATCGATAAACACCGGACTGAACTTGCCACGACCGTCGGTGGTCAAACGTTTCGGTTCGGCCGCGGCCAGGGAAGTACCCGGCAAACTCGCCAGTACTACCAGCCAGCAGCCAATCACCCCCGACACAGCAACCCACAGCGGAGCGGTGGACTTAGAGCAGTCCATCGATAACCTTTCCACCGCTTAGCACGTTCATTTCCGCGCGGTCCTGGGAACTGATGCCCGCCAACTCGGCAATCGTGGTACCCACCATCAGAGGTGAAATGGGATCAGTCTTGGGATGCTCGCCGAGACGATCACTCTCGCCAATCACCCGACCTGGTTCAATTCCAGCACCCGCCCACAGTGAAAAATAACAGGGCGGCCAATGGTCACGGGCTGCACGGTTGTTGATCTTGGGAGTACGACCAAATTCGCCCATGCAGACAATGAGGGTGTCTTCCAGCAGGCCCCGGACGTGCATGTCATCTAGGAATGCAGAAAAAGCACGATCAAAAATCGGGCAATGTAAATCCTGCAAAAATTCAAAGTTGTAGATGTGTGTATCCCAGCCGAATTCAAACCCGGGGGTAATCGCTTCGACATGACGACTGTAGTTCAATTGAATGTAGGGCACTTGCGCCTCAACCAAGCGGCGCGCCAGCAGCGAGCTCTGCCCGAACACACTTTGCCCATACCGCTCGCGGGTCTGGGGGCTCTCCCGAGTCAAATCGAAGGCCTGGCGCGAGCGTGAATCCATTAACAGCTTGTATGCCGACTGGTAGGTTTGATTCCACCGATCAAAACCGGATAGCGCGAGCGTGCGGGGAACCGCATCCAGCTGTCGGGAGAGTCGCCGGCGATCGTCAATCCGGTTGGGAACCAGACCATCCAGCAGCTGCAGCGCTGGAATTTCCACCTCCCCCAATTCCGAAGCACCGGCCAGGAACGGGTCGTACAGTTGACCCAAAGTTCCACCACCATACCCTTCGATCCGCCGCGCCCCGTCCATCACCGTACCGCGTGCAATCGAAATAAACGGGGGCAGGTTGCCGACGCGCCCACGATGGCGGGCGACAATGGAGCCAAAATTAGGCTGGACCGGTTTGGGATTTTCCTCAAATCCGGTGAGTGCAACAGTGCCGGCATCGGGATGACCTGGCGCCGTGGTAGCATGGCTGCGAATCAAGGTGTAAAGATGGCTGCGCTGTGCGACCTGCGGGATCAACTCGCTGAAGTGAACTCCCGGGGTGCGTGTCGGAATGACACCAAAGGGACCCCGGTATTCGGCCGGCGCGGTGGGCTTGGGATCACACGTATCCAAATGGCTGGGCGCACCCCAGAGAAAAACAAATACGACCGACTTGGCGCGCGCCGTTGCGGCGGCCAGGGCCGGCTCAACGGAACTTCCCAGGCCCAACGCCAGCGGCAGAGACGAACCCAACCGCAAGAACGAGCGGCGTGAAACACCGCTGCATGTGCGCGCCTGAAAACTGCCTACGTCAAACATCCAAGAGCTCCCGATGGCATCACCGGCGGCAGAGAAACATTTGTTTCATAGTACCACGAGTTCCGCCACCATGACAACGGCGGCGATGATCGCCACAGAACCGCCATCAGGCACCCCTCAGGTGGGAGTTCCCCAGGCTATACGTTTGCCGGCAAGTCCGTGACCCAATGGCGAATTTCATCACGCACACGACGGTAACAAGAGAGCCGCGTTTGCTCATCCGCTGCCTGCTCTGCCAGCCGAGGAGGGTCTTCAAAGCCGTGGTGCACCACGCGCGGAGTACCCACCCACACCGGACAGTGTTCATGGGCATGACCACACAAAGTCACGACTAGGTCAAAGGCGATTGGACCCAGTTCGTCAACGGTTTGTGACTGCTGACCGGAGATGTCAACACCCGCCTCTTCCATGACCTGAACCGCGCGCGGATTCAATCCATGTTTTTCAATACCCGCCGAATAGGCTTCGATCTGGTCGGCTTTGAGTGCCCGTGCCCAGCCCTCCGCCATCTGGCTGCGGCAGGAATTTCCGGTACACAAAAAAAGCAACTTTAAACGATCCGTTCCGGTCATCATACGTATATCCCATTTCAATCCAGTCTTCCCAACCGAACCAACGTCGCCACTCATCGCGATCTAGTTGGACGTGGCTTTTTTGCGCACTGCGCCGGGAAACTTCCAGCGGGGGGTCGGCGTGTCCGCTCCATCCATCAAACGAACCAGCTCCGCAACACGCTGGGGGTGCTCTGCTGCCACATCGGCCTGCTCCCCAAGATCGTTTTTCAGATCGTAGAGTCGAACGGTCGCATGAATGGGTTGCTGGACCGCTTTCCAGTCACCGCGGCGCACCGCGCGGGCACCTCGACGTTCGTAAAATGCCCAATATAGAAAGTCATGCTGTGGCTGCGACGCGGCGTCACCGGACAGTGTGGGTGCAAAAGAAATGCCGTCGATGTCATCTGGAACATGCGCCTGGGTATCTGTCAAAGCAGCCAACGTCGGCATGATGTCCTGAAAGCCGCCGACAAAATCGCTCGCTACGCCAGCGCGTGTCTTTCCAGGCCAACGCACGATCATCGGAACCCGGATACCACCTTCCGTCAAGTCGCGTTTGATACCCCGCAAGGGACCATTGGAATCCTGAAAATCCGGGTCGTTGCCCCCTTCACGATGGGGGCCATTATCCGAAGTAAAAAAGATGACGGTGTTGTCCGCGATGCCGTGATGTTCCAGTCGCGCCAGCAGTCGCCCCACATCGGAGTCCATCCGGGTAATCATGGCGGCATGTCCTTTTTGCGGTTCTGGCCATGCGCGGTCACTGTAGATCCCGTAATCCGGGACCTCCATCCCTTTGGCACGCGCTTCGTTATTCGCGTGAGGAATCGTCAACGACCAGTACAAGAAAAAAGGGCGATCGTGATGTCGGTCGACAAATGCAAGGGCTTCACGAGTAATCAAATCATGACTGTAATCAACTTTTTTCGACGCCACCCCTTGGCCAAATTTGCCCTCGCGTGGAACGACGTTATTCAGCGCAACACGGGATTCGTTGCGCACCAGAAAACTCGGGTAGTAATTGTGGGCGTGATGTTGATCCAGATAGCCATAAAACTGATCGAAACCCTGTCGTGTGGGCAAACCACTGGAACCCTCATGTCCCAAGCCCCATTTACCAATCAGGCCGGTTGCGTAGCCGGCAGGCTTGAGAACCTCAGCAACCGTAACATCGGACGGTCTCAGGTTGTCTTTCCCATTTCCGCGAATAAACGCATGCCCGGTATGGTATCCGGTCATTAACACACAGCGCGATGGTGCGCAAACTGTGGAGCCCGCATAAAAATCGGTGAACCGCATTCCTTGGCGTGCTAAACGATCAATCTGGGGTGTCTGAATGCGACGTTGTCCGAAACAACCCAGGTCACCGTAACCCAAATCGTCTGCCATGATGAAAATGATATTGGGCGGGGCGGCGCGCAACGCGGGCAACAGGCAACCCAGCAGCAACAAACAAATGGGGCCGAGGAGGACAGTGCGTCGGCGACTAGCGGGCAGCACTCTGCGGCCTGACAGCGCCGGTGCAAACGGGGTAAATCTGGATCGCAAGGAAACCATCATGCCACGCTCTCCCGTCCTCTGGTATCGGGTCCACGCCAGCGCGCCTGCGTTCACCAGGCGGGGGCTTGTAGTATCCGACCGCTTCGAACCAGGGTCAATTCCCCAACCCTGTCGTGTCACGAGTGGCGGAGACCAGCGACGAGGGGCCTATCAAGATTCTTCGAAGAACCGCAACGAAAACAAGTCCGCATGAAATAACGTGAACTTCAAGCGAATCGCCCGGCCTGCCAGAGAACCGATCGCATTACGGCCTTTCCAATGCACGACATGGCTGATCTGATCTCCGAAAAATTCCTGGCTTTGCTCGTAACCCGCAATCGGCTTGCCGGTTATTGCGTCCAGGATCGCCACGGAGATACCTCCAGCAGCGCCGGTCGCTGCATTGATTTCCAATCGATTTCCCTCAAACACCAACGGGTGGGTAACCGCAGTACCGCCTGGAAAACCGACCGCGCGCAACGACACAAAGCCATCCGTACGCAACGTACCACGACGCAGGTGGGTGGTCGGCTGATGGTCATGCTGGAGGAAGTAGATCGACAACTCATCAGGCGCTGTAGCCAACATCCCCCAGGCGATCATATTGCCATGCTTGCTCCAATTTCGAACATCGCGACCTGGTGGCATCAGTGGTTCATCAAACAGGGAAAAGCGTTTACCGTCGCGGCTGAACATCAAGGCACTTTCACTGAGTCCAAACGAGGTCCCCCGCAGCGGTCGCCGTGGAACGGTCCGCAGCGGAAAACCAATCAGCAAATGTGGCGCGCGGTGATAAGGCCGCAGTGCGGTTGTGTACAACTCGTGCTTCCAGAATCGGCGCGGTTCACCAAATTCAATTGGTTCGATGTTCGACCAATCAAGAAAATCATCCGAAGTAGCCCGCATAACACTCCGGATCACTCCTTGGATTTCGTCACCGGCACGCCGTAACGCCGGCAGGTAGGCGCGAAAATAGAGTGCGTAATGACCCCGCGCCGAATCCCAGAAGGCCACATTCAGGGAATCCAGAATGGCCCGCTCCTTGCCCGGGTTGTTGCCCCAGCGGATTGCCCCGTATTGGTCAAAAGCCGCCTCGTCGCCATCAACAATGGGAGAATCCCGGAGCTTTTCCCATTCCAATCCATCTGCCGAGGCAAACGCGTAAGCTCGCCCATTGCCACCCACGGCCTTGTAGCGCTGGGCGTCCGAAACTCCCGGACGTCGATCGATAAAGGGCGCGAAATTATGCGACGTACTTCCACCCTGGCGAAGAATGTTGTTACGTTTGGAACCAGCGAACTCCACTCGATTGAGATCCACGCGCGGCCAGTGGCGGCCATCCTTGCTCTGCAGGTAGCCGGTAAACTGCGCGCTGGGATCGGCAGGCTTGAAGCGCAATCCGAGATACGACGCGTAGTAGAGTCGGAAACGGTCTCCGTCCTGCATCGTCACAGGGTATCCAACAACGCTGATCCCATGATCGCGACGGCCTTCCCAAGGCGCATCAAAGTCCAGGACCTTTTCGGCCAGGCGGGGCGAGTGCAAACGGAATTGCAGGTTCTTGAGCGAACTGAACAGATAGTCGTCCAGCATTAATTCACGCCGCGATCCCAGTTGAATCGGCGGCTCCGGCGAATCGCCGCAAACGTCTCCAGCGGGAAGCAGTAACAGGCAACAGGCAACCGCGCGCCAACCGCCTGACTCAATCAAACAACCCAGGGGGCAGTCTGGCAACCGGTACCCGCCACATCTACCAAAAAGGGTTCGACTGCAGGGCTTCATGTCAACAATTCTTCGTATAGTTCTGTGTGCCGCTGTACCATCTGGTCAACAGAAAACTCCGCCCGCACCCGCTGCTGGCCAGCCCTTCCCAGGCGATCCGCGAGCGGCCGATCCTGGAGTAACCTCTGAGTCCACCGCGCAAAACCGGCGCGATCCCCAACCGCAACCAGAAATCCAGTTTCCTGATCGACCACCAGCTCCCGGTTCCCGGGAATATCGGTTGCGACGACCGGCAGGCCGTTTGCCATCCCTTCCAGAATGGCATTCGATTGACCCTCGTAACCACTTCCCAGCCAAAGACAATCACACGCGGGTAACAAACCCTGCACATCATCGCTTTGGCCCAGGAAATGAACGTAAGAGGCCGCTCCCAACTGGCGCGTATAGCGTTCCAGCCGCCAGCGTTGCGGTCCTTCGCCGAGAATCAGCAAGTGGGTATCCCCACGGGCCGCCTGCAACAGATGGGCAGCCCAGATCAAATCCTTGTACCGTTTCTGAGGCCAGAGGCGACCGATGGCCACCACCAACCGCGCCGTTTCGGGGATGCCACATTCCCGTAAATCGTGCCGCCAGCGCCCAGTATCAGCTGCAGCATCGCCTGCGGAGATGCTAGTGCGAAGATCGACTCCGTTGGGAATCACAGTAAACTTTTCTGCCGGGACACCATGTCCTGCGTAGAAGTCCCGTACGCCCTGGCTGTTGGTCACAATGCGATCGGTACGCCGTGCCAGATGGCGATCCAGTGCCAGTTCATGCCAGTCTTTCCATCGATCGACGCAACGCTCACCAGCGACAATCCGAGGCACACGGCAGGCCAGAGCCGCCTGCCGACCGTAACTATTGGCGGCGAACAACCAGGTGTGCACCAGGTCCGGCCGCAACCTGGCAATCTCCCTCCGCAGTCGCCAGTACGCTCCCGGATCCAGTTTCCACTTCTTGTTGATCTCGATGACTGGCACCTGGTGATCTCGCAGCGCTTCGCGCAGCGGTCCAGACCGCGTTAATAGCGCAACATGGACATTGAACCGATCGCGCGGCAGACGCGGCACCAGGAGCGAAAGCTGCTTCTCTGCCCCGCCGCGGTCAAGCGTCGGAATGATGTGAAGGATGCACTTCATCGGTCAAACACCAACTCGGTCAAACATCAAATCAGCCCCGGTCACGGGACCCTGTCGTAGTGGGCGGGCAAAGTTGCTCAAACAAACTCAAGTGCTCACGGACCATTTGCTCCAACGAAAACGATGTCTCAACGCGCCGCCGTGCCTGTGCTGCCCAGTCGCGCGCCTGCGCCGCATGTTCAATTTGTCGAATCATGGCGGCTGCCAGTCCCTCTACGCTACCAGGGCGAAACAACAATCCATGTTCTCGATGTTGTACCAGTTTACGGTTTGCGCTGATGTCACTGGCCACAACAGGAGTGCCACTCGCCATCGCTTCAAGTAACGAAATGGACATGCCCTCGTGGTAGGAAGGCAGGACAAACAAATCGGCGGCGATCAGTAAATCGATCACTTCATCGTAGGCGCCTGGCAGGAACAGGGCCCCCTGCAAATGGAGCTCCTTGGCCAGGTCCCAGAGCGCCTGACCAGCCGGACCTTCCCCCACCATCCAGAGCCTTGCCTGCGGCCACCGTTTGAGAACTTGAGGCCATGCGCGAACCAGATCAAACAACCCCTTGGCCTCGTGTAAACGCCCCGTATAAAGCACAACCGGCGCGTTCGGTTTGACTTGCAGATCGCGATTGCCGTCCGCCAGCGCGCGACGACTTTCTGCGCAATTGGGGAGCTGGTCAAGATCCGGAACCGGTACCCCGTTATCAATACGATGAATCTGCTGGGGATTAAATTCTGCCGCCTGCAATTCTGCCGCAATGTCATCGCTTGGCGCGACCACCGCCTGGGCAGTCTGACAACGCTGACGGATGCGCGGGCCAAAACGGGCTTGCAGATGCCAGGCACAGTCTCCCGTTTCTCCCGACCCCTCCGCCCGTAACACAACAGGCCTGGAGAGGCTGCGCAAGGCGCCCAAGGCAGCGTAGGCGTCGTGCTTGAGCATCGAAACATAGACGAGGTCAAACTGATCCCTGTGCGTGCGCAGCCAGCGGGCAATGCCCCGCATGTAACGATAGGTCCCCCATCCCCGGGCTCGAGGATTTGCGATTCGTGTTACCTGGGCACCCCGATGAACCAGGTCTGTGGGCCAATGCGACTCCCATTGGGCAGTCAATACGCAGATTTCGATACCCGCCTGCTGGAACTGGGCTGCCAACCTGGCCATAACCATCTCGGCACCTCCCACCTGGGGCCAGTACCGCCGCGTCAGCAACACCAGTTGAAGAGGTCTCATTCCGGATCGCGGGAAATCTCGCCCGGCTCCAAGGCAGCCAAATAGGGGAGGTTCCGATAGGCATCGCGGTAGTCAAGCCCGTAGCCGACAACAAAAACATCAGGAATGTCGAACGCGGAAAAATCCGGCTCGACGTCGACCTGGCTACAACCGACCTTCCGCAATAAGACACCAGAACGAATCGATGCTGGCTGTAAACGCTTCATCAAACCCATGACTTCTTTCAAGGTATGGCCGGTGTCAAAAATATCATCGACGAGCAAAACGTCACGTTCAGCGATTTCCGGCATCAACTCCACGTTGATTGTCAGAGGACCCCGCTTGATACCTTCTCGATAGCTGCTGGCCTGTACCACGCCCACGCGCGTGGGCATTTCCAGCAACCGGATCAAGTCTGCCAACAAGACCAGGCTACCCGTCAATACACCGATGACAGTCAGCGGCTGACCCGCCTGACTACGATTAATCCGGTCCGCCATGGAGGCGACCCCGGTCCGCAAATCTTCCGCGCTGAGCAGGGTTTTCACGTGAAGGTTACCGCCTGGATCTTGACAAAACGTTCATTCTAGAGTTTCGTCTCAGCAGCGAGTAGAGCGCCTGGCGATCGGCCACGGCGGGGTCCACTCCATTACCGCACGGAATACTTGCCTTGAATGCACCAACTGGAACCTGGACTGAAGAATCCGTTGGGGGACATCCGTGTGATGTCTACCAGCCGCCACACCAGCACCCGCAGGGGTACGTGATTTTGTACCTGCACGGAGTCCATTTGCAGCGTTTACAGGATAAAACGCCCTTCATGGAAGCCTTTGATCAGCATGGTTTGCCGGTGATCGCCCCACACACCCAAAGGAGCTGGTGGACCGACCGGATCTGCGCAGAATTCGACCCCGAACTAACCGCCGAAGCCCATGTCCTGAACAATGTTGTTCCATACATCCGCCAGCGCTGGCAGCTGGCTGAAGGCGGGATCGGACTACTGGGCACCAGTATGGGCGGGCAAGGTGCACTCCGCCTGGCATACAAACGCCCCAGCATATTCCCTGTGGTAGCTGCCATTTCCCCAGCAATCGATTACCAGCTCCGCTTCGAGGAAGGCGATGAAACGCTGCCTTTGATGTACCGGGACGCGGAGCAGGCCAGGCAAGATACGGCCCTGTTGCACATCCATCCGCTGAACTGGCCGCGCCACCAGTTCTTTTGTTGCGACCCCAACGATTACCCCTGGTTCGTGAGCGCGGAGCGGTTGCGGATGAAACTCGGCTCGCTGGGTGTACCCTTCGAATGTGATCTGGAAACGACTGGGGGGGGCCACGGCTTCGAGTATTACAATCAGATGGCCGAAAAAACCGTTGGTTTTCTGGTCAATCGGTTGGAAAAAGAACGTTTACGGGTACCCTGATGGTGATCACGGGGACCACCGGTCCAACCCAGGTCCACGTCGGACAACGTTGGCAGGGGGCAATCTGGTGGTCGTGAACGCGGTTCTACCCCAGCGCCGCCGGGTGGCGCCTTGTGGAGACGAGCATGAATCAACAAACCTATCGTGGTGGCATCATCGGGCTGGGCTTTATCGGCGGTGCGGATCAGGTCTCCGGCGATGCGCTCAAGCAGCGGGTGGTCGACCTGGACGGAACGCATCTGGTGGCAATGCAAAATCACCCGCAGGTCGAAATCGTGGCGGGCAGCAGCCGTGATGCGGGTCGGCGTGAACGCTTTGCCCAGCGCACTTCAGCGCGGACCTACGCCGACTGGCGAGAAATGCTGCAAAGCGAATCACTGGACATCGTCAGCATCGCCACCTACGCGCCGCAACACGCGGAGATGGCCATCGCTTGTGCAGAACTGGGCAGCAAGGCAGTCTGGTGTGAAAAACCAATCGCCCCCACGCTGGCCGACGCCGAAGCCATGACAACAGCCTGTCAACAAGCCGGAACCTTGCTGGTCATCAACCACAATCGGCGCTTTCACTCCGTCTTCCGGCGGTTACGCGACGGGATCGCGACGGGCCTGTTGGGAGAGCTGACTTCAGCCGGGCTGCAGTGGGGTTCTGGTCGTCTGGGAAACGTCGGAACACACATGTTCAACGCGCTCTGTATGCTTACCGGTCGCTCAGTGGAGGCGGCCAGTGCCACTTTAGACCTGGCGGGGCGACCCGATTGCCGTGGTGACGCGTTCAGTGACCCAGGCGGCTGGGGTTGCTTGCGTCTCGAAGATGGCCTGATCACGACGTTTGATGCGGCCGATTTTTCCCAGGTACCCGGCACGATCACGATCAATGGATCACTCGGCAGGGCAACGACGGGTACCCACGAAGTCAATCTGGAATTCTGGGACGGGCGTAGCGAGCATTGGCAACGCGACGCGGCAGACCCTTCATCGATGGACCTCGCACTGAAAGAAATAGTACTGGCTTTGGATGGAAGCCAGTCATTTCCCGACGACCCGCGACATTCGGTCCATACACTGGAGACGATTCTGGCATGTCATGCATCCCATCAACAAAACAGCGCCTGGGTCGATATTCCCTTGACCGGACCGGCTCGTGAACTGCAAGTGCACAGCGGTTGACCGCAACCCGCGCACGCGAAACGGGTGCCATCGTACCCGGCGTAGTGTACCGGCCGCTTCCTGCAGGACGCGGCGGACAGCACGTTTCCCCCACCAAGAGATGCTGGAACCAGAATATCATGACAGGTCGTCTGCAGGATAAAGTCGCCATTGTCACCGGCGCCGGATCGATCGGACCCGGTTGGGGTAATGGCAAAGCCGTTGCCGTGTTGTATGCCCGCGAAGGTGCACAGGTACTGGCGGTCGATCTGAACCAGGCTGCCGCCGAGGAAACCGCCGAGATCATCCGCGGTGAAGGGGGTCAGGCCACTTCCTGCCAGACCGACGTGACCGACAGCGAGCAGGTGCAAGCCGCCATCCAACAGTGCCAGCAGGTCTACGGTCGCATCGACATCCTGCACAACAATGTGGGGATTCCCGACGTCGGTGGCCCGGAAGACATTGACGAAACCAGCTGGGATCGTGCGCTGACCGTCAACGTGCGCAGCATGTATCTGACCTGTCGTTATGTCCTGCCGGTGATGGTGGCCCAACAGCAGGGTGCCATTGTGAACATTTCCTCCATCGCTTCCCTGCGATCGATCGGCTACCCGTGTGTCTCTTACAGCGCCAGCAAGGGCGCCGTCAATCAACTGACGCAAAACATCGCCATCCAGTATGCCGACCAGGGCATTCGGGCCAACTGCGTGCTCCCTGGTCTGATGCACACACCGCAAATCGAACACTACATCCGCGACGGATATGGTGGTGATCTGGAGGAGATGATCCGTCGACGAAACGAACTAGTCCCGATGAAGAAGATGGGAGACGCCTGGGACGTTGCCCGGGCCGCGCTGTTCCTGGCATCGGACGAAGCGCGGTACATCACCGGCACGGAGCTGGTGGTCGATGGCGGCATCACCTGCACCATTGCCTAGCGGAAAGATCCGGTTCAGACGCGAAATTCGAGTTTGCTACTTTGCCCCGCACGCAGCTGCTGGCAATGTTCGTGAAAATTCAACATCGACTCCAGGCTGGTGCCTGCCGCCATGCGGGCCAGCAACTGCTCTTCCTGGCGCTGGATCGCCTCGGCAACTGGAAGCAATTGTGCCCACTGCTCGGCGGTCGCTACCAGAATCCCATCGTCATCGCCAAACAGAATATCTCCGGGATGCACCGTCACCCCACCGCAGTTGACCGGAATCTGAGTCGCAAACAAATGTTGTGTGGTACCCGGCCGACAATCGACCGAACGCGCGTAGTAGGGTAGCGACAAGGCGCGGACAGCCGCCGTGTCGCGGCAGGGACCATCGTTGACGATGCCAGCCAGGCCCTTGCGGATGGCTTCGGTCGGAAAGAGTTCGCCCGTCAACGCCCGCTGGCTACCTTGCGAGTCAATCACAATCACTTCGCCCGGCTCCGCTTCAATCAGCGCCTTGATGACCGTCAGGAAATCATCTTTGCACTGGACCGTGTGCGCGGGCCCGACAAGTTTGAGTCCTCGACGGATGGGACGGATGGCTGGATCAATGACCCGCAGCTGCAACTGCAGCGATTTTTCCGCATCGCAGACACAGGCCGTATCGAGTCGCGCTAAACGACGTTGAATTTCATCCAAATCCATCACCCACCCCACCTGCGGAAATCAGCAATTCCCGCTCGGCCACCAACGGGGCGCGGACGGAAATCGGCTCTTAGCTGTTCTTTTCAAGACTCAGTTCAAGACCGCCTGTTTTTGCCAACACAAAGTTGAGCACCAGACCTTGAATCAAACCGCTGATGAAACCTCCCACACCAGCGCCCAGCGGAATAAGGATTATCGCCATTAAAGAACCAATTACCCCGAAAGCGGCGCCGCCAGCCTCACCACTCATTCCCGACATCGCCGAGAACAAGACGCCAATTCCAACGTAGGGTAGAGCAATCACGACGCCCATAACCGCCCCGTACAATCCCATCACTTTGGCCAAAGAAAGTACGCCCACATTTGTAATATTGTGCATCTGTTTTCTCCACTCCATTGATAGAAAAAGCGAGTTGCCATCACGCCGTCTGTGGCGCCGCACACGAC
>PBOG01000005.1 GCA_002724245.1 Planctomycetaceae bacterium
GACGCTGAGGACAAGGACGCTGAGGACAAGGACGCTGAGGACAAGGACGCTGAGGACAAGGACGCTGAGGACAAGGACTGCCAGCAAACGTAATTCGAAAACAACGCGTTCCCCAGGACAGCTATCGTGGCCGTGATCTTTGGCCCTCTGTCACTGGACAGGGCATCCTGCAGCACCAGGCATTAACGCTATTTTTCATCGAAGCCCCTGCCAAAGCACCAACCCGGCGTCCTGATCGGCGCCGTTTATTTTTTGCTGCGCTACGCGCGTGGCACGGAGTCAAAACGGTTTCTTCGCGCCCGCCTGCCCGCCCCCGTCATACTTCCCAGGACCGGACAATTGACGTCTGCCAGCAACTACCCTAGGATCGACGGTCGGCGGCAAGTTGAGAACGTGCCGGGTTGAAAGAAAACCGGCCGTTAAACCTGTCGACATTACAAATCAAGTGACACAATCTGGAAGCGAGCGGTTTTCGCGCCTGCCCATCCCACAACCGAGGATCTTTCGATGCGAACTAACCTGAAACCTCTGGGACCCCGTTTTCTCGTATTGACTCTCGGACTGCTCCTGAGCGGAGCGACTGCCCAGGAAAAGAAGGCCCCGGAAACCAAAGCCCCCAAGCAGGGGATTTTTGCCGAATTTGATACCAGCCAAGGCAAAATTATCGTCCAGTTGGAGTATGAAAAGACACCGATCACGGTGGCGAATTTCATCGGTCTGGCCGAAGGCACAAGAAACTCGAACAAGCAAGGAAAACCGTTTTACGACGGCCTTGTTTTCCACCGCGTGATCGCTGACTTCATGATCCAGGGTGGTTGCCCTCTGGGAACCGGAACCGGAGACCCCGGCTACAAATTCATTGATGAATTTGATTCTTCTCTGCGTCACAGCGGGCCGGGCATCCTCTCGATGGCAAATTCAGGGCCGAACAGCAATGGCAGTCAGTTCTTCATTACCCACAAGGCGACGCCCTGGCTAAACGACAAACACAGCGTCTTTGGTCACGTGACAGAGGGACAAGATATCGTCAACAAGATCCAAAAAGGCGACAAGATCAAGACGGTCAAGATCATGCGGGTCGGTGACAAAGCAAAGAAGTTCAAGTCGGACCAGGCAGCGTTTGAGATGCTGGTCAAAACCAAAGCCCAGCGCGACATCGCAAAACGCGAAAAGCAACTAGCAGCTTTCCTGGCCACGTTAACCAAGAAGTACCCCGGCAAAAAACTCGAGACCAGCAAGGGGGGAGTAAAGTATCTGGTGCTTAAGCCTGGCAGTGGAGAAAAGGTTGGCAAAAACAAACTTATCCAAGCACATTACACCGGCACGTTTCCCGGTGGAAAGAAGTTCGATAGTTCTCGCGATCGCGGTAAACCACTGGAATTCACTGTGGGCGTAGGAAGAGTGATTCCTGGCTGGGACGAAGCACTGTCTGATATGAAAGTTGGAGAACAGCGGATCCTCGTCATCCCACCGGAACTGGCCTATGGCAAACGCGGTGCGGGAAACGTTATCCCACCCAACGCCACACTGGTATTCGATGTGGAACTCGTAACGGTTGTCAAGTAAGTCAACCGGCGTTACCGTACGGATCGTTTTCAGCGATTAGTGAAACGTTTGCTCGTTTCAACGATTGACGTCCGGAGTCGGCTCTCTCTGGGAACGGAGTGCTTCAATCCGACCTTCCTGCAGGATCGGCAAATACCGATTGGGAATGGCCAGAATAAAGCAGGCAACCGCTGTACCATACAGTTGCCCCGGCTTGCCGCCGACGCGTCCGCCTCCGCGGGCCCCAACATCGCGCCAACTTCCATGGCGTGCTGGATCCTGAGCACTCAGTATTTGAGTTGCAACGAGGTGGTCGCGAAGTTGCGGATAGTTTCGCTTCCACACGTCGCCGCTCACCTGGTAGAGCGCCTGCCCCACGTAGTACAGCGTATACGCATCAAACGGCATTTTTCCGTCACGGCGTGAGGGCGGGGCGACGCGACCGATTGCCTCTTCCAGCACGCGTGTATTCTTGATAATGCGCCAGTCATCGTATTGGCCAAACTCCTGAAGGCAAACGACCCCCGCAGCCGCCATTGCAGTGGTACCACCACCGCCCCCTTTACCATAAGCAAATTGCCCAGGGCCCTCGCGCTGCTCTGCCTCCGGCGCCCCACGTTTCCCGTTCTTGGGAGCGTAATGCTCACGAACACTACGCAAGGCCAGGGAAACGACTTCAGGAGGCACGCGCAACCCACTATCCATTGCGCTGCGCAACGCTTTCGCCTGCATGACAACCAAACTCAAGTCATGCCCACTCGTTTTGCGCCGAGCGTGATAATCCCACCCACCGTCATCGCATTGCGTATTGACAATCAATTTCAAAGCCCGATCCAGGACTCGGGTCAGCTTCTGATCCTGGCTCGTATTCGTGCCGTGCGCTTGTCCAAGTACAAATGTCGCGAGACCGTGGTTGTACATATCGCGCTGTGAATTTGAGATATTCAACAATCCCGAAGGACGCGCATTGTCAACAAGATAGTCAATTGCCTTCTGCAGCACCGGACCGTATTTGCCACGACCTGGCGCATGCCCATCAGCCAAGAATGCCAGCACCCCCATGCTCACGAGCCCAAGATCATTGGATCCCCAATTACCTTCTGCTCCCTGGTTAAGCGACAGCCAACTCAAGCCTGACTGCAATGCCTTTTCGCTTTCAGTCGTAATCTCCCAATCTTCGGTTTGAGCAAGAGCAGGATGCACCAGTACTGTTACGATGAACCCGCACAGCACAGCGTAAAGCCAGCCGTAATCCGCACTCACCAAAGGCAAGCCACCTTGCTCAGTTTTCATGCAAAATACTCTCTTGTGGTTGCGGTGGTCTCTCAACAACCCTCGGCCTCAACTCTACCAGATCCCGAAACGGATCGTTGGGACCGCGCCCCACAAAAGCCCACCATGCCTTCCCTGTGGTCCACAGCGGGCCCATCCTGGGAGCAGGGTCCGCCAACTCAGGCAACAGCCAGGTTTTGAGCGGACGCCCACTCAACGCATCGAAACGAGACAACTTCGGTTCAAACCAGTTGGGTGGATCATCTGCCTCGTGGAGCGAGGTAACGAGCAAATGGGTACCTTTCAGGCATGCTGCGGATAACCACGGGCCCTCCCGACGCTGCCACTGCAAGGAACCATCGCGCATCGACCGCGCTCCGATTCCCGTCTGGGTCTGGTAAATCACACATTCGTTGACACTGCCGATCCAACGCGACAGGCCAGGCTCAAAACAGCGCCAGTGCAACCGGCCGCTAACAAGATCTACGCATTCCACATCGGCAGCGCCGGGCTGCGTCAGCAGCATCCGATCGCCAACCGGCAACGGTGGTTGCAAGTACTGTGTTACCCAGCCCTGTGCCAGACGAACAGGCACCATCACATGGCGCCGCAACCAGCTTAACGCACCGGTAGAATCCAACCGAAATGTCACTCCGGCCACGCTCGCCGCAATCCCGTCTGGCAAATCCACTAACGCGCAATATCTTACGTCCTTCCATACATCACGAATGCGAATCAAATCCTTCTGCCTGATTACGCCACCCGTATCAGGATCCAACACAAGCAACCGCAAATCCATCTGGTGCGGCCCGGCGGGACGCGTCTGCAAAACCCACAATTCCCTTGATTTCAACAGCGGATCTGAAACAAACCACACATCTCTTGGCAATTCTCGCGTCCAGATCAGACTTCCGTCCGACTTGTCCAGACAAACCAAAACTGGGGAAGGACGGTACAACAGTCGCGTAAACAGTCGCTCTTCCGTCAAGCACGGGCGCATGGGGGTCAATGACCAGTCTCGCGAACGGAAAGGCCGCTTGTCTGGCAACGGTTCGTTCTGCCACATGCGTTGCCCCGAGCTCAAGTTGTATGCAGCGACATGAAAACGATTACTCACATAGAGCATCTGATCCTCGACCACGGTCGCCAATTGGCGATCCGCCCAGGGGACACCTGAACGAGTGACACCTGGAGTCACTTGCTGCTGTGGCGAATCCCCGGCAGGACCTTCGAACCGACCCCGCGATACCGCTTCCAATGGTGTCGGAAGGGATGTCGGATCGGCTTCCTGCGAAACCTCTTGTGAGTGCCGCGGCACACGGCCCGCAAGTTCCTCGACGAGTTCCTCAAACTCGACTGGATCGATGCTCATCTGCCCGATTTGAACTGGTGCCGTTAAAGGCTCTCCAGCCGTGGAACCTCTCAGCGACTGCGCCAACCGCAAACATGCTTTCAGACGCGGTCGAACGGATTCATCGGCGTCGCCAAGAGCATACCGATAGGATGTTTCCGCGGCCACAAACCGCCCGCTAATCAACGCGTGATCCCCCAGCCAACGGTATCCGGCTACCGCTCCTGTGGTGCCCGGAAACTGCTCGGAAACGCGACGCACCATTGCCTGCTGGTTGGCGTTCATTGCCTCTTCAAGACGTAAACGAATCAGGTCCCCATGTCGCTCATTTAATACCCGCGGCAAGCCTGGAACTTGCCGACACAACAGACGCAGCGACAACGGCAACGAAACCCATAAGTTCTTGTCCACTGGATCTGGTGCCAAACCGTTGAGTTTCTGGAAATCGAGGTTCACCAGCCATTCAGACGCATCTGCCAGTGCGCCGTCCGTAACCAGGGCATGTAATTCTGCCAGCGCGTTGTAAGTCTCACGGTGAACATCCACGACGAATGGGTGTTCCCAGTCACGAGGAACTCTGGCAGCGGGGTCCGCTGCTGACTGCTCCGAGAACGGGCCTCTGACATGTGCCTGAATCCAGGCCAACCAGTCCTCCTCTTGCCGCGTCCCAGCCGTACGGTCAAACTTCGCACGGTGAGCAACTGCCAAGACATGACCTGCCTTTCCGGTACTCATTTCGTGTAATAATTCGTTCCGCAAAGGCTCAAATCGGGTTACCGGGAACATTCCACTGGTGACGATGGGCAACTGTAGCAACGCTGCCCTCACTAGGCGATAAGGTTCAGCTCCCTCGAGACGCGACCAGTCCTCAGCCAAACGATAGAACCTGTCAACGATCGCAACCAGGTGATGAGACTCGCTCAAATCAAGCAACCACGTCGCAGCTTGCAGGAATTGGAATTGCCGGCGGGCCTCTACACCGCTTGCCATTACCCAATCGAGCAAAAGCTCCATCAGTGGCGTCGCGTAGGGAACTGTCGAATCGCTACGCAACGTGTGTAAGGCGCAAGCCGCAAACCAATCTTCCGCAGCGACCCTTGGTGGACGAGCCTGTTTGATCAGGAGCTCCCAGGCTTTCATTTGCTTTACTCCATCAACGTCAGGCATCGCAACGACTTCGTTGAGTGGAGAGAATATTTCCAGTCCCGGCAAAGGACGGAGCGTCACCCGGCGCACTGACACAGCGTTTGCAGTGATCCCTTCGGGAACCATGAATCCGACAGCTGCCAACCGGGCACTCTCAAACGCTACCCTGCCCAGGCTCAGCCAGTGCTGGCCATCCTGACTTACCCATCCACGAACCCCTCCACATCCAACAACCAAACGCACCCACTGCGGTGGTTCAACCTTGCGGACGTCGACCTTGTCAGGAAAAGCCTCATCAACCTCAGCAGCTGTCGCTGGATTCGCATGCCCGAATGTCGCGCCAGCCGCATTGATCGTGGAGGGAAGCAGGCGAACAACACAACGAGGCCTGCCTTCACGTTCTCCCAAAAAAACACCGAGGCCTGCATGAGCATTGACTAATTCGACAACCACTTCCGTCATACCCAACTTCGGCAGTGCTGCCCATACCGCGCCGCCTTGTCCGACAGATAGCGTTGTAGTTTTACCTGGGTCAACTTCACTCAGTCGCCCTCCCATCCAGTGCAGCGTTTCCAGAGGAAGCGATTGCGCTGCCCCTGAAAGCGCTGCCTTAGGCAACGACGGGCCCAGGCTGCGAACTAAATCCACTGCCCGCAACGTGGCTGAACCGTCCAAGAATACGTCTTGCGGTTCTCCTGGCATTGGGACTTGTAGCAGAACCGTTTGCCCACAACTGAGAATTAAATGCCCCTGGCGGTAACACAATGCAAGGGGCTGCCCGTTCGACACCTCCCGTCTCATCCATCGTCCTTCATCCCGTGCCACAAGTTGCCGCAACGAGGGGTTGCTTTGTCCGTCCTGACGCTCCAGCAGGTAGCCTTCCCAGCCGGCCTTATCGCCACTCCGATAGATCAGACTCGCGCCGGTCAGACCGGACCAGGCTTGTAACACCAATTGATCCAACCGCTCGAATTCCAGACGCAAAGAAACGTCCGATCGCAACGGTGGCCGCAAACGCACGCGCCCCTGCAAGGCCACACGATGCCCTGCATCTCCTTCGACCGCGATCAACGACGAAGACCCTTCACCCAAATCCTCCATCCACTCCTCCATCCACTCTACCGGGTCCCTTCCGGAGATCGGACGCAATGGCGCAAAACAGATCGATCGGTAGGCGACGGGAGGGCTCTGGTCGTCGAGTGTCTGCTGCCAGGAAAATCGGCGAGGCGTTGATTGTGCTGCCGCAGACGTACCGGCCGCCTCTGTGGAAAGACCCTGCGCTTCCATAACTTGCGAAGGTGTCTCCGGCTGGAGACTGGCGGCACTGCGAACTGAAACTGGCTCCGGAGGCCGTTCAGAAGCCGGGGGGCGTTCTGCATCAGCAAGCGGTTGCGGTCGATCACGAACAGGCTGAACGCCAAATCGAAACAGGGAGGGACCAATCCACTGGTATCCCAGTATGAGCAACACCGCCACCCCTGCCAGTTGCCCAAATCGCGTCAACGCAGTACTCGGTCGGATCACACCAAGAAACCCCAGCTACAGAAGCCATCAAGCAGGACGCCAATCGATAACGTGTATACCCAAACAGCTTGAATTGCGCTCGGAGATACATTCCTGGAGACTTGTGCGTTCTCTTTAACTGGAGCTTTGCGTTTCCTTGAGCATGCGCATGAACTCTCTCATTAAGGCAGCATTGTCATGCCAGACTCGGGAGGTGACAAGATTGCCATCCAGAACGACTTCCTGATCCACGTAGTTCGCCCCTCCCTGTTCAGCATCCAAAGCGCATTTTGCCACAGTCGTCACGGTCTTGCCTTGAATAACGTTGGCCGCGGTCAGAATTTCAATGCCGTGACAAACGCAGGCGATCGGTTTCCCTGCCGTCGCCATCTCACTGGTAACGCGTAACAGGTCCTTGTCATAGCGAATGTACTCGGGGGCACGCCCCCCCGAAACAAACATCCCCACATAATCCTCTGAGCGTACGTCAGCAAATGCGACCTCTGCTTTGATGAAGTAACCAGGCCGTTCCTGAGTGATATCCCAGGGGATACTGGAATCCGGAGGAATTTCGTGAAGTACCGTATGGTAAAGACGGGCCTCGGGACCAGCCACCACAACTTCATAACCGTCTTCTTGTAATCGAAAAAACGGATACAGCGTATCCATGGCTTCCGTGGCGTCGCCCAACGGCATCAAGACCTTGGCCATTTGACAATCCTCTGCAAATGCGAAAGAAGGGGCCACCTGCCATCGCTGACGAAAACCAACGAGGCAGTACGGTGAGCCCACACTATATCTCAACCGCGCCCATCTTGTCGGCAAGATAACGCAAGATATCACGCACCGAGACAATTCCTACCGGGCGTCCCTGGTCGTCAACAATAGGAACATGACGATAGCTTCCCAAATCCATGCGTTGCACCGCGAATGCCACCTTGGAATCCGCCGCCAGAGTCTGTGGGTCCGAAGTCATGTACTCAGAGACCGGGTGCTCGCGCAGTGCAGCAAAGTCAACATTCAGCTTCTGCAGTGCATCGCGTTCACTGAAAATGCCAACCAACTCCTCATTTTCCACGACGATCACACAGCCGATTGATTGTGCCACCAGCTTCTGCAGAACTTCGCCCACCGGAGTCTCAGGGGCAACTGCGACTGGCAATTTGGGATTTAACACACCTACTCGATCATCGAGCAAACTGCGTTCAACATCCGTGGCCGCTTCCGCAAGATGCAGCGTCGTCAACGACTGACCACACTCCTGACATTCATCGCTGCCCTCGATATTCTCGAAACTGCAGTCGGGACACAAAATCATGATACCGTCCACGTATCACCGGAGTGGAACAGCTTTTCCAGGCTGCCCTCACCCTTGGTTTCCCTGGCGTACTCAATCTGCTGGTTCAGCTGTTCGTCATACTTCGGCTTGTCGATCGCACGAAAGACACCGATCGGTTCCGGAAATCCATCTTCGTTTCGCAAACGACTAAGCAAATACGCCAACGAAGGCTCGTCAGCTTTTTCATCGTGGAACAGCAAATCATCCTCACTGATCCCTTTACCGAGTTCTACGACTTCAGGATTCATACCATTCAGACGTATCCCGCGGTCTCGATTCTTGCCGAAAATAAGTGGTTTACCATGTTCCAGTTCCAGCACATTATCTGCCTTGGTTTGACGATCTGTCGCATAATCCCAGGCACCGTCATTGAAGACGTTGCAATTCTGGTAAACCTCGACAAACGAAGTGCCTTTATGCTCGGCAGCTCGCTTCAAAGTCGCCCCCAGATGCTTGATGTTGACATCGATCGACCGCGCTACAAATGACCCTTCACAGCCAATCGCGATCGAGAGTGGATGCAGTGGGTTATCAATCGCGCCCATCGGCGTACTCTTGGTCACTTTGCCCAGAGGAGACGTCGGAGAATACTGTCCCTTTGTGAGGCCGTAGATACGGTTATTGAACATGACGATGTTGATATCCAGGTTCCGGCGGATGGCATGCATCAGATGGTTTCCGCCGATACTCAACCCATCACCGTCCCCTGTGATCACCCAAATCATCAGGTCCTGACGAACATTCTTGAGCCCTGTCGCAAACGCTGGGGCCCTACCGTGAATGCTATGGATTCCATACGTTTCCATGTAATAGGGAAACCGACTGGAGCACCCAATCCCGGAAATAAAGCAGATCTTCTCGCGCGGAAATCCGAGCGTAGGCAACATCTTCTTCATCTGTGCCAGGATGGAATAATCACCGCAACCTGGACACCATCGAATATCCTGATCGCTAGCAAAGTCTGCGGGTTTCAAGACCGGTAATTCAGTAGCCATGGTTTAACTCGACATCACAAACAGATCGAAGAAACAAATGGATTTACGACTCACACATCCTTCAAGCTAACAGCGTCTTGATTTTGTCGACAATTTCCGTCACTGCAAACGGCTTACCCTGGACCTTATTCAATCCCTCAGCATCGACCAGGAATTTTGCCCGGAGAATTGCACGCAACTGTCCCATATTCAGTTCTGGTACCAGGATTCGTTGATACCGCGACAGCAGGTCACCCAAATTCCTGGGAAATGGGTTCAAATACCGCAAATGGGCATGTGCCACAGATAGACCTTCACGTTGGCAACGTTCCACGGCTGTCGTACAGGCGCCAAATGTACCGCCCCAACTGACGACAAGCAGGTCACCATTTTCCGGTCCGACAACTGCCTGCTCCGGGATAGCATCCGCGATGTTATCGACCTTCTGCTGGCGTACATCCGTCATGTGCTGGTGGTTATCCGGATCATAACTGACGTTACCGGTGATATCCTGTTTCTCCAGACCGCCAAGTCGGTGCTCCAACCCGGGCGTGCCCGGCAGGGCCCAGGGTCGCGCCAAACGCTCATCCCTGGCATACGGCTGAAACTCCTCTCCCTCTGTCGCCTGTGGGTGTTTGATTTCAATTTTTGCCAGGTCTGCTACGTCCGGAATTCGCCACGGTTCCGCCCCATTGGCGATGTAACCGTCAGAGAGCAGTATCACAGGCACCATAAAACTGGTCGCAATCCGCCACGCCTCCTGCGCAACGTCAAAACAGTCGCTCGGACTGCTGGCAGCAATCACCGGCAACGGAGACTCACCATTACGACCATACATCACTTGCATCAAATCAGATTGCTCTGTTTTCGTTGGCAGTCCAGTACTTGGACCACCGCGTTGGACGTTAATAATGATCATCGGCAATTCCAGAATCATTCCCAGCCCCATGGCCTCGCCTTTCAAGGCAATCCCTGGCCCACTGGATGACGTAACAGCCATGGCGCCACCAAAAGCTGCGCCAATGGTCGAGCAGACTGCCGCAATTTCATCTTCCGCCTGAAACGTCCGGACGCCAAATTCCTTGAACTTGCTCAACTCGTGAAGAATGTCACTCGCCGGAGTGATCGGATAGGTGCCGATAAACAGGTCAGCGCCACTCATTTTTGAAGCCGTCAACAAGCCCCAGGCAAGCGCCTGATTCCCCATCACATTCCGATACGTTCCAGCAGGCAGAGTCGCCTTCTCAACCTGATAACTACTGATAAACGCCTCAGTGGTCTCACCGTAATTCCATCCCGTACGTAGTGCTCTCTCGTTTGCTTCGACAATCTCGGGGCGCTTACCAAATTTTTCGCGGATGAAACGCAGTGTGGGATCCAGGTCGCGTCCGTAAAGCCAGTAAATCAAGCCCATGGCAAAGAAGTTTTTACAGCGGTCCGCCACTTTTTGACTGAGACCTTTGCCATCCTCAGTCTCGACCATTTCAACCGCCTTGCGAGTCAAGTTCGTCATTGGCACACGAAAGACGCGGTAATCATCAAGGCTGTTATTCTCAAGCGGATTTTCTTCGAGGTTCGCCAGTTTCAAGTCGCGGCTTTCAAAATTGTCCTCATTGACAATCAGAATCCCACCTGACTTGAGGTCCGGGAGGTTGGTTACCAGCGCAGCTGGATTCATCACGACCAACGCATCCAGGTGATCACCAGGCGTGAAGATGTCTTCCGAAGCAAAATGCACCTGAAAACCGCTCACGCCGGCGCGTGTGCCTTTTGGAGCGCGGATCTCCGCAGGGAAATCAGGAAAAGTCGCAACGTCATTACCAGCCAGTGCGGAAGTATTTGTCAGCTGAGTTCCTGTAATCTGCATCCCATCGCCAGAGTCACCTGCGAGACGCACTGTAGCTGCGGCAAGGTGCTCGACGGATTTGGCAGATTCTGGAGGCGATTCAATCGTGGAGGACATGAAATTCCTGGTGGTTTCAATCTGAAGGTAAGGAATCGCTTGGAAGCAGGTGGGCAACAATAGTAGTAATAATAATCCGGGAACGGCTCGGCTTCGAGTCAGGCACCTTCTCGTTCCTGGGTTTTATGGTGGGGCTGGGGAGGCAGGTTGTAGATTACTGCAGGAAAATGTTGAACCAGATAGTGCAAAATACCAGACGCCTTGAGCGCACCCCGCGGTGTCGACGCCCCGTCGACAATCGGGAGCCGCCGGTAACCGCCGTGCGACATGCTGGTGATCGCCTTCCCTACGGTGTCATCGATATGCAGGGTGACGGGATCGCGTGACATCACATCGGCGACGGGAATCTGAAGGTCTGCTCCCCCGGCCATCAACTTCAAAGCATCGCGTTCCGTAAAGATGCCTTGGATCTGATCTGTTTGGCCAACGAGCACGTGCCCCGCATTGCTATCTTTGAGTAGCAAGAACACTTCACGAACCGTCGTATGCGGATCCACGGTCAGTGAATCAGACGGAAAGGCATGTTCGACAGATTCAGCGTCAAGGCGTAATTGAAAATTCACCACACTACCCGAGCCAGGTCGCCAATGGCCAACGCGAACGCCAACCCTCTAGACCTTCCTCGATCAAACGAAAGTACTTCACATCCGGTTCGCCAGGTTACGACTCGACAATCACCAGCTGACCGCGGAAACCACCGCTCACTGGACGCCCCGGAACCACGGTGACATTGCGTTTACCCCGCGAGTCTGGCGGCCCTCAACCGTTGACCAAATTTTCCCGAATCCTTGGCTGAATCCACACAGAAAAGCGTACCACCACAGCCTGACGGCGACAAGCCGGAAACCCCGGCAACGTGCGCCGGATCCCCAAGAACCAGCCAATTCAGGCTGAAAGCCGGCGGTCATTTCAGCGGGCACCAGGATCCGGTGCATCAGGGATGTCACCGTTGACATAGAACTGGGTAAGATCGATGCCCGAACGCTGCTCCTCTTCGCACAATTTAATCCGGGTTTCCAGTCGCTCCATCCGGCGTAGCAACTGAGGAATCAGATCCCTCGAATCGTCAATACGGACCGGCCTAGGCACTTTGGGGTACCCTAAGTGCCGCTGCAATGCCGCAAACAGGAAAAGCGGATCTTTTCGATGGTGCGCAAACGCGATTCGCCCCTCCTTGGTACCAAACAGCATGGGCTTGTCAGCGGGCGCGGCCGACCTGCCAGCCGCCCTTTCACGCTCCAGGTAATGCTCACTGCGGACGTAAAGCAAATCTGCCAGGTCAACGATACCGACCTGCCTCCGGACAGTGAGTATCCACTCCTGCCAACCTTCGTTAAAAATTGGATCCAGCGCAATCGCCTGCAACCCTCTGTCGTATTCAAGGTAATTACGACAAAGCGCTTCAAACTGGTAAAGAAAAATGCCCTGACAAGTCGGTTCCTGCGACCGATACTCCGCTTCCATTCGGAGAATCTCAATGGCGACGCGCATCTCAAAACGGCCACGATCATCCTCTGCCGCACGAACAAGATACGTTTGAAACGGGGTGAAGTAGTGCGGCAACTTCTCCATAGCTGGTGCAAACTGTCCGAGATGCTTGAGTTCACTGGAGATGAAACTCACCGCCAACGGCAATTTTGTTGTCGCCATCAACTCCTCATCGACGTCCTCCAGGATGTCCTGCAACGGGACGTTGTCGGGGAGTCGCTCCGCAAGCACACGAAACAGATAGGCCTGTTCCACATATTCTTCGCGTTCGAGCATAGAAAAGTACCTTGCGAAATCCGTTGCTTTTCTACAATGATGGACTAACCAGGGCAGTCTTTACAACCAGCTATCCAATTGCATTCCCTTCTCATGCTATGCATTTAGAGCCTCCTTCGCGAATCGCTATTCTGGGCGCGGGTCCCTGCGGACTGGAAACCGGCCTCTACGCGCGTTACCTCGGGTACCGGACCACGATCTACGAACAAGGAGAAATCGCACAATCCGTTCGCGAATGGGGACATGTTCGGATGTTCAGCCCGTTCTGCATGAATCGATCGCCCCTGGGATTGGCAGCGATCCAGGCACAAAACCCTGACTCTGATGCCCCCAGTGATAACGACCTGCTCACGGGACACGAATGGTACCAACGCTATCTGCTCCCTTTGGCCACCAGCGACCTTCTGAAAGATCACATCCGGACCGGTACGAAAGTCCTTTCCGTCGGCAAACAGATGCTCTCCAAAAAAGAGAATCCGGCAAGTCCAGACCGGGCGCAGAATCCGTTTCGCATTCTTATTCGAGACGCTCAGGGGCAAGAGAGTATCGAATTGGCTGAGGCGGTGATCGACACGACTGGTGTCTGGGGCCAAACCAACTGGTTAGGCCCCGGCGGCGCGCCGGCGATCGGCGAGCAACGACATGCTGAGGCGATTAACTATCGATTACCCGACTTTTTGGGAGCCGACCGCGAACACTTTGAAAACCGTCGCACCCTGGTCATCGGCGCTGGTTTTTCAGCTGCCACCAACGTCACCGGTCTAGCCGATCTGGCCAACACAGCCCGGCAGACGACAATTGTCTGGAGTACGCGCCGGGCCGGTGCAGGGGACATGGGCCCGCTGCCGGAAATTGCCGACGACAAACTACCAGAACGTGCGAGACTTACCCGAGCAGCAAACGGGCTGGCCACCGACCCGGACTCTCCCGTCCAGTACTGGCCGGAAACCTGGGTGGAATCATTGCAGTACGACGCTCGACGACACCAATGGTCCGTAGGCTTCGAAGGGGCGTGCCAGGAAACCGAGGTGTTTGACCAGATTCTGGCGAACGTCGGTTTTCGACCCGATCGCGACGTGTACCGAGAACTTCAAATCCACGAATGTTACGCCACGGAAGGTCCCATCAAGCTGGCGGCAACGCTTCTCGGCCAGGAATCTTCCGACTGCCTGACGATTTCCGGTGCCGGCCCGCACTCACTGGTGTCGCCAGAACCTAATTTCTATATCCTGGGTGCCAAGAGCTATGGTAGAAACTCGCAGTTTCTGATCGCCGCTGGACTTGTACAGATCCGTGACCTGTTTACGCTGCTCGGCGACCGTGCCGACCTCGATCTGTACGAGAGCGTGACTCTGGGGTAATTCCCATGACCGTTGAACCTCCCCCCAGCATCAGCCTGGCAGCACTCGACGAGCTCTGGTTCCAAGTCGCAGGCACGCTCTGCAACCTCACTTGCCACCACTGCTTCATCAGCTGCAGTCCACATAACCGTTCTTTTGGATTCCTGACCCTCCAAGCCGTCCAACAGCGCCTGGAAGAAGCCCGCGAGTTGGGCGTCAAGGAGTACTATTTCACCGGTGGAGAGCCGTTTCTCAATCCGCAGATGACCGCAATCCTCGTCGCCACACTGAAGTACGGACCGGCCACGGTATTGACCAATGGTACGGTCTGGAAAGACGAATGGCTGGAGACCCTGAAACGAGCTGCGCACGAGAGCGAGTATTCCCTGGAATTCCGTGTTTCGATCGACGGTTTTTCCGCACAGACCAACGACCCCATTCGCGGCGAAGGCACTTTTGACCGCGCCTTGCAGGGTATCCAACGTCTCGTGCAAGCAGGATTCCTGCCTATCATCACCGCCACGCGAACCTGGCCACAGGCCAGCGAACTGGAAGTTCTCAGAAAGTTTCGCAAGCTGCTGGGAAAAGTCGGCTACACGCGGCCCCGGTTGAAAATCCTGCCATCGCTCAAAATCGGTGCTGAGGCGCAGCGCACCAGCGGCTATGGCCTGCACGACCGGGTCACTTCGGAGATGCTCGACGGTTATGACCAATCGCAACTGGTCTGCCACCAAAGTCGAATCGTGACGGACCGAGGAGTACATGTGTGCCCAATCCTGATCGACTCGCCCGATTCGCTATTAGGCCGATCGCTGAAAGAAGCCGCCATTGACTTTCCCTTAAGTCACGGTGCCTGCTATACATGCTTTCAATATGGATCTATCTGCACCAATCCTTCGAGTGCTTCTGGTTCACAACACGGCCCCTCCGCACCTCCACAAAGTCACGTCTGATGCAGCACCGAATTGCGTGCCTAGGGGGCATTTACAGCAATTACCTCGCGTTGGCCCAGGCACTGCGTGATATTACCCAGCGTGGCGTAGACCAGATCCTTTGTCTGGGCGACATGGGTGCGTTCGGCCCCCACCCCGATCGAGTATTTCCTCTGCTCGCAGAATACGGGGTGACGTGCCTGCAGGGCAACTATGACGATTCAATCGGCAACGCACTCGACGACTGCCAGTGCGGCTACACCGATGAACGTGACAATTACTTCGCACAGATCAGCTACGACTACACGCTTGACAACACCGCGGCTGAAAACCGTCAGTTCCTGCGCCAACTGCCACCACAATTACGCATGGAAATCGGTCCCCTGCGTATTCTGTTCTGCCATGGCAGCCCCCGCCGCGTCAATGAATTTCTCTGGCAATCAACCACCTCCGCGGCATTCCTGGAACGCCTAGCGACCGAGCAACAAACGGATATCATCGCCGCGACACACACTGGTATCAAATGGCATCGGCCGCTTCCAGACCGTCGCCATTTTGTCAACGTTGGTTGCCTGGGGCGTCCTGAAAATGACGGCCAGCAAAATGTCTGGTACACAATGCTGGAACTTCGCGACGGACAACTTCAGGTCGAGTTCGTGCCAGTAGAATACGATGCCCGCAGGCTGGCCCAGGAAATGCAACAGGAACGACTACCTGACGAGTTCATTGAGACGATCCTCTCCGGCTGGTGGACGACATGCCTGGAGATTCTCCCTTCGAAGGAACGCCAACGGGGACCCCACTAGGCATTCCAGCTGCGTTGGGAGCCCGGTAATGCACGACCGTCGAGATTTCGCCGAAGTCCCGTAAATGCTAGAATCGAAAAGAGAACCTACCCACGAGGATCTGTCATGACGATTCGCTCTCGGTGGCCTGGACTGTGGATCTTGTTGCCCTGCCTGGTTGGCAATGCGGTCGGGGAAACGCCACCCGATGTGCGCTCACAGATGGCGGCAGAAACGCCCCCGGAGCCGACTGTCGCGATGTCCGCCGGGGAAATCACGCGTGCGATTCGTGCACTTGATGCCAACCAGTTTGTGCAGCGTCGCGAAGCCGCGCTGCGGTTAACACGCCTGGGCGAACCTGCCATTACAGCACTCACCCAAGCGGCCATTCACGGAAGTCGTGAAGTCTCGACCAGTGCGCTTGCAATTCTCCGCAAGCACTACGCAAAGCGGCAGCCAGCAAGCTTGCACATGGCTGCCAAACGAGCTCTGCAACAAATTGCGCAGTCAGACCAACCACGCGCCGCACGCCAGGCCAAGTCAACTCTTGACCCGCCAGCCCTCCTGCCACCAGCCCCTCCGGCGATTCAATTCCAGGGCGGTCAATTTCGTATTCAGGTACAAAATGGCGCTGCCCAGGCCATCAAAGTACAGGTGATCAACGGCCACAAGAAAATCGATGTCCGTGAAAATGATCGTCGCATCAAGATTTCTGAAAGTCCGCAGCAAGGAATTGAATTCGAACTGCACGACCAACACAACGGTCAGCTTCGTGTCCGCAAATACACCGCCAAAGACGCCGCCGAGCTACGGCAAAAGCACCCCGAGATCCATCGGCTGTACGTGCAATACGCAAAACAGCCTGCAGGCGGAGCCCAGCGCGTCATCATTGGTCTGCCGGGAAGGCCCGGAGGAGGTGGCCTGCCACGGTTTCCCAATCAGCGTGTGGCCGGCACATTGGATCAGGCGATCGCCCGCTTGAAAGCCAGCTCCGATCGTTTGCAGAAACTCGTCGAAGATAGCCAGGATGAAGCCTTTCGCGACCAGATGAAGCGGGAACTGGAAAACTTGGAAACCACCCGTCTTCAGTTGGAGTCAGCTCGCAAACAGCTACCTCCACGCTAACGAACCCTCCGCAGTTGGCATCGAGATGGTATTGACCGGCGGGGTTGCTGGTGCCTGTTGGTCGCGTCACTCCCCCAACCTGGCAGGGTGAACCGTAGCCGCACCACATACGCAAACGGATTGCACAGGAACAGAACTATCCAGACCTTCCCACGGTAGGTCTCAAACACTCATCCCACGACGATCTTGACGATCGACCGGGACTGCGTTCTATGGGGATTTCAGCCTGATTGACTTACGCCGCTGGAAACTCGCTTTTCGCCTGATTGTCATGACTCTTGTCGTCTATGGCATTTGGCACACGCTCGCAGATGCGGGGGAACAATTTGCGACCCACAGGGTTCGCTGGACTTCGCTCTCTGTGGGTTGGTTAATCGTCGCAGGCCTGGCCTACCTCGTGGGCATGATCCCCTGTTGGTGGTTCTGGCATCGTGTACTTCACGCGATGGGTGCACGGCCACGGTATCGTGAAACCTTACCCGCATTTTACATCGGACATTTAGGGAAGTACTTTCCCGGCAAAGCTCTCGTTGTCGTGATTCGTACCGCATTGATTCGTGGGCCGCGTGTGGACACGCTCGTGGCAACCATCAGCGTCTTTGTTGAAACGCTGACAATGATGGCGGTCGGCGCATTAGTGGCCGCCGGTTTGCTACTCACTACGACCGCTGAATCCTGGTTATTCTGGCTCGCCCTGGCATTGTTTTGCTTGGCGGGCATTCCCACGCTGCCACCCGTGTTCCGACAGGTCGTGCGGATCATTAGCGTCCGCCGTGGCTACGAACATGTGGCTCAAGTGGTCACCGCGTTGAAGCTGCCCTTGTTGGCCTCCGGCTGGATCACGATCGCAGGCGGCTGGTTTCTGATGGGCCTCAGTTTGTGGGCGGTACTCCAATCCATGGCACCTGCAACGGAACTTTCCCAGACGATACACCTTGCACCGGCTCAAGCCCTGATGCTGCTGACGGCGACCGTAGGACTGGCACTCGTTGCCGGATTCCTCTCTTTGCTGCCCGGTGGGATCGGTGTGCGAGAGCTGGTTGTTACCACGCTTCTGGTACCGGTGTACGGAGAACTGGCTGCCATTCTTTCTGCCGTGCTGATGCGAATCACCTGGCTGCTGGCAGAATTAATCGCCTCAGTCTTTCTCTATGCCTCGACACGGATGCAAGTCAGGGGCAAAACCTGAACCCGGCTGTCGGCCAGTCGACACAGGCTCGAGTGTCGGTTCGTGAAACAGTGAACCTTCTCTTTTCATGGCCCGCGGGATAGACTTTCCCGGTATGTTGTTAGGAACGAATCAACGACAAATCGGTCACCGGCAACCGACTTCCGTATTTCCCTGCAGGGGTCGTTCGATGCCCGTCCCCAGAGAATCAATTTGATGCTGTCGATCGTAATCCCCCTATTCAACGAAGTCGAAAGTCTGCCTGCCCTGCATGCGGAAATCAATGCCGTCGGCCAGCAACACGGTTACGAATTAGAGATCCTGTTCGTCGATGATGGATCCACCGACGGATCCTGGGCACAGATCAAGCAACTCGCCGAGGACGATGGGCGTATCCGTGGCATTCGCTTCCGTCGGAATTTTGGAAAAGCCGCCGCACTCGCAGCTGGTTTCGCCAGCGCGCGCGGCGAAATTGTCTTCACAATGGATGCCGACCTTCAGGATGACCCTCGTGAGATACCTCGGTTTCTCGAAACCCTGGAAACCGACAACCTGGACGTGATCAGTGGATGGAAACAAGTCCGGCACGACCCTTGGCACAAAGTTCTGCCATCCCGCATCTTCAACTGGATGATTGGAAAGTTAACAGGGGTGCGGCTACACGACCACAACTGCGGTTTTAAATGCTACCGGAGAGAAGTCTTTGAAGAATTGCAACTTTACGGAGAAATGCATCGGTTCCTGCCCGTGCTGGCGGCATCACGCGGATGGAAGGTCGGAGAAATCACAGTTCACCACCGCAGCAGAGAACACGGACATTCCAAGTACGGTGCTCGACGTTTTATCAAGGGATTTCTTGATTTATTGACTGTCTATCTCCTCACCGGATACGGGCAACGCCCCCAGCACTTGCTCGGTAGTGTCGGATTGATGTTCTTTCTGTTAGGAGGCATCGGCCTGACTACCCTGGCCGCAGGCTGGGTTTTGTCTCGTATGCCGATGTTGGAGTTGGACCCATGGCACCTCCACCAGAAGGCCGTGTTCTACTATTCGATTGTGGCCGTCCTGCTTGGAGCCCAATGCATGACCGTCGGTTTCCTGGCCGAGCTACTGACGTCCTACCATGGCAAGGACGCACGTATTTTCTCGGTCCAGGAACGACTCGACAGCGGACTTGCGGAAGAAAGCAATGGAGAACGTGCGAGTACTGACATTACGGCGTCTGCGGACCGTCCCGAACCCTCAGGATGAAACCTCTTTGCTGACGATCAGTTGACTCATGTCTTCCATTCCTCAAGAAGAACTCCGTCAGAGGACCCGCTGGACGTGGTACATGGTGCTGATTCTGACGTCGGTCAGTGTCAACGCTGGCCGTGTGTTTGTGATGCAAAGTCGCGACACCTACACCCCCATGCTGAGCGCCAACGATCGCAGTCGCTGGTGCACGGTCCGGTCCCTGGTCGACCATGGCACTTATGCGATCGATGCTTTTGTCAATGAAAGGCATCCCGAAAAGAGAAATCGCCGTCCCTGGCATACGATCGACATGGTGCAACACCGGGGTGCCGACGGGCGCCAGCACCTCTACTCGAGCAAGCCACCACTACTGGCCACACTACTCGCTGGCCCATACTGGTGCCTGCAGACGTTGACCGGCGCCAATCTGAAAGACAATCCCTTCCTGGTCATCCGATCACTCTTGCTGCTCTGTCATGTGGCACCCTTGGGATTGTACTTCATTTTACTTGCCAGAATCAGCGAACAGTACGGCACTACGCATTGGGGGCGAATTCTGGTAATGGCGTGTGCGACTTGGGGAACCTTCCTGACGACCTTCGCAGCAACGCTCAACAATCATCTACCGGCCGCGATTAGCGTATTGCTTGCGCTGTGGGTCACCCTCCCGGTTTGGCAAGGCAAACATCGCGCGACCTGGCGTTTTGCGGCAGCTGGCCTGTTCGCTGCTTTTGCAGCAGCCAACGAATTACCGGCGCTCTCCTTTCTGGCAATCTTCGGAGGAATTCTATTCCTCCACTCTCCTAAACAGACCTGTGGAGGCTTCCTGCCCGGCGCAGCAATCGTCACAGTCGCCTTCTTTGGAACCAATTTCCTGGCGCATGGCAGCTGGCGCCCGCCCTATGCGCACCGTAGCGACGGTGCCAGTCTGGCGATATTTCCTGGCCATCTAACCGATCCTGAATCAGACGGCGACCTTCTCGAACAATCACGTCGCGCACTCAATCATGCGGGGCTGGAAATTTCACAACAGGCCGAGCTGCGTCCCAGTCATCGCCCTGGCAGACGGGAACTCTATGACGCTCAGTCGCAGCGACGTTTCGCCCTGGTCGCTACCGTCAGCGGAAATATCCAGATACGCGACTGGGACAACTGGTATGACTATCCAGGGAGTTACTGGAACAGTGAGAAACGCAGTCGCATTGACCTGGGTGAACCCTCCCGATCGATCTACGCACTACATGTACTGATTGGACACCACGGACTGCTTTCCTTGACACCCATCTGGCTCTTGTCGCTCTATGGTGTCTGGCGCTGGTTACGCGAGCGGCCAACCAATCTGTTACGGGGTTTTGCCGCGTTCACCACCACCCTGACGCTGGTTTGCCTGGTGTTTTACCTGGCGAGACCGCTACCAGATCGCAACTACGGCGGTGTCGCTTGCGCGTTTCGCTGGATGTTCTGGTTTACGCCGCTATGGACACTCTGCTTGCTGCCAGCAACGGATGCCATAGAACGCTCGTCATGGAGACGGTGGGGCGTCTACCTGCTTCTCGCCATCAGTGTCGGCTCCGCCAGTTATGGTTTTGCCAATCCGTGGCGTCACCCCTGGCTCTATGCATGGTTCTGGCAGAACAGCTGACGCTGATCCTCGCGGAAGGAACGACGACACGCTTATCGAGCGCGGAGGCAGTAAAGATGTTTGAAACCGCGAATAAACATCCGACCGCCGGCCACCGCAGGGGTACTGTGACACGCATCACCGAGGCTCGTTTTCCCCAGCAATTCGTACTTGGGGCCAGCTACCATCACGACCACAGTCCCATCACGGGCAATGCAGTAGAGTTTACCATCAATGCACACGGGCGATCCTGAGTAGATTCCACCCACGCGTTGAGTCCAAATTTCTCGCCCCGTCGCAGCCTCTAAACAAACAACAACTCCGTTGTCACCCCAGAGGAAGAGATGACCTTGATAGGCCAAGGGAGTCGGCACATAGGGGAGATTCCGTTCTCGCGTCCAGGTCGCTTCCTGGACCGACAAATCTCCATCACCATCGACCGGAATGGCTGCCAGAAACTGACCACGCCCCCCCCCGCCGCAGGTCGCTACGACGACATTGTCAACCACGACAGGAGAACCTACGCAGCGAGCATTAAAGACGTTCGCACGACTCAACAATTTCCCAGTCAGCGCGTCCAGCGAAGAAATACCATCTCCGGTATTAGTAAAAAACAACCGCGGCACCTGATTCTCCCGAGCCAACACGACCGGCGTTGAGTGCGCTGTCAAACGAACCTTCCGCTCACTCTTCCAGCGTGTTTTTCCCGTTGCGACGTCCAACGCAACCACGGACGACGCACCATCTTGTTGATTGGCGATAATGACCTGCCCCTCAAACAAAATAGGAGAGGTACCACAACCGTGGGAATGCCGGTTGTAGAACTTGCCTAGATCCCGCTTCCAGATCTCCTGGCCAGTAAAATCGTGGGCCACCACCAGGAAATCCTGGTCCGAAGCGAACAGGGTAACTACGTACTTGCCGTCGGTCGCGGGAGTTGCCGAAGCAAAACTATTCAGCTCGTGCTTCTCGTAGCTTTGGCCTGTAAAGTTACGTTGCCAACGGATCTTACCCGTGGTCGTATCGATGTCGAGTAAAACACGACTCTTTCCATCTGCCTCTGCAGAAACCAGAAACAGGTGTTCGTCCCAGACGCTGGGCGATCCGTGCCCCAATCCAGGCAACGCCGTTTTCCACTCGTAGTCACCTTGCTCCCACTGAACCGGCAGACCTTTCTGGCTGCTGACGCCTGCACCGGCGACACCACGAAACCGCGGCCATTGTTCCTGCCCATGACTCAACATGGTCGAACCGAGAAGCAACAACAAACCGAATCCTCGAAAGAAACAGCGGGGGGGATTCATGGTGAGTATCCTGTGCAGAACTTGCAGGTCAGAGAAACGTTTTCGATACGGTGCCAGCCCGCGGTCTCAACCGCAGATGCTCGCACTGGATTAGCTAGTGCTGCAACGAGGTGCTGCGTACCTAGCTTGTCGAGCCAACACGAACATGATCGCGGTTGCAGTGGTCTGTAAGCCTAGCGTTCCAGCGCATGCTGTCAAGTTTCCGCGACCTGTACCCCCAGTAGCAGTTACTTTTGATTCAACTACAGGGCAGTGGGGCAATGCGTGCGTAACAGTCACAACGCGGCAAGCACGCTGGGTTGTGATCCGCTCACCTGCGGCGCGGCGCAACCGGCTACCGCACAGGCTCAAAACGGTCCTGTAAAGCCTGCACATTCATTCCCTCTTCGCGCAGTGCTTCCATAGCGACCACAGCAGCTTCCGCAGCCTGTAACGTCGTGATCGAGGGAACACCTGCCTGCACTGCCGCAGCCCGAATCTTCCCCTCGTCGGTGCGGGCACCTTTCCCATTCGGCGTATTCATGATCAAACTAATCTCATCGTTCTTAAGCAAATCAAGAAGATTCGGGTGCCCTTCCGCGAGCTTCCTCACGTCCTCGACGAGAATCCCAGCGCCACGCAACACTTCCGCTGTCCCGCTTGTGGCAATCAGTTCGTACCCCATTGCCGAAAGCCGCTGGGCCAGTGGCACAAACGGTTCCTTGTGTCGACCCGAAACACTCAGGAAAATCTTGCCTGACTCCGGCAAAACAACCCCGGCCGCCAATTGGCTTTTGGCAAAGGCTATGGAAAAACGCTCGCTGATGCCCATTACTTCCCCTGTACTCCGCATCTCGGGCCCCAGCACAATGTCAACCCCGACAAATTTCCGAAATGGAAATACACTCTCTTTGATCGACACGTGGGACGGGATGGGATCGCTTGTGATCCCGAGCTGTTCAAGAGATTGGCCGGCCATGAGCTTGGCTGCAATCTTGGCCACTGGAACGCCCGTCGCCTTGGCGACAAACGGAACTGTACGACTGGCCCGAGGATTGACTTCCAGCACATAGACCAGCGGCTTGCCATTTTCTTTCTTGACAGCAAACTGGACATTCATGAGGCCAATGACGTTCAAACGCAACGCCATCGCTTCCGTGGCTTCGCGGATTTCCTGCACAACAGGCCCAGGCAAGCTGTACGGAGGTATGGCACAGGCCGAATCACCCGAGTGAACTCCCGCCTCTTCGATGTGCTCCATGACCCCCATCACCACGACTTCCTGCCCGTCACAAACCGCGTCGACATCCACTTCAGTCGCGTCTTCCAGAAAACGATCGAGGAGCACCGGCTGACCCTGGGCAACGGCAAATGCCTCCGCAACATAGCGTTCGAACTGTGTCCGGTCATAACAAATCTCCATCGCCCGGCCGCCCAGTACGAAGCTAGGCCGCACCAGGGATGGAAAACCGACTTTCTCCGCTTCGATCCGTGCCTGGCTCATTGTGCGCGCAATCGCGTTCGCCGGCTGCCGGAGTCCCAACTCGTTCAGCAAATGCTGGAACTTCTCACGGTCTTCGGCAGCTTCGATGGTATCCACACTGGTACCAATTATCGGAATACCGGCGCTGTCCAGACCTCGAGCCAAATTCAACGGTGTCTGGCCGCCGAACTGGACAATGACACCATCCGGATTAACTCGGTCACAGATATTGAGCACGTCTTCCGTCGTAAGTGGCTCAAAAAACAGAATGTCACTCGTGTCGTAATCCGTACTTACGGTTTCCGGGTTGGAATTCACCATGATCGACTGAATCCCCAATTCGCGAAGCGCAAAACTGGCGTGACAGCAGCAGTAATCGAACTCGATCCCCTGTCCGATTCGATTCGGACCACCTCCCAGAATGATCACACGTTTTTTTCCGGACGGTCGCTCCGGCGTCTCGTCTTCCTCTTCGTAAGTGGAATAGTAATAAGGTGTGTAGGCTTCAAATTCGGCCGCACACGTATCCACCGACTTGAAGGTTGCCACCACTCCGCGCGTGCGCCGTTCGGCCCGCACGGCAAACTCATCGGTATCCCATAACTTCGCCAGCTGCCGATCTGAGAAACCGTAACGTTTCGCCTCGCGGAGTGTCTCCGTATCAACGGTGCCAATCTCATGATGGCGGGACAATGCTTCTTCAAACTCGACGATCTGTAATAGCTGGTCCAAGAACCAGGGGTCGACGGACGACAAACGATAGATCTCTTCGACCGACATGCCCTGCTTGATGGCATAGCGAATGTACCAGGGCCGCTCCGCATTCGGGGTTGATAAACGGACACGAATTTCTTCTTCGTCAGGCTGCTCGTCCGTACCCCAGGCATCTTTCTGGTCACACCCAAGGCCAAAGCTGCCAACTTCCAGACCGCGGAGCGCTTTCTGAAACGATTCCTTGAACGTACGTCCAATCGCCATCGTCTCTCCGACACTCTTCATCTGAGTGGTCAGGGTGGCATCTGCCTCAGGAAACTTCTCGAAGGCAAAACGGGGCACCTTGGTAACCACATAGTCGATCGTCGGTTCAAAACAGGCCAGCGTCTTTCTTGTGATATCGTTTGGCAACTCGTGTAACCGATAACCCACCGCGAGTTTCGCGGCGATCTTGGCGATCGGAAAACCCGTTGCCTTCGAAGCGAGTGCACTGGACCGACTCACTCGCGGGTTCATTTCAATCACAATCATCCGTCCCGTTTCGGGATGAATCGCAAACTGAATATTGGAACCCCCGGTCTCGACACCGATTTCACGAATGACCGCGAGGCTGGCGTCGCGCATCCGCTGATACTCTTTGTCAGTCAGTGTCTGCGCTGGTGCCACCGTGATTGAATCACCGGTATGGACGCCCATCGCATCAAAGTTCTCGATCGTGCAAATGATCACAACATTGTCGTCGAGGTCACGCATGACCTCCATCTCATACTCTTTCCACCCCAGAATCGACTCTTCAATCAACACCTCGGTGACCGGTGACTGATCCAAACCGCTGCGGACGAGGTTATCAAATTCATCGCGGTTATAGGCAATTGCCGAACCACTTCCACCGAGGGTGAAGCTGGGACGAACCACACATGGCAAGCCAATTTCCTGAACAACCTGTCGGGCATCTTCGATCGTTCGTACAGTACGACCTCGGCAAACCTCCAGACCGATGTGTTCCATGGCCGATTTAAACTGGTCGCGTTCTTCGGCTTTGGCGATCACCGCCGCATCGGCGCCAATCATCGCAACACCAAATTTCTCCAGCACGCCGTGGCGATCGAGATCCATCGCCAGGTTCAGCCCTGTCTGGCCTCCCAATGTCGGCAACAGAGCGTCCGGGCGTTCCTGCTCAATGACGGTGGCAATCAATTCCCAGGTCAAAGGCTCAATGTAGGTGCGATCCGCGGTCGTTGGATCCGTCATAATCGTAGCTGGGTTCGAATTGACCAGCACGACCTCAAATCCTTCTTCACGCAGCGCTTTGCAAGCCTGTGTGCCTGAATAGTCAAACTCGCACGCTTGTCCAATGACGATCGGTCCCGAACCGATCAACAAAATCTTCCTGATATCTTCGCGGCGGGGCACAGTTCTGAATTCTCTCCGCAGGGATCCATGACGGCGAAACAACGAACAAAATTTCACGAGGTTACCGCGCCGCCTCATTTTGCCGCAAGTCCCCGCAGCTGAGAGATCTGTTTTGCCCGGGCATTCGTAATTGACGCCCACTGACAAGATCCCCAAACTGGAAAGCTGAAACAGCGCGTGTTGAGACTCCCACTGGCTCACCCAGGACCCATTTCCCATGAAGTCGACACTGAAAGTCACGATCAATGGCACAGGCTTTGCCGCCGATTACACGACACGCGTCTACGAAATGATCCCCCACAAGAACCGAGTGACGATTGACATGGCTGGCGTCACATCAGGCAAATTGGAGAATGCACAGGCTTTTGCCACCCGCCACGGTATCTCGCAGGCCTTTGCCAGCCACCGGGAGATGCTCGCCGCGGTACAACCTGATATCGATAACGTCGCCTGTGCAAATCATGCGCACGGTCCGTACGTCATCGAAGCGGCCCAAGCAGGTGTTCCGGTCATCGTCCTGGAAAAGCCTCCGGTCATTTGGCCAGGCTACCAGGAGGGGCAAACCGCCACCGCAGAAACGCGAAAACACGAGTCCATGGAGTACCTGGGACAGGTACTGGATGAGGTCCGCGGCGCCAATTCCAAGCTGTTGTACGCGGAAGATTTTGTCTACCTGGACGGCGTTAAGGGTCTGGTCGAATTGCTGGTCGAAGCCCGCAAGGCCGACAAAGGCTGTATCCTCTATCAGCGTGGCACGTGTGCTCACCAGGGTTCCCACGCCCCCGCCTACGATACACCGGCGTTATCCGGAGGCGGCGCACTGTTCAACAAGGCGTGTCATCCCCTGGGCCCCTGCCTCTACTTGAAACAGGTTGAAGGAATACTCCGTAATGGCCGCCCGATCCGCCCCCAAAAAGTCGCCGGCATGGCCCTGCAAATCCTCAAACATCAACCTGCGACGTCCGCAGAACATTTCCGTGTCATGCAAAACGTCGACGATTTTGGTCGGCTGACCGTCGTCTTCGAAGACCAGACCGTAGCCGAACTACTGGGACACGATCTGAGCATCAGCGGGATCCGCAATGACCTGTCCGTGGTGACAGACTTCGCGCAGTACGATGTACGCGTCAACCCTAACAACGAAAACGAGCTCTTTCTGCCCACGGAAGCCGCAGCTGGAAACCTGCTGTTTCGAGAAAAACTCCCCACGGCGAACGGCACCAGTTTCCCGCGGCCTAACCAGTTCCATTCCCACGGCTACGTCAATGAAATGGATGACGCCGTACAATGCGCGCTGGATCCCGCACGCAACCCGCAGGCTGGGCCGATGCTGGCCTGGGACACGCTCGCTGTTCTGCTGGGCGGGTACGAATCGAGCGAAAAACAAGGTGCGCTGATCGACCTTTCAGACATCACTGCTGCCCGCACTTTCACCGACCACGAAGTTCCCTCACCAGAAAACTTTGGCAACGTGTTTCAGCGAAAGTAACTGAACACCGGGAACCGTGTTCACACGCACACACGAGCGCCAGGCTAGTCCGTCGCTTCAGCGTTTTCTCGCGGGGGTGTAAAGCGAATTTTCTCAACCAGACGGACAATTTCGTCCGTATCCCGGTCGACATATCCGGACACCGCGGTCACCGCTTTGATGGCATACTCGTAACGCAAATGATAGTCACAGTCGAGTTCGACCTCCGCGTCTTCCGAGCCGGAGGGCCCCGCATCCCCGACACGTGAAGCGATGTAATCATGCAGTTCAGGAAAACTTGTGAACGTGCGGTCATTCAGGGAAATACCGGAGATCTGGCCGTCATCATTGGCGGTCAACGTCAGCCGCATCGGGGGCAGGAGGTCGTTTTCGTCGGGCAATCCTTCATCCTGGGATGCCAGCGGCATCTGGATGTTAAAGTCGCCTTCCAGCGAGACGATCTTAAAGGTCATGATAAAGAACACCAGCAATTGAAACACGATGTCAATCATCGGTGTCATTTGCAGTTCGATCGTGTCCTTCCCACTGCTCGTCGAGCGGCGAATTTTCATAGCGGTTCACCTGCGCCCGTTCTCAGTTGCCCACATCTTCTTTGGCCCGCAACGCAAACTTCTCGAAGCCATTCTCCTGACAGATCTTGATGAGGTCCTGCACCTTACCAGTCTGGGCGTCTTTGTGGGCACGGATGATCACCGTTGCCTCACTGGCTTGCTGCTCTCTTTGCTGCAGAACCGTCGCTTCATTGAGTAGATAAGGTCGCAATCCCTCGATCGACAGCACTTCTGTGCCACCGATGATGACACTACCTTGACGCGTCAACTGCAAGGTAATCGGAAACTCAAGCGCTTCCTCAGGTGGCTTGGCCAAAGTGCTTTGCGGCAACTGTACACGGTCGTCCGTTTCACTCTGTGTAAAGTTGATCAACACCATAAAGAACGCGATCAGCTGAAATGTCATATCGATCATCGGCGTCAAATCGCCTTCATGCATTTCAATTTCTCGACGTTGGAATCGCATAATTCACACCACTACCGCAAGCTGGCTTGACGTCTACCGCTGTACACAACACTTACTTCTTGCTGGCCGTGGGCCCAACATTCTCAAATCGATTCATCAGCGACTCACTGTCAATCCCCACCTCCAGGACCAGCTTGGCAATCTGGTTCTTCAGCAGGTTGAATACCACAATCGCCGGAATCGCGATCCCCAATCCCAGCAGCGTGGTAAACAGGGCCTTGGAAATCCCTTCTGCCAAATCAACCGCCTTGGGAGTTGACCCACCCGCGGCAATAACTTGAAAGGACGCAACCATGCCTTGCACTGTCCCTAACAGGCCAATCATCGGGCTGATTGTACCAATCAAGGCCATATAGCTCAGGCGATGCTCCAGCTTCATCGTCTCTTCTTCGGCGCGTTCCTGCATCGCCTCGATTGCCTGTGAGTAGCCCGCCGATAATTTTGCCAATCCGGCCGACAGCACCTGGCCCAGGAATGACTCGTCACTCTTGGCCAACTCGTAGGCCTCCTGGTACTGCTTCTCGTTCAGCATCTGCTCAAAAGCATCCAGCAAGGCAATCGGGCAGACGTTGTCGCGCCGGGCGCTGAGGAAATTCATCACCATCAAGGCCACCAGCGTGAACGACAATGCCAGGAAAACCAATGTGTAGAACCATCCAAGCGAAGTAAAAACCCACGACAGATAGCTTTGTGGTGCTTTGGACTCGGGTGCGGCATCCTGCTCCTCACCCTCTACTGGCCCCTCTGCGGCTGCATCAGGTGCTGGCGCGTCTGCTTCAACAGGGTCCTGTTCCGGGTCGGCTTCCGCGTCATCCTGGGCAATGACGTTCGGGGGCAAGATCGTGGCAGTCACGCCCACAAACAGGCACAGAACACTCAGAGTCAACACGGACAGGTGAAACGGAACGAATCGTCGCATGAATATCTCCCGAGCTTCTGGCGACCCAATCAGATCGTAAAACACTCCCACCAGGACAATCATAACCACGCCTGCTCAACGCCTGGCAGCCAAGGTGGTCAATGCCTCTCTGAGAGTCTCCCATTCATTGTATACACAGCGGTTAAATTCGGTAGAGCACCAGGAAACCTCATACCGGGGAACCTCGCGCTGCACGCACCAGTGCGGCCAGCCGCCGACTACCCCTTCTTGCTAGCCCAGACGCTCCCAGCGTAACGAGTTTTCAAGAGGCTGGTCGCCTTAACAGCGCGGTCTGGTTGATTCACCTGCGACCACAACTTGCCTAAATGGTACAAAGCCTCAGCATGTGCGTCCGCGTCTGCCGACCGTAACTTGGGCAGCAAATGCACGTGCAGAAAGGCCAACAGGGCCTCTTTGGGGTTCTTGGATGCCAGATGACAGCGACCCAACGCATTGTAAGCTCGGGCAAATACTGCGGGTTTCTGGCCGTAATCATTCTCGCTGATCACCTGCTGGACAATTTGCAGCCCTGAGGCTGCCTGGCCCTTTTCTGCCAGACAAACCGCCTTGCCAATCGCAGCCTCGAGTTTCTGATCCAAGGCAACCGGTGTATTGCCGGCGGAGCTGCCGACTTTTTCAAAACTCGCCAGCGCGGCATCAAAACTACCCTGCGCCAGCTGTGCACGCGCCTGGAGCACCAGCGCACGCATCTGGTAATCTTCCCACGGCGCGTTGGCAATGGCCGCATAATAGCGGGCCGCAGCCTCATAGTTTTCCTGGGACATCGAGAGGTCACCAAGAACCTGGGCGGCTTCATAATAGTGGTGCGTCTGGGGATTGCTTTTGATAAACCCCAGCAACGCATCGTGCGCCCTTTTCTTGTCACCGCTCGTCGACATCGCCAAACGAGCCGGAACGAGTGCTTTCAGGTACGCCACATCGCGTTTCACCAGGTCCCGTTTGACACTCGCCGGATCGAGCTTCTGCAGCAAAGCCAGCGCATCTTCATAGCGACCATTCCGAATTCGATCCCGGGCGGTCTTCAGTTCGTTGGGCTCATTTCCAAACACGACCTTGCGAATGGTGTTCACAGGAATTTCACGTTGCTGCCCCTTATCGCTAACCCGCAAGCTATCCCGACTCACGGAAAGAATGCTGCACCGCGTCGGCGTCCCACTCTCAAATACCTGGTCCTGGACCTGTGCCGACAACCAGGTGGTCGCGGTCAACAGCAGCAAACTGCAGCATACAAAGCACCGAGAGAAAACACGGCGGGACCTTCCGGAAGTAGTATCAGCAAGCCTGCCCAGCCGTGCTCTCTCTTTTGTGTTGCCTGGCAGCGAACCAATTGACATGTGAACCATCTTCGGACTCCTTCTCATTCGGCCACTGCTGACAAGCCTTTACAGTCTCGTCAACGGTAGCAATTCTCCAATTACTGCGACGCGGTTTGCCGTGGCCCCGCCTGCGCCTGCCGCGTTTTCTGACGGTCTTTAGGAAGGCCAACGACAGGTTTACCAGAGGCACGTTGGATCTTTCGCAGCAGGCCATCGTATTGCGGTCGCCACGTCTCATCCAACGCAAAAGATTCAACCGTCGCCAGCAGCGCCTTGCTGGCACTGGCGAGGCGTTTTTCCTTGAGTTCTTTCTTGCCCTGCTTGCCCAACGCGACCGCCCACTCATACAGACACTCAGACATGCGATACCGTGATTCCAGGAAGGCAGTCCGCAAGTTGGGATGCCGGTAGGTCACCTTGCCGATTCGCTGAAAGCCCCACACCGTATTCTTGCCACCCACAGGTCGGCCACCTGTCAACGCGCGTAAATAGAGGGTTTCCTTCTTGGGAAACCTGGCCCACAACTGGTAGGTTCGCGCCGCCTCCAACTGCACATTAACCAGCGAATTGCGCTCCTTGAGAATCGACTCCAACTGCCCCATACTCGCAGTGAATTTCCTCACGCGGCGGTAACATTTCGCCAATTGCAATGCAAAGCTGTCCCGAATTGCAGGTGTTAACTCAAAGTCGTTCTTGCCATCACTTTTCAGGATCCGTTCGTAAGTTCCAATCGCCAAAGTAAAGTAGCGCGTCGCGCTGTTGGATTGTGCCTTTCCCGCGTCGAGCGCCTCGCCCATCTTGGTGAATGTATCGGCAACCCAGTGCAAGACGTTCAATTCCGTGGCACCCTGACTGACTTGCTGCAAGAAGGTCTCAAATCCATCTGTCAGCTGCTGCCGTTTGGCCGCAGAATCGGCGAGCTCAATCTGCTGCTTAAGGTCTTTGGCAAGCGTCGCGTAATGGCTCATCAGCTGCGTCTGGCCATCGGCCGTGGCACCGACCGTCGCGTTCAAGTCCTCCATCACCTGCCGGGCCTTCTCAACGGCCCCCTTCGAGGATGCCGTGCTTCCCAACGAACCGATATAAGAGCTCAGTGCCGATTTATACGTCTCCGCGGCGAAGCCCTTGGTGGAGACCGCGGCGTGTTTCGCACGCACCAGCGTCAAAGGGCCAATTTGTTCATCTTCTAACAGCTCCAATGCGGCCACCGACTGTCCGGTCTGAGAATACACCTGCGCCAAGGAGAGTGCGGCAGTCGCCAACACGCCATTCACATTGCCCTTGCCACGCATCCGCTGGATGCCCGCACTCAATACCTGCTGCGCCTGTTCCCGCAACCCGTTCAGCTCCACTTTGCGCGCCGCCGGGTCAATTCCCGCGGGGACCACACCTTCACGTTGCCAACGGGTCAGCTGCTGGTTCTCACGTAAAAACTGGTACCAAATGGCGCGTCCCGTCTTGAGTTCCGCCGGCCCGCGTGCCTGGGAATCCTCCGGTATTTTCGCGAGGTACTCTCGAGCTTCAGCTACGTTTCCGTCCCGGATACTGAATTCAATCAACTGACTAACCGCGCCCTGACCTTCACTTGAATCTGCCCAATGATCGGCCAGGTACCGCGCGGCCCCCATCACGCGTCCGCGTTCAAAGTCACGATCTTCGGTCGTGTTCAAATCATACAGCTGCCGATACGACCACATTGCCAGATTGGCACAATGACGCGCCGCAGAACTACCGGGAAACCGGCGGGCAACCATCTCACCCAACACGGCGGCCTCGTAGAAATCCTGCTTCTCGAAGTGCAAATAGGACAGCACATAGCGAGCCTGATTGACTTCTTCCGGAGGTGTGCCGGTCTCGGCCAATTCCAACGCCACGTTAAAATACCGAATGGCATCTTCCCGAGCCATGACAATGGTCTTGTTGGCATTCTCTACCTGCTTGACCAGTTCTTCCTTGCGTTTCGCATCGGTTTCCCCTTCGATCTGATCGGGAACCGTTTGCAGCACCAATTGCTGCGTACGCATCATTTCAGTCGCCTGCTTGGCCGCATCTGCGGCCTCGGCAAACGTCTTGGGGTCCGGCTTCGCATTGGGGTCGTACTTGCGACCTCCATACCGGGCTTCGAGCCGCTGGGCATCGTCTTTCAGTACGGAGGAAAAACGCGCGACGACACGAGCCTGTTTTTTGGCTTCATCGCGTGAGATCTTGATCTGCGGGTCCGCGGGGTCTTTTTTCTCCAGGTATTCGGAATAGTTGCCATGGGCGCGGGCCAGCGCAAAACGCAGCTGCAACCACCCTTCCAGATAGATTTCGTTCTGACGTGAGGAATCAATCCAGGTCGTCGCCTGACGAATTGCCTCCGCATACTTTTCCTCGGAAGGATCGAGCCAGCAGTCCATCGCCTCCAGCAGCGCTTTATTCTTCAGGCTGCGAAACGCATCCGAGTTGTCTTCGTTTTCGAGAATTTCAACGAGATAGCTGATCGCATCGGGGAATTTCCCCAGTTTTTTCTGCACGCGCCCCTGGTATAAACGCGCGTAGAGCCCCGCGACAAAACGCCGGTAGTTCTTGTAAATGGAATCGTATTCGGAAGAAGCCTCAGACAGCAGTTTAGTGCGCTCGGGTGCTTTCTCCTCATAAGTATCTGCCATCTCTTCCTGGATCACAGCGGCGACCAGCAACGTCTGTAAATACTGAAGCCGCGTCTCTTCGCGCAACTGGTGCTCAGGGGTGCCGGTCGGAATGACGGCTGGGTAGTTCTTCAACTTCAGGCGCAACTGGCCTTGGATCTTCTCGAACACGCCGCGTGCCTCGCCAAAGCGTTCACGTGCCGATGCCAGCAATTGCTGTTTTTGCTGGGCGTTACCAGGCCTCTCGGCGCGCAGCACCTGCAGTGTCCCTCGCTGCTCAAGCAACGTCCCCAGTTCGGACTCCGCTGCCGCCACTTTGGGATTTCCTTTGCGGGTATTAATGAACTGCTGGAGACTTTGCTGCGCACGGTTGAGTTGCCGCTCGCGCATGTCGAAATCGCGCTGCAAACCCGACAACTTGATCAGAATTCTTCCCTGTTCGTAAGGAATAATCTCTTTGATACGAACCGGTGCCAGCGGGCTGTCCTGCAGCTGCTCCAAATAGTCCAGTGCGACATCGTATAGTTGCGTTTCGACCAGCTGGTCGAGAAACTCGCGTGCAGGCTCACCCGCTTGGGCAAAGCTCACTGCGCAAAGCAGAACAATCAGGCAACATTTCGTCTTGACCACGCGCGTCTCCATTGGCGAGATCTCCTCCATCCAAATCAAACCGCACACTTGGGGCCGCGAGCACTTCTGAGAAGCGTCTCGCAACTTGCCTCTGCACTCTGCCATCCACAAAACTTTGAAATCACATTCCTTTGTACAAGCACGAGCCTGCATTTCCTACTCGGAAACCGGCTGACAATCCCTCAGCAACCGTGACACAGCAGACCTATGGCCTATTATAGCTATTCGCGAAATTGGGCAAAACAGGAAGCCGCCTCCAGACTCTCATCCAGGCAGTTCGATTGGTGCGTTTCCGTTGCCCACAGGGGTGGTCTCCACTACCGTCATGGGGCCAAAAAGTAGCTGACGTCATCCCCCCACATCGGTTAAGATTCAATGAGATTTGAGCTCGCACCAACCAACCCGTGAACAGAGTCAGTGACGTCCACCGAGGCACTTGCTGTCGCATGTCAAACGCTCCGGTGCCCAATGTACCGGTAAAATTGCGTCTCATCCCCCACAATCGACAGGACAGAGAGAAGCGGCATGCCCTCCTCCGCGAGACCGTCAGGCGATCCGGGACGGCCAGCTCCCCTTAGAACGCCCCCTCCGGATTATTTTTCACGACGGGTGCGATTCAAGATTTTCCTGCTGGTCTGCGTCTTTATGCTGGTCGTGGCGCTGATGGAAAAAGCACGCGATCCCAAAATGTACACCTGGATGGGATTTGACCGGGCCGGCAAAGCCACACGCAACCCGGTCATACCTGACGCGCCAACCGACAACCGGGTTCCGATACAACGTGATCCATCGACGAACGAGATTCCAGGACTGGTGCAAGGACCTCGGCAGCCTGAAACACCCTGGCAGCGGCCCACCGAGCGGCCAATGGATCGCTTGGGACAAGCGGAATCTCTTGCCTGGAACCATGTTTGGACTAGTTTGCAACGCGCCGACCGGGATACTCTGAATCGCTGGCTGGAACACGCGCAAACTGGCGGCACCTTTAACTGGAACGCCGGTAAAACACTGATCTCGCAGCTGGCGGAACACTGGTCAAGCTTTCTCAAACAACAACGTCAACTCCTCACCGAGCAGCGCGAGCAACTCGAGGTCGACGGACACAAAGAATGGACAGAGATCCTGGACCAGCTCCGGGATCTCTGGTCCGAAACCTACAGGCCAGCGCTCGACATGGCTGCCAGCGATGCCCCTTTGGCGACGCAACAACAACAGACACTCCAAAACATCCAGGACCGGATCGCAGAATTCGCCATCACAAAAGTCCGCGACAATACGCTCCACCGAGGGGTTGAACAGGAAGCCTGGTTTCATCTGCTGGATATCCTGCAACGCACACCAGAACCCATGCTGCAGGAACGTTCGACAGGCAACGCCAGCTATCTCCAGCTCTTTCAGCAACCGGGAGAATACCGCGCCAAGCTGGTTACAGTACGGGGTAGCGCACGGATGGTTTCACGGTTTCCAGCGCCCCGTAATCAGTATGGAATTGATCACTACTTTCGGATCACATTGAAACCGCAGGGTGGCCCGGACAATCCCATCTTGATCTACGCACTTGAATTGCCTACCCGGTTCCCGGTTCCCCAGGCACCACAAATGCATGTCAATGTGCGTGAGGAGATCGCATGTAACGGGTATTTCTTTAAACGCCTCGTGTTTCGCTCCCGGGATGGGCTGAGGACTGCGCCACTCATCCTGGCCAGGCTACCACGCTGGTACCCGGCACCAGTGAAACAGAGCGCGTCCAGCCCCAATCCAATGTGGATGTCAGTGGGGATCGCAGCCTGCCTGCTGATCGCAATCTCACTCGCCTGGCTGGCCCACAAACGGACGCAGCGAGTAGCCACCAGCCACCAGCGCACAACCAGCCTGCCACTCAGCTTGTCCATCGCAGATGACGACCTGGGACCTACGCCAATAGAGACACTTAACCAGCTCGCTCAATCCGATTCCGAATCACGATCAATCGAGAACCCGCCCAGGCACTGATGGACACTCCTGCAAGTCGCCAACAACGCAAACACACACGGTCGTGGCGGTATGGCCGACGTCTCCATTTCTGGCGAGACATCGAGCCGCTGAAAGTAGCAAATTGGCTGCTGGTGGCTGCCCTGGTATTCCCCTTGGCCCACGTCCCTTCTCAAGTGCCAGCCCAGCCGCCAGCGACTTCCAGCTCGGAAGCCTCGATACTGCCGCTGCTTGGCAAGGCGCGCAGCCCGCGGGCGCAGCTGGCTCAGGCAGGAATCGACGACAGCCATTGGCATCAATTTGTCGATGGTAGCGCGTTGAGCGAAGCCGACGAAGAGACACTCCTGAAAATTCTGTTTCGACTGCCACGCCTGTTCTCTTCTTACGATCTCGAACGGATGGCCCACCAGAAAATACCCGTCGACATCACCGAGGAGCCGGACCCCCACCGTGGCAAGGTGTTGGTCCTGCAAGGAAACGCGGTCGCTGTCGAAAAAGTCAATTTGGTACCGAGACTCGCCCAGCTCTTCGAATTTAACCATTTCTTCCGGGTTCGTATTCAACACGAAAAGCCGCCGCATGAAATCGTCCTCTGCAGCCGCACGATTCCCCTGGGCTGGCAACGGCAGCCAATCAGCAACGAACCAGTACAAGTTCGGGGACTCTTTCTGAAACTCGGAGAAACGGTCGCTGGCCAACCCCAGCTCGTCTGTGCCGCTTCACGGTTGGCCTGGTTACCCTCACGTGCCAATCCGGCCACAGGCATTCGCAAAGAACTCGTACTGCTTGCCCAGCATGGCATGGACGCTGGCCTCTTTGACGCCCTGCAGAAAACCAATCGCCGCCGTATCCAGAGCGCTGACCGGGAGTGCTTTTACCAGCTACTGGCCACCAGCACACTGATCCCCGAAAAACAGCTGGCGCCGTTCGCCGGACCATTGAATCTGGAGACCATTCTGACACGTCCGGAAACCCAGCACGGCACGGTCCATCAGATCCGTGCCCAGGCGCGTCGGATCACACGTGTTGTCGTCACCGACAAGGACATCGTCGAACGCTATGGGATCGAGTACTACTACCAGATTGATGGAGCACTGCCACTCGGTCTCACTACGGTTACCACGGGAAAAAAACAACAAGCGAAGCGGCTGAAATACACCAATACGTATCCCGCCACCTTCTGCGTCAGGGAACTTCCCACGCGACTGGCCGCGATCGACCGGCGGCTCAGCTCAGGCCAGTCGACAACAGAAAACCTGAACGAAACCATCATTCTGAACGGGTGGTTCTTCAAGCTGTGGTCGTATCGTAGTCGCTTTACAGAAGCGTACTCCGAAAACATGCCCCAGGTGAGTCCGATGTTCCTGGCTGCGCGGCCACGACTCCCGCGTCCCCAATCCGGCTCCACGATTCCCGGATTGGTCGGAGGCAGCTTGTTTGTCGTCGCAATTGGGATCGTCTGGTTCCTGCTCTGGCGTTCTTCCCGGCGAGAATCAAGGCAATCTCAACGAGCGGCAAGCACGCACCGACCAGCGCACCCGACGGACCTTAACCAGCTGCTTGAAGACGTTTCCGCGCAACCCGACTTCAGCAATCTCGCAGAAGAAGCCGAGTGAGACGACTTACCTGCCTGGCAGGTAGCCGGCGCGCCCCCGATTCACTTGATCTCAACAACCAGATCAACAGTTTCGACTTTTTCACGCTTCTCAATTCTACGAAAGACGTCGACTTCAAATGGTCGCTTGATACTGTTACCCGCGACGTCTTCCAGCGTACTATCGATTAGCAGGCGGTATCTTCCCGCCTGCCATAACTGCTGGGGAATAAAACGCCAACGCGTCTCCTGCTGATCGACCTTAACTTCACCTACCACAGCCCGTCCCTGCGGGGAAACAACGGCGACAACCCGCTCTAGCATGGCATAGTCAAGAGGCGCAGGAAAACGCAGTATCAAAGGGCTTCGTGTGCCGGCCTGCGGCCCGTTGACCTGCCATTTTTCCGGGGCGGGCTGCCGGTGGTCCGGAGCGGTCGCCTGCCACAATCTACGTAACCCTTGCTTTAACGGACGTCCATTCGCATCCCTCCAGCGTTGACTAATCGTCAGCGTATAAACTTTCCCGTCTTCCAGAATCGGGCCCAGCTCTTCGCGCGGCTTTAGTCCCCGTTTGATACGTCCCGGATCAAACAACACGGTCAGCCGAGTTCCGGTCGGATCCCATAGTTCTTCACCAACCTCCAGGAAAGGTAAATCGATCGCCGTACCGGCGGCATCCAGCAACTCGATGTGCCGGTACGAATCACCTTGCGTCATCGGCTGCGAAAACTGCAAATACAGCCTCAACAGATTCTCCGGAACACGGTCACCCGAGGGATAGAGCGACACCAGTTCCGCGGGTGGTGTTTTTACTGGCGGGATTTTCACCAACTGCCGTACAGCACGGCGTCCCTGCCAGTGGACTTCGTAGGACAACCCCGGGCGAAACGAAAAGCGAGGTGTAAACACGATTTCCCGGTCAGACCGAGCATACCGCCCCAAAACCGATACACGCTGCACCTTGCGCTGCGAGTTGACCACATAGACTGCCAGCAGCTTCCGCCAACGCATTTCGCGTTGCTCACAACGCCGGGCGAGCTCCACATCTGCGGGATCGGAGACAACTACTTTAACCTGGTACTGTGCCCCCCGTTTCACTAAATCAATACGCACCTTGGAGTGAATCTTGTCTTCGTCATCGGCCAACGAAGTCCCAGTCTGGACAACCAGTCCAAACACAACAAGGAGCGACCGGGCACACAATCGCAACATCCAATCACCCCTGAAGTAAAAGAAGAGGCGACCAGGCAACAGCGTGTCACCTGGCCGCCAAAACACTCAGTGATACACCGCAACTTGCCTGGTCACCGCGTATCAACGGGATACCATCGGTCAGGGCAACGCTACCGACTGCAGATTCTCCTGGCCGTTTTCTCCTTGAACCAGTACTAACGCCATGCTCTGATTCAGCCGATCCAGCTGCGTCACGCCTTTGAGCGATTTAATCGTCTCGTATTGCAATCCTGCGGTTCCACCACGGTCCACCCGTTTGGTGATTCCAGCAATCTTGTCAATATTGTCTGTCGTGACTTTCATAATGCCACGCGCATTGTTGGCAATCAAAATGTAGTCTTTCCCCTTGTCGCTGTAGACCACCATGTCGAGCGGTCGATTGCGATTACCCAATTCGGCAATCGTCGTTCCTTTAACCTTGCTTCCGGGCTTGAGGTCTGCAATCGGAAACTTGACCAGTGGCGTACAGGTATACCCGGCCAACAGGTAGGAAGCGCCGGCAATCTTGTAAGCGGCAAACGTTCGTACGGGAGACCGCGTCTCAAAAGCACCGTGTGCGCCATGGTAGATCTCGACGCTGGTTCCTTTGTCCACCTGCTGGAACGGGAACGGGATCGATCGCAGATTGGAGGCAAATTCCTCGTTGGACAAACCGGCCACAATCACACGACCATCGACAAATGCCAGGTCGGTAATCGACTGGGTCCGTCGATTGGATTTCCTGCCCCTGCGTTGCACTTCTCGATCTGCCGGAGCATTCGGTAACTGCGCGTGAGAGTGTTTGACGCCACTCAACTCGACGAGCGCCAAATCTCCCGCAGGATTGACCCGCAACAATACGGCGGCCGACTGCGGCCCGCTGCCGCGCATCACCGACATGAAAACATTTCCACTCGCCGGATTTACAGCAACGTCAATAACACGAACCTCGCGAGGTGTCGTACCCAACGCCGCAGCAATCTGCCCTCCCAGATTTTTCAAGTCATAACTCGCCTTGTCTGCATCACCGCTGCGATCCGCGGTATCCAAGGCATAAATCCTGGCCGCGAGCGGGTCACTCACAAACAACACGCCGTCAGGTCCAAATGCAAGTGGCCCCACAGAAGCCAGTTTAATATCGCCCTGCTTGAGCCCTTCCGTGAGATCTGCATTCGCCACAGCTACCAAAGCCATTCCCAGAATCAATCCCCGAATACTCTGACACAACATGACCGCTCCCCTTTCTGATCGGAAAAGTCCATTGGCGTTTCACACCGCTCGCCATTATGGGATGCTGCGCAGGGCGTGCAAGTCAGCTAGTGCTTTCTCGGACCCGAAAACGGACAGCCGCAACCTCGGTCATCACAATGGGTCATATCGCAGCGGGTTGGCAAACTCGTTCCGGAGAAATACTTTTCGTGTTGGCTCACCACCGCCAGAGCGATATCCTGACGCTGCAACTGTTTGCTTTTGACTAGTGACAACGGCCGCCAATAAAGGGTGCCTGGTTACATGGATGAGATGAAACAGTCGAATTTCAAAAGCCTGAGTACTTCCAGCAAACCTCTTGCGGGTACAGTCAAATCCAAGCCGACGCAGCGTTTACCATTCGCAAATCGCCGTCGATCAACGCGTCTCAACCGTGCTGCGTGCCTTATTTTGATTGTCGGAGCCACACTCGTCGTCAACGTCGCAATTGGCGAAGAGACGCCCACCAAGCCACCAACTGACAAGAGCCTGTCAGCAATCCTGCGAACTCCCACAATGGGGGGAAAGCAGTTCTGGTCCGATCAGTTGATCCACCCTCCGTGGCGCATCCAGCGCCACGTGTTGACCGATGTCTGTCGTCTGTTGGATGGGTCTGACCGCGCCGTCACTTGGGGTAACTACCGTAAATGTCTCGAGGAATTCGAACAAGTCAAACGCCAACAGCAAGTGCCGTCCTTGAAACGCCGAGTGGTGCTCGTGCTGCATGGTGCCATTCGTTCCCGAAGCTCGATGGCCTCAATCTGTCAGCTCATCGAAAAGCAGACGGGCTATCTGGCAATCAATGTCTCCTACGCAAGTACCAGGGCCAAAATCTCCCAGCATGCGATTGCGCTGCGCAAGATCATTGAATACCTTGGACCCCAGGTCAAAGAAATTAACTTCGTCGCGCATAGCATGGGCAACTTGGTCATTCGACACTACTTGCAAGACCTAAAACTCCAACCAGGCAAATCCGCCGTGCCTCCGCGAATCGGTCGAATCGTGATGCTGGCGCCGCCGAACCAAGGAACCGAACTTGCGGCCCGCGTCAAAAACAACCCAATCTTTCTTGCGCTCTGGGGAGTCAGCGGAGGCGAAATGGCAACCTGGAAGACACTCGCACCGCGTCTGGGAATTCCAGAATGCGAATTTGGAATCATTGCCGGTAACCCGCTTCCTGACCAGCAGGGAAACCCGCTGATCGAAGGACCTGATGACCTAGTTGTGGGCGTGCAGGAAACTCAGTTAGCAGGAGCCCACGATTTCCTGGTACTGCCCGTTTCCCACAGCACGATCATGTACGACCAGCGTGTCCAGGATGCGACCTTGCGGTTTCTCCAACACGGTCACTTTCGTAGCCCCGCGCTGCGTCACCCTATTCCTGCCGTCGGACGGCCTGACCCCACGCTGCATCCCAGAGGTACACCATGACACCACTTCCACACATCGCAACGGCATTCACCTGCCTGATTGTGCTTGTGGCCGCTGATACAGGGCAGGGTGAGGTTCCGCTCCACCGCGATTCGGTAATCCAATTCGCCACACAACACGAATCCGCCACACTGCTCAAGAAGCGGGATCGCTTCGTAACTGCGATGAGCTCTTTTGATCGCCAGGCCAGGCTCCGGGTTTCGCGCGACGTCAGCGAGAAAGAATACCTCGAGTTTTCCAGCTCACAGGCCATTGCATGGAAACCAGAAGAGGTCGCACGCCTGACCCAGGTCATCAAGCGACTAGAGCAACGCCTGGCGACCTTCAAAATTCCATTTCCGAAACGCATCCTGCTAGTGCGTACCACTGGAAAAGAAGAGGGCGGCGCCGCCTACTGCCGCAGCAGTGGCATCATTCTCCCCAAAGGAAAACCAGGGCCTGACAGTGCCGCAGCAGAGCGACTGTTACTCCACGAACTGTTTCACATCCTGAGCAGCCATCAACGCGAACTCCGACACCATCTCTATGCACTGATTGGCTTCTATCCCTGCCAGGAAATTCAACTTCCCGGAGGATTGCGGGATCGAAAAATCACCAATCCAGACGGGCCTCGTATCGCATACTACGTCGAGCTGGAGGAAAACGACAAAAAGCTCGCGGTCGTACCGGTACTTTATGCATCGGTCGATCGCTTTCCGGAAGGCGCGAAGAACTTCTTCCAGGTGATGCAGTTCAAGTTGATGCGCATCGTACGGATGGAAGACCAGTGGCAAGCCCACCTCAAAGACGGAGCGCCGACTTTTATTGAGGTCAACGCGCGACAAATGAAACCTGCTTCACTATTTGCGAAAATCGGCAAAAACACTGGGTACATCATCCACCCAGACGAGATCCTGGCTGACAATTTTGTCCACCTCGTACTGGACAAAAAGGATCTTCCCAGCCCGCAGTTAGTCCATGACATGCGTACATTGCTCTCGCCTGGCAGCCCCTGAATCCCAGAGCATAGACGGCATCAATCGATCTCGCCGTGAACGTGAATCACGACTTCCTGTCGGTGATCACGTGTGCCAGCCAATCGCACTTCAATGCGTGCTCCGTAGGATTGCACTTCGGCAATTTTGAACGACGCGGGGCTGCCTGCGACGTGATCTACTGTCAGGTGCGGAATGCTGTCCAGGGGAGGGCAAAAGGCAAGATGCACTGTCTGCGACCGCTCGTCAGGTGGAAAAAAGCTCCGACAATAGAATTCCAGCACCTCTCCGCCCTCTGCATTACGAGCGCGCGAAGATTGCTGAAAAACCGCTTCCGGCAGTTCCTCCCCCGCAACCGCCAAAGCGATATCGCGTTGCGGAATCTCCTCTCGTTCAGGAAGGGGAGTCCTCGGCACAGTTGGTAGTGTGTGCGTCGCTTGCCGAGTGGCCCAACGCCTCACACTCCACGCTCCCCAGCCGCCTTCACTCACCAACAAGGCACTCCAGCAAAGCACATTGGAACTGGCTGGCCAGCTACACAGCGCAATCGTCAGGCCAACGGCAGCAACTGGCGACAAGAGGAACGGAAACGCGACCCCAAAGCGCAACCACGACCTGCCCGCCTGCTGGGCAGCAAACAGACGGACAGTTGCCAATGCGAGCAGCGTCGCCATGGTCCCCAAACGCATCGAAGAAGCAGGCAACGAAGCCAGCGCCCCTCCGTACCTGCGCAAAACCAGGAATCCCGCCAACGCGACCATTGAAAACAGTGTCGCGAAAACAGTCGCAGCGAAAATCTCTTCAAAATATCCAGGACGGCGCAGTGCTCGGGTGGGATTCACGTCCATGATTTGCGGCTACGCCCCCGGAGGCCTTCCACCACCTCCGGTCGGTGACTCTCAAGTGGATGTCGATGAGAAAAGGCCTGCCAGTTCTTCGGCACGACTGGTGTCTTCCCAGGTGAATTCCGGCTCGCTACGCCCGAAATGTCCGCCGGCAGCAGTTTGCCGAAAAACCGGGCGGCGCAATTTCAGATAGTCGATAATCGCGCCCGGAGTCAATGGAAAAAAGTCGCGAGCCACTTCGCAAATGCGCCCGTCATCAACAGTGCCCGTTCCCAGTGTGTCCACGTACACACTGACGGGCTCACTGACGCCGATTGCATAAGCCAGCTGGACTTCGCAACGCTCCGCAAGGCCAGCCGCAACGATCGTCTTGGCAACATGCCGTGCCATGTACGCTGCACTACGATCAACCTTTGTGGGGTCCTTGCCGCTGAATGCGCCTCCACCATGTCGCCCCCAGCCACCGTAGGTATCGACAATGATCTTGCGTCCTGTCAAACCACAATCACCATGGGGCCCACCCGTAACAAACCGGCCCGTCGGATTGACATGAAAGATCGGCTCATCGCCAGCCAACGATTCCGGTAGCAGTGGCTTTACGATCTGGCCCTTGATGTAATCCTGAATTTCGTCCAGCGTCACATCGGGCGTGTGCTGGGTAGAAACGACCACCGTATCAATCCGCACTGGCTGATTGCCGTCATAGGCAACAGTCACCTGACTTTTGCTATCTGGGCGCAGCCAATCTACATCAGCGTTCCTGCGAGCTTCAGTCAAGCGATTGAGAATACGATGCGAGAGCGCAATGGGCATCGGCATCAATTCGGGCGTATCACGACAGGCAAATCCAAACATCAACCCCTGATCGCCTGCACCGATCTCCTTGCCAGACTGGGAATCTTCGTCAACACCTTGCTTGATATCAGGGCTCTGCCGATCCAATGACACCATGACCGCACAGGTGTCTGCACAGATACCCATATTGTCATCGGTGTACCCGACATCCCGAATTACGTCGCGGACCACGCGCTGATAATCCAGCCCTGACTGGGTCGTAATCTCACCCGCAATGATCGCTAAACCGGTTGTCACCATGGTTTCGCAAGCAACCCGGCTCTGGGGATCACCCGCAATACAAGCATCCAAAACACCGTCGGATATCTGGTCAGCCAGTTTGTCCGGGTGCCCCATACTAACCGACTCACTGGTAAACAAGTATTTGCCCACTGCCACCAATCTGGCTCCTTCAAGTACGAATGGTCGCTGCCCAGGTTGACCCCGATCAACTGCGATGCGAAAGGTTCGCATTATAGTGATCCGACTGGATTTACACCAACGTGCCGCTCTGCAAGTCACCACGATGGAGCACATTCGACGGCCAGCAGCGACCGGCATCCTGTCAATATGGCCTCTGTGACTCGTCGAATATTCAGGCCGCTGCGGACCCCCTGTTTACCGAACCCGCTGACGCCCGGCCGAGCAGATCAATCGTCTTCACGGTTGCTCCCAGGTTCTCCACAACCAGCCCCTGCGCACGTCGCCCCAGCGATTCTGCGTACACAGGATCCTCAAGACAACGCTCTACAAATTGACTTAATTCATCGGTACTGGCGACGACAACCGCCGCCTCTCGTTGCAACATCGCCTCAACCACGGCACGGAAGTTGTGCGTGTTGGGTCCAAAACAGACGGCTGCACCATAGGCCGCCGGTTCAATCATGTTCTGGCCACCACGAGAACCAAAACTGCCGCCCACGAACGCAATCTGAGCGAGCCCCCACCAGGCGCCCAATTCACCCACACGATCGACCAGCAAAACCCCAGATGCCGGAAGGCGCGAGCCCGGCAACTCGGACCGACGGACCCACGGAAGACCGCTGTCCTCGAGTACATCAGCGACTTCCTGAAAACGTTCCGGGTGTCGAGGAACCAGGATCAAACGCAGCGATGGATGGTGTGCGCGGAGCTTTCGAAAAGCTGAAATCGCCGCCGCTTCCTCGCCCCGCTGCGTACTCCCTGCCAGGAACACTAGATCCCGTGACATTAGCCCTGCCAAACCGCCAAGTCGCCGCGTCGTAGCATTGTCCCGGTCCGTCTCGGCACCATCAAACTTCACTGAGCCGGTAACCTGTACCGTATGCGAGCGTGCACCTAATTCGATAAACCGAGCCGCGTACTCCTCATTCTGGACCGCCAACAGGTCAATCGACTGTAACACCCGCGAAGTCCAGGGACGAATCCACCGATAACCACGCATACTGCGATCACTCATTCTCCCGTTGACAACGGCAATACCGACGTTCCGCCGCGCCGCCGCACCAATCAGGTTCGGCCACAACTCCAATTCGACCAGCACCAACAGGGAAGGGCGAATGCGCCGCATCGCGGCCGCTACCGCCCAACTAAAGTCCAGCGGAGCATAGAACACGGCTTGATCCGGAAATCGCTCCAGCGCCAGTTCGTACCCGGTGCGAGTCGCTGTCGAAATACAGACCACACTGTGAGGCTGACGCCGCTGCCATTCCGCCACGAGCGGCCGCAACAAGTTCACCTCACCCGCACTGACAGCGTGAAACCACACGGCATCGCCAACGCCGACACGCCGCGGCACCCATCCGAGTAGCCGGGCACTCCAACCCTGACGATATTTTCCATGGCGCAATGCGACCCAGAGAAATCGCGGCGACATCGCCAGTAGGAGCACCACATATAGCAGATCGTACAAATACCGCATCACAGAGACACCATCACAATAGATCGATCACATCCTGGAACGCACCAGATCTCGTTACAACCGGTGAAAAGGATTCTCTTGAGAAATGTCATTCAGGACAAGAGATATCCGCACTCCCAGCCACTGGGACTCATACACCGGCATCCTTGTCACTATGGAGTGATTTGCTTAGGGTGACATTTGCCCCGCCGCAGCGGCTTTGGGCCCAAGATTGAAAATACACCTGATGGAGGAGATACACGAAGATGGCTTTCGATCTGAGCGGACGGGTGGCAATTGTTACCGGAAATTCAACGGGCCTCGGCAAGGGAATCGGACACGCACTAGGACTCGCCGGGGCACGAGTTGCCGTCAATTACCAAAACCAGACGGAGCGTGCCCAGGCCACGCTGGAAGAATACCAGGCAGCCGGAATCGAAACAGTCCTCGCTCAGGCGGACGTAACCACCGAGAAAGGTGTCGACCAGCTCTTCGACACCGTTGAATCGACCCTGGGCCACGTCGATACCCTGATCCCCAACGCAACCTGCGAGCAGCCTCAACTGCCTATTGAAGAATACGACTGGGACTTCTACCAGAAAATGATCGACTTCTTCCTGAAGAGTCCCTACCTGCTCGCCCGGCGGGCGTTGCCCATCATGAAGCAAAAACAGCAGGGACGCATCATCAACATCGTCAGTGAAGTCTTTCATCGCAGCGTGGCGCCGTTCAGTGCCTATGTGTCCGCAAAAGGAGCACAAATTGGCTGGACGCGGAGCATGGCGACCGAATTGGCACCGCACGGCATCACCGTCAACATGGTTGCGCCAGGCTGGATTCCCGTGGAGCGCCACGCCGACGAGCGCCACGCCGACGACCCACCCGAACAAAAACAAGCCTACCTCGATCAGATTCCGATGGGACGCTGGGGCCAGCCCAAAGACATCGGCGACACCACTCTGTTCCTGGCCAGCGCTGAAGCGTCCTTTGTCACAGGGCAGACAATCTGTGTTAACGGCGGACTGACACCCTGGTAAATCGCGCCGCCAGAGAGCCAAATTGGCCGACTGCGCGCAAAAAAAAGCACCCCACCCAGTGAGCGAGGTGCTTCTGATCAATACGATCTACAGCCCAATCATTAGCGGTTCACACCCGTCGGGCTGGTGGTTGTACGAGCTGGAGCAACCGGTGTTTGCAGTGATGTTGACGGCTGCAGCGTGCCTCCAGTACTACCCGGGCGATACTGACCAGCGGTCGGCGCCCATGGCGTTGACGCGGAAGCCGGCTGCGTCAAGTTCTGATCTGCTGCCGGGGCTGTGATTGCCCGACCACCTGTGGCAGTCGCAGCGGGTGCCGTGGCCGTATAGGCCGCCGCCGCACCAGTCGATTGGTAGCTGGGTGTGGGCGCGGGAGCCGGCGCGTATCCACCACTCCCGGAAGCGGTACTTTTATACCCGCCAGGGCTACGCCGGTAAGTTCCCGGTGCTGTCGCCGCAGTACCGCGTGAAAGAGCGCTACCTCGCAATGAGGAAGGACTGTTCATCGACGTGTTCATCGAGCGGGCAGTGGGCGCGGTCACCGATGACTGGGTGGTGTAGCCAGGAGTCGCCGGCGTGGTTGTCGCAGGCTGAGTTCTGTAGGCAGGGCTTGCCGGCTGGTACGGCGGCGTGGCCGTTGAAGTGGCCCCCGGCGCTGTGCGTCCGTACGGTGCAGTCTGACCAGTAGTCGCCTGCTGCCCCGCGGCACCATTTTGTGGATAGGGACTTGCCACGGCAGTCGTACCATAAGCCGCGGCACTCGGTCCGGAACCATAAGTATTCGCGGCAGGCTTTGCACCGTACGGGCTGGTGGACGTTCCCCGCGTGACTGGCGTATACGGGTTGGTTGCGGTCGCGTTGGTGGCTGGCGTGTACGGGCTGGCGGTCGTCGCGTTGGCAGCCGGGGCGTACGGGCTCGTGGCGCGGGTCGCGGCAGTTGCCGTATAGGGGCTGCCAGAAACGGTCGCGCTTCCAGTTGCCTGCTGGCCAGCGGCAGTCGTTGCAGTTGGTGTTGCAGCGGAACGCGTCGGGTACGCTTGATAAGGATTATTCGCAGCGGTGGGCGTTGCAGCAGGCGTGCTCACAGGCTTGGGTGTCGCTGCGTAAGAAGGAAGCGGAGTCGCCTGCGCGCTAGCCGCCTTCGTGTCTTTGCTACCACCGAACCAACTCGGGGTCTGGCAACCTGTNAGTGAACAACCCGTACCGATCAGCAGAATCGCTGCCAGTGTGGACCTTGAATTCAATACTCGCATGACAACTGAGCCCTTATTTTTATTGAGCCACCAAAGACTCGCGGCATCCTGTTTTTCACNCAATACCGCGTTATGAACAAATTGAACGTCAGCCAATGGTTGGACGTCTGTCCGCCAGATGGACGCGCCAACGATCCCACACAAACCATTTCGGCTTACCGATCCGTACAAATGAAACAATCCCTAAAGATTCACCAAACCGATCAACCGCATCTGATGGGTGGACTGGCTGGTTCGAGGAATCAACAGGAAGCGGCGGGATATTAGGNGGGGTAAAGGATCCAGTCAATGTCAATTCAGATCTACCGCCTCACCACGATGCCAGCACTGACATCGCTCGGGACGCCGAGGCATCCATTCCGCAAAACCCACCAATTTACCGTCAGACAACTGCACCCCAGGACACGCACCAGTCGCGCCACTGGCAGGATAGCGAGCGAATCATCCGACGGACTACGAGGAACAGCCGCTCCCCGCTCCCGCAGGTTGACAACCCCTGCGATTCTGGGAGGATCGCCGCGAACCAGACAAGTGGTGCCGCCTGGCGGCGCTGGGAACCAGAAGTTCCCGGTGTTTTTTTTCGACGTCAGCAACCACACCATATGATCCGTGGCAAAAACCGATTACTTGCGTAACGCCGTCATCTGGTGGTGAACACCGCGGAGCCCTTCAGGGCCTGAGATCTACCTGGAACACATACAGAATCTGAGATCACCGATGACACAAGAAGGACCGATCGTCTCACTGTTGCCTGGTGCCACCGAGATTTTATTTGGGCTCGACCTCGCGGAACGCGTTGCTGCAGTCAGTCATCAGTGTGACTTTCCGCCCGCGGTAGAAAAACTCCCGCGGGTGACCAACTCTCGAGTCGACAGCCACCAGACCAGTCGCGACATCGACCGACAAGTCCATTCATGGGCCACGCAAACCACGGCTCTGTATCGCCTCGACGAAAAGCGAATCCGAGCCCTGCAGCCAGGACTGATTATCACGCAAGCCCACTGCGATGTGTGCGCCGTGCGTTACCAGGACGTCGAACATCTGGTGCATAGCGCACCTGAATTGCAACACACCAGACTACTTGCGTTGCAGCCCACCCGACTTCCGGAAATTCTTGCCGACATTCAACGCGTCGGTGAGGCCACAGCAACAGAAGCCAGGGCCGATCGCTGGCAAACACAGCTGCAGCAACGATTACAGACCATCCGAAATCTGGTTCGTATGGCCGGTCGACGCCCCCGCACGGTCTGCGTCGAGTGGCTCGACCCCCTGATGCTGGCTGCCAACTGGACTCCTGATCTGATCCAAGCCGCGGGCGGCGAAAATGGTCTCACCCAGGCAGGCCATCACAGCATCTACAACAACTGGGAGGATGTGCTGGCATTTAATCCGGACGTCCTGTTGATTGCCCCCTGTGGACTCGACTTGCCACGCACGCTGGCAGAGCTACCACACTTCACTGCACAACCAGGATGGGCCTCCCTGCAAGCCGTGCAACAGAGACAGGTCTTCGCGCTGGACGGCAACACCTATCTCCATCGGAGTAGTCCCCGCATCGTCGAAACGATTGAACTCCTGGCACACCTGCTACACCCCCATCTCTGCCCAGCTCCGGACAACGCTTCCCACGGGAAACCCATGTGGCAACAGATCTGACCTCAATCACTGCAGCCCGGGTGCGACTCGGATTAATCGATCAGCCAGGGTCCTGGCTTTTCGATGAACTCGCGCAGCGTATTCAAGAATCGTGCAGCCGGTCCACCGTCGTGCACACGGTGGTCAAACGTGAGACTGAGTGAAACCACAAATCGCGGCAAAACCTGCTCCCCGACCACGACTGGCAGCTGGCGAATCCGTCCAACGCCCAGTATCGCTGACTGGGGAAGGTTGATAATCGGTGTAAATGCATCCACACCATAATTGCCCAGGTTGGAAATCGTAAACGTTCCTCCCTGCATCTCGTCTACTGTCAGCGCGCCGCCCCGGGCCTTTTCTGCCAACCGACGCGTCTCCACAGCCAATTGACGCAACGAGCGTGAGGGCACGTCACGAATGACTGGGGCCAGGAGCCCTTGATCGGTATCAATACCGATGGCAATGTGCACGTCACCAGGCACCCACAGGGTGCCGTCCCGCCACTGGGATTGCAGGTGCGGATGACGACCGAGCGCCAACGCAGTCAACTTGATTAGGATATCGTTGTATCCTGGCACCGATTCTTTGCTATCACCGGCCGACCGAAACTGGCCACGTAGATTGACCAGATTGGTCGCATCCACTTCGGTGTGCAGGGTGACGGCCGCCGTTTCACTCGTCGCTGTCGACATTCGCTGGGCAATCGTCTTCCGTAAAGGACTGATTCGATCGCTGCGCCCGGACTCAGCAGGTGTCCCGCCACTCGTCGCCGGCACCTGGCTCGCTGCGGCGCGAACATCACACTCTCGAATCCGACCTGTCCGCCCGGTCCCGGCAATCTGGGTCCAGTCTATTTCCAATTCACGTGCCACTCGCCGCGCACGGGGACTAATTGCTTTACCACGCCGGCCGACGCGGGCTGGCGATTCAGCTGGCGACACGGTCTTCTCCGCGGCCTGCCGTACATCCGCCGCAGAAATACGCCCTCCACTCGCCGTACCCGACACCTGCTGCAGATCCACGTCCAATTCACGCGCCAACTGCCGAACTGCCGGACCGGCAGCGGCAGGTTCCGACGCAGTAGCAGCGGACGGAGCTGGCAGCTCCGTGGGCGGTGCTTCGCCAGCGGCAAGCAAATAACCCAAGAGTTGCCCGACCTGAACTGTGTCTCCCGGTTGCGGAGCACCTGCGGGTAGCGACAAGACGCCACCATCAAAGGACTCCACCTCTTGCGCTGCCTTTTCGCCCTCCAGGACAAACAGCATGTCACCTGGCACGACCTCCTCACCCGGCTGCTTCAGCCATTCGCCGAAAACACCTTCCTCCATCGACCAGCCAAGGCGGGGCACTACGATTTCAATGGCCATATTGGGATCACTCTCACCATCTACCCTGCAAATGCGCGCTCGTCACTCACTCCGCAACCAGCGTCTTGATCGCCTCACGTATCGCCTCTTGAGTTGGCACCACGGCCTGCTCTAACGTCGGACTATAGGGGGTCGGCGTAAAAGCGCCGTTCAAACGCCGAATCGGAGCATCCAGGTCATCAAATGCGTCATCTGCGACGCGTGCTGCAACCTCCGCTCCCAGGCTATACGGCCCAAAAGTCTCATCGACAATCAGCAACCGTCCAGTCTTGTGAACCGACTGCAAGACCGTATCGGTATCCAAAGGCGAAACGGTGCGGGGATCGATCACTTCGACGGAAATCCCCTCTGCAGCAAGCGCCTCAGCTACCGCCAGCGACTCGTGCACCATGCGGGCCAGCGCGACCACCGTTACCGCCGTTCCCTCACGGGCAACAACCGCCTTGCCGAATTCAATCTCATACTCCTCATCCGGCACTGGCCCTTTGACTTGCAACAGCTCGCGATGCTCCAGAAACATGACCGGATCATCACAATTGAGTGCCCGTTTCATCAGCCCCTTGGCATCGAATGGCGTCGACGGAACCACGACGCGAAAGCCTGGAAAGTGCGCGTAAAGCGGATAATAATTTCCGGAATGATGCGTCGCCGCGGAATGACCGATGCCAATGCACCCACGCAATAGAATGGGCATCTTGATACGGCCGCTACTCATGTATTGGATCTTGGCAATCTGGTTTACCAGCTCACCCACGGCATCCATGATAAAGTCGGCGAACATGAAATCGATGACCGGACGCGCACCAGTCATGGCAGCCCCACCGCCCAAACCGACAAACCCCCGTTCACAAATCGGTGTATCGCAAAGACGTTCTGGACCATAGAGATCGTACAGGCCCATCGTCGTGTTGAAATTACCACCTCGTTTCCCAATACCTTCCCCCATCACAAAGATATGTGGGTTCTCCCGCATCTCTTCAGAAAGCGCTTCGTGCCCCGCCTCGACATAACTGATCTCCCGTACATCCGTGGCACCGGCAAGTGGATTCTGGTTCACAATTGGAGATCGCGGTGGCGCAGGCTGCTCACAATAAACGTGTCGGGTCACACTGTCGGCACTTGGATAATTGCTCTCCTCTCCAAACCGATGGGCCTCAGCAATGGTCTCGCGCACTTCCGCTTCGATCACGTCCAGGTCGTCCGCCTCCACGATCCCTTCCTGTAACAGGTAGCCTCGCAGGCGTTGAATTGGGCAACGCGTTTTCCACTCAGCGACATCGTCTCGAGTCCGATAAGAGAAATCCCCCATGCCTTCGGCGTGGGCGCGGGTTCGATAAGTCTTGCACTCAATCAACGTCGCTCCTTCCCCTCGCCGCGCGCGTTCAATCGCTTGCCCCGCGACCTCATAGATCTCCAGGACGTTGTTGCCATCCAGTTCGTGTCCTGGGATCCCGTAGTTTGCCGCACGACGTCCCACATCGGGAATCCCACTGGAATAGGCAAATGGCACTTCAGTAGCGAATTGATTGTTCTCGCAAACCAACAGCACCGGCAGGTCCCAGATGCTGGCCATATTCAGGCCTTCATGGAAAGCACCGTTGTTGACTGCGCCGTCGCCAAAAAACGCGACGGCCACCTGGTCGGACTTCTGAATCTTGAAACTGTAACCGCCACCGCAGGCCTGCAGGATGCAGGGGGCCACAATACCGCTGGTGCCCATCATCCCAATTTCCGGCTTGAACAAGTGCATACTCCCACCGCGCCCCTGGGAGCACCCCGTCTCACGACCGTAAAGTTCGGCAACCAGTTCGCGTGGTGGCATCCCTTTGGCCAGCGCGTGACCATGACCACGGTGGGTGCTGAAAACCACGTCATCTGCGTTCAGATGCGCACACACGGCCGACGCGATCGCCTCTTCACCCACATACGTATGGCAAGCTCCATGAATCAAGCCACGCTGGTGGGATTTCGCCAACTGTTCTTCGCACTGCCGAATTACCTGCATGCGCCGGTACAAGTCCGTCGCCGTAGTCTTGTCTAATTGACGTTCTGTTGTGCTTGCCATAATGCTAGTCCCACCACTGTGCGTTTGCCTGGCGGCTCGATCCTGGCCGCCCTGGTCTTCTCGTAACGTCCTATTATATCTCGAATGCCCAACCTTCCAATCACGTGATCGTCCCTGCACAGCAGACCTGACAACCATGCAGCGCGCAGGGTTCCACTGAAACCGCTTGTGGAAATCTTCCGACCACTGCAGGGGGGCGTCCGGACGGCACCCTAGCCATCTACCTGCCGACAGAAAGCGACAATCTCGTCGGTGTCGGTCAAATCACTTGGGGCCGCACCTGAGGAAGCTACTTCCGCCTCGCCTTCGTCCGCCGGCTCTTCTGCAGTAGCATCCCCGTCCGCCGGCGCCTCATCCACCGGCGCCTCATCCACCGACTCTGACACCACGGGCTCAGCAGCAGCATTTTTCTCAGCGCGTGCCGCGGCCAACATCTGCTCCACAGACATCTGGCTGGGGTCAACCTTGGCGGGAGCTGCTTTGGGCGCCTCGGCGGGAGCCGCGGGCTCGGCAGCAGCATCCGCATCGACCGTCCGCGCGGCTTGCAGCTGCTGCGCGATGCCGTCTGCTGCGTCATCTTCACCCTCAGCCGGAGCGGCTGCGGTGGTTCCACCTGACTTTTCTCCGCGGGCAGCCGCCAGCATGTCCTCGACGGACATCTTGCTGGGATCCATTTTCGCAGCGCCACCACTGGCAGCGGGTGCCGCCGACGCGGGTTCCGCTGCGGGTGCCGCGCTACGAGCTGCTGCCAGCATCTCAGCAACCGACATTTCGCCACCCGCTGCCGCAGGTTTCTCAGCAGCCGGCTTTTTTGCTTTCGGCTTAGCAGCCGCTTTTTTTGCTTTCGGTTTGGCAGCCGCAGGTTTCGCTTTTTCTTCCGGTGCCGGCGGATCGACGACTTTCAAGTAATCAATGTCGATGTCGTACCAGCCGATATTGCTGTCACCCTCGAACTCAACCAGGGCTCGGCCACTCATGTTTACGGTGCGCACCTGGCCGGCACGTCCCTGAAATCGCTGCAGCTCCAACACCGCCTCATCGACCGCCACATACTTGTCGGTGTATTCACTCTTCAGCTTTTCAATATGCTCAAAAACCATAATCGCCCTAAGCTCCCAACTGTGGCCGAACCAGGGCGGACCAATCCTGACAGGAGCCCTGGCAACAACGTATTGTGCTCGCACGGAGCCGTTTATTCAAGACGGACTCCGGGGCGAAACGTCAGCGGCGCCGGGAGCAGGAACTGCGACCTGGCCTTGTCGCCTCCCCCAAACCTGATAATCGAGGCTCCACAGGCCCCTGTCTGCCTTTTTTGCCAGCTTCAAGTCACGTCGCTCCAGAGCGTCCGGGGTCCTAGGACGATGCCAGATCACGTTGCAGGCAGGCCATCACGAGCACACAGGACCTGCCCGTCTGGGAACCGTACATGTCGACAGCCACCGCCCGTGGTGCTGCGCCGTCACTCCAGTAACTGTCTGGCCAGTTCCAGATCCGCTGGCTTGTCCACATCCATACCTAATTCAGGATAGGGCGATAAGGCGATCCGCAAACGAATCCCAAGACGCTCACTGATCGCCTCCTCAATTTCCGGCAAACTCATGTCCGAGTGGCAACCAATCAACTCCAAAAACCGCTGCGGATCCTTGCGATGCCTGCGAATCGCAACCAGTTTCGGCATAATAGAAAAAATGTGTTTGAATCGCCGCACGTAGTAAATGGTCGTACCGGTAAGCTCCATGCCGGCAACCGGCAGGTACGTCCGCTCCGCAGGCAAGCCAGCCTTTTCAAACGCCGACCGCTGTACATAGTGCAGGACCACGTCGGCTTCATCGTTGGCAATCTCAGCCAGCGTAGATTCAACAATTTCCGGCGTCAGAAACACCGCGTCACAGAATGAAACCACATACCCAGGGTGATCGCTTCTGCCCCCGTACAAGCGATGCTTAACATAGGTTACTGCGTGCAACAGATTCTGCACTACGTTGATACCGGTAAAGAGCCGTTTGCGCACGTACTGCATGGCCTCCAGCTCGTCGAGACGAGACGAACCGACTACAACGATTTGATCGACGTGCGAGCATTTGCGAAATACACCAATCACACGTGACAACATCGGTTCACCATGAATCGGGATCAGAGCCTTCTCCTCGCAACCGGTAGGTTCGTAGAGTGGCCCTCTTTCACCGCCTGCCAGGAGTATCACATTAAACGGTGTCATCGTAGGAGGATCCGTTTCTTGGTTTGAGTGACAGCGTCCAGTTTCCGGCAGTCAAGGTGCAACCCGGCCCCCAACTCCAGTGGAGTAGCGAAGGAAACCTGACTGCGACGCAACCGAGGTGCACCGGTGACAAAAGAGCGCGCATGCAACAGGCGGTGAGAGTAACCCTGAACGTAAAGATGCTCTCGATGCGCGGCAGCAAAATGGGCGCCAGCAGTTGCCAGGATCGGCGTCTCGCCCACCATGGCTCCCAGGGCAAATTGCAGATCGTTCCGCGCGCCGGTAAGGGCCATGTGCGATGTCAGCAGCGGCCCCCCACATTTCGAGAGCCGCAAATTAAGAATGTCGAATGCACCAACTTGCAGAATCCGTGCCAGTGATTTCATACAAATCAAACTCTCGTCCGCAATCAATGGAATGGGAGTACGTTTTCGCAACCACGCATAAGCATGGTAGTGCTCGTCGTCCAGGACGGCCAATCGGTTCACCTGCCCAGACTGCGTCGTGACCGCGTCGCGCCACTGCAACGGCTCTTCGACAGCCCAGACATCCCATTTCTGAAACAGCTCCAGCTTACGAATTGCCGTAGCGCGGTCCCACGCTCCATTCGCGTCAACGAAGACACGTACCTCAGAACCCATCTTGCGGCGAAACAGTCGCAATCGCTGTTCGTCCATTTCATCCCCCACCTTCAACTTGAACTGCCGTATTCCCAACCGGCGATAAAGCCACATCAGGGCTTTCATTTTCCGTGTTCCACTCATGCCAATCGACGCCGAGTAGGTCAATGGTTCGAGCGACCGAGCGCCAGACCAACGTGCCAACGGCTGTTCCATCTGCTGGGACCAGAGATCCGCAGCGGCGGTATCCAACGCACAGAGCGCACATGAAGGAAATGGCCCCGTATGGGATTGCAACAACGCCAGACGCTGCGCCAGTTGTTGCTCTGGATCAGGAGCCCGCCAATCGAATGCAGCGATCAACCACTCGGCGTCCGCCAGGATGCTCTGACAGGTCTCTCCGGTGACGTACGTCCGCGGCACCGCTTCCCCTAGACCAACACGTCCTGATTCGTCACGCGCCACACAGACGATAGCCCGCAGGCCGCGGTGCTGGTGCGCTGCGTGGCCGTATTGAAACCGATATGGCAATGCGATCTCGCGCAACTCAAACTCACACAGTGTGGCCACACCTGCACGCTACCTTTCCAGAAGAATCCACTTTCCAGAACAAACCAAACCTGACACCGACAGAGCACTAGTTCTAGCATGTTTTGGAGATAAATCGCGGTTTACCCCGGCATCCAGTGCACCCCAAAAACGCGGCTCCGAAGCGAGGGACCTGGCACCTCACCAAACCAGCGACTTTAGCGCCAGCAATAGCGAAACGACCAGCAGATAACCTCCCAGAAGCCGTTTGACAACGGGCACAGGGATCCGAGTCGCCAGACGACCGCTGCCGAATGCCGCGATGGTCGACGCCACCGCAATCATTCCACCAGCCTGCCAGTTTGCCGTCTGCGCGATCCCATGCAATACCAGTCCTGGTACCGCTGTCGCCCCCATCACCAGTATCGAAGTGCCGATGGCCCGTTTGACGGGCATGCGAAAAGCGATCATCAAGACAGCCCCAATAAAGAGCCCCCCGCCGCCTCCCATGACTCCCATGATCAGCCCGATGACGAATCCCAGGACAATCACAACTGGGAGCGGCGGTTGTCGCGTGGACCTGGCAGTTTCCTGTTCCATGCTTCGTGAGAGTGTAATCCGCACCCCGGCTGAAAACAGAGCCACCAGCATCACCGTTTGCAACCAGGCGTCTGGTACACCTGCGGCCAGGTGATGCCCAGCAAGCACACCCACTATGGCGGGCAACGCCATAGTGGTCGCCATACGCTGGTCGATGAGCTGCCGTCGCCAGTACGGAATTACGGAAGTCGCCGAATTCACCAGCGTCACCAGAAAAGTCAATCCAATCACTTCCCGGATCTCACAACCGACCATCAACAGTGCTGAAATGAGGATGGACATACCCGACGCGCCCGTCAATCCGGTCAGGCCGCCGGTCGCCAATCCAATCATCACAAGCAGTAATACTCTTGCCGCAGAATCGACTTCCATTAGAGTTTCTCCTGAAAACTCGTCCAGCGGTGATCCGGAGATCGCGCGTTGGCAGTCTGCTTGATGTGCCACCGTACCCGGAAGCGCTGCGGCCAACCAGAGCTACCGGAAACAGTCCGGAACCCGCAGGACCCCAGTTGGGCACGACCACATCAACTTGCGCAGCGAACCAACTCGAAAACCTGATTCAACTTGTCTTAGCAAGGAACGGCCTTTAGGATTGGGAAGAATGGCGTCTGGCCAAATGCCAGACGCAGCGTCACGCCGCCGAATATCTGCATGCCACAGGTGGAACCATGCTTTCGATCTTCGATCGCAGCGGAAAATTCCCACGCCGTCGACTCCTCACTGCCGGTGGCCTCGGACTGGGCAGTCTGTCACTTCCCGCGCTCCTGGCGGCGCGCGGTGCACGGCAACGTGCACCCCATGCAGTGACAGGAAAATCCGTGGTTTTCTTGTTCCAGCAGGGTGGACCCAGCCAGTTTGAAACCTTTGACCCCAAAGTCGCTGCACCGACTGCCGTGCGCACCATGACTGGTGTCATTCCCACGCGGCTGCCCGGCGTCCAGTTCGGTGATAGCCTCACGAGGCTGTCCTTGCTGGCAGACCAGCTAACCGTAGTACGGTCCTTCCAAACGAACAATGGTGGACACAATATCCAACCAATCGTCGGCCCCGATTCGCTGCAGACAAACATCGGCGTGCACTACGCCAGGGTCGCTGGCGCCACCCATCCAAGGACGGGAATGCCGACGAATGCAGTACTTTATCCCGCCGCCGTCAATGCCCAGGTCCCTGGTCCGATGGCCCGCGGCAACCTGGCTTCTACAGGGCCTTACAGCTCCGCCTGGGGACCATTCATCCCGGGTGGCAACAGTCAATTGCAACGAGACATGACGCTGGCGATCGATCGCAATCGCTTCTTCACGGACCGCCGCCACGTCCTGGACCAGCTTGACCAGCTCAGCCGCAAATGGGACGCCACTGGCCAACTGGCCGCTACCGACGAGTTGCAGCGACAGGCCTACGACCTGTTGCTGGGCGGCGCTGTTGCCGAAGCGCTCGATCTGTCGCGCGAAGATCCACGTACGGTGGCACGTTACGATACCAGTCGCTTCACCCGGCCGGGTGCCTGGAACAAAGTATCACGAGGGCGAAAGGGGTATTACAACGCCCAGACCAGTACCCTGGGAAAGCTCCTGTTGCTATCGCGGCGACTGTGCGAAGCCGGCTGTGGATTTGTCACGATCCATGCAGGGTACGCGGGCATCTGGGATATGCATGCCGACCAGAACAACCTCAATATGATCGAAGGCATGGAAGCGGTGGGGCGTTCTTTCGATCACGCCGTAGCCAGTTTCGTGGAAGATGTCACGGCACGCGGCCTGGCAGATAAAATCCTGCTGGTAGTTTGTGGGGAAATGGGTCGCACCCCCAAGATCAATCGCAACGGAGGTCGCGACCATTGGGGCCGACTGTCACCGCTACTGTTGTTTGGCGGTGGACTTCCGGGAGGACACGTGATCGGCCAATCGACGCCCAACGGAGGTGAGCCAAACGCCGACCCGCTGACGCCGAAACACCTGATTTCGACCATCTTGCACACGGTTTTCGATATCGGTCAATTGCGTCTGATGCCCGGCGTCCCACCCCAACTGAGTCAACTCAGCGCGCCGCCGCCCATCCACTCTTGAGCAATCATCGCCCGGTCACTGCGGCAATCGGTGTTCCCAATGCGACGGAATGCGGACGGGACAGGCTGTCCAGAATCCGGGTTCGCGGATTAATTCCGAGCGCCTGGTAAATCGTCGCTGCCACGTCCTCCGGCGTCACAGCATGGTGCGCTGGATAGGCGGCGGAAGCATCAGAGGCGCCGTAGATCATCCCACGCGGCACAGGGCCACCGGCCAGCAACACACTGTAGCAATGAGGCCAATGGTCTCGACCTGCCCGATCTGCGCCAGCGTTACTGGTAATCTGCCCCAACCGGGGCGTGCGGCCAAACTCCCCCATCACAACCAGCAGCGTCTCTTCCAGCAGGCCACGTTGTTCGAGGTCCTCCAGGAGCGCAGAAAACGCGCGATCGAAATAAGGCAACAGTGATCGTTTGAGCAAAGGAAAGTGCTGTCGATGTGTATCCCAGGACTGGTCATAGCGCCGCCCGGTACAGACCGTCACCAACCGGACCCCTGCTTCGATCAAACGTCGACTCAACAACAGGCTCTGGCCAAGGTGAGGAAGCCCACCAAACTTGCGTACACCACGCGAACGATCCGCGCGGTCCGGCAACCCATACCGCTCGCGGATCGCCAACGGTTCTCGAGCCACCTCAAAGGCGCGCTGGGCCGCAGTCGTCTGCAACAAATCACTCGCCTGCTGCCGAAACTGCCCGATGCGACGTCCGGCACGTCCATAGCTGGCACGCGTATTAAACTGGTCCAGCAACAGCCGCCGCCGCTGCAACCTCGGCAAACTCATAGCAGCCGGCAACGTCAAACCGGGCACCCGGTAACCCGCCACACTTGGGTCTCCCGCGACCAGGGGATCCCAAGCAGACCCCAGGAACCCCGCGCGTTCACCAGGAATTTCGCTCCCATTATTGAACATGACTTCCGGAATGTGGACGAACGGAGGGACACGGCGACGCGTGGCCCGTAGATGTGCCAGGACCGCACCAAAGGGAGGAAAATTCTCGGCCGACTCCGCGGTTACCAACCGCCCCTCGCGCACTGGTGAACGTCCGGACAACGCGTAATATGCGCCTGCATTGTGATCGTTGATGCGATGGTGGACCGAACGAATCCAGGTCACCAGATGCATCTGACGCGCAGTCAACGGCAAATGCTCGCACACCTGCAGTTCCGGGTTGCGGGTGGCAATCGGCTGAAATGTTCCCCGTATTTCAGCGGGAGCCTTCGGCTTCATGTCCCACAGATCGATATGACTGGGACCACCTTCCAGGAAAAACAGGATACAGTTGCGGGCGTAGCGCTTTTGCGGCGCTGCCGGAGTTCGAGCTAACAACTGTTCCAGTGACAAGCCATACCCGGCCGTCACCCCCGTCAACATGGCCCGCCGTGAAACGCCAGCCGTGCTGATTGCCCCGGCGATCATGTGCATGCCGTACTCCAAACTGTCGGGCGCGACGACTGCAGTGTTCCGTCCTGCCTCGCACACACTGGATCATCACCCCAGTTCGTCTCGAATCACACGGACCGTGTGCTGAAAAGCCGCGACTGTCTTTTCCATATCTTCGTCGGTGTGCACTGCCGAGGTGGGCCCTCCAGGCCAGCCGGGCAAATCCACTCCCTGGCTGAGCATACCGATCCGAATCATGCGACTCGCATCCGAGCCCGCCGCCGCCTTGATCTTCTGATAAGGCATTTCGCCAGCTTCTATCTGATCGGCCGTCACTGCCTCGTGGTCCGGATTGGTAAAAATGTGAAACCCCGAGAAAGTGCCATAGATACACCAGTCGAGGCCTTCACCATGGATGACACCACGGAGTGCTTCGCGCAATCTGGCCGCGTAGGCATTAGCCCGCTCGCAGGCATCGGTATCACGTACCAGCGTCAATGCCGCAATCCCGGCGGCGGCCGACAACGGGTTGGCGTTGAATGTCCCCTGGTGCGTAATCTTCTCGCGATCTGCGTCCGCGGACGCACTGTAATCTAACCAATCGAGAATCTCACGGCGTCCGGCCACCGCGCCACCGGGAAGCCCGCCCGCGAGAATCTTGGCCAAAGTGGTTAAATCGGGCTGTAGATGAAAGCTGCCCTGGGCGCCACCGGGAGAGCACCGAAAACCTGTCACGACTTCGTCAAAGATCAGTAGAGTCTCGCGCTCCGCCGTCAACTCGCGGAGGGCGTGCAGATAGGACTCGGTGAGGGGAATTTGCCCCCAACTAGCACCGGTTGGTTCGAGAATTACCGCCGCGATGTCGTCATGCTGCTGCAGCGCGGCGCGTACTGCGGCAAGGTCACCGGGCGGACACAAGACGACGTTGCTGGCCAGGTCATCCAGAACCCCCGGAGTCGCTGTCCCATCATGATGGGAACCAACACCAAAAGCGACGTGATCGTGCCAGCCGTGGAAATGAGTCGCAAACCGGAGGATACGCGGCTTGCCGGTAAATGCCCGCGCCAGCCGCAACGCCAGCATCGTTGCCTCGGTACCGCTATTGGTAAAACGAATCCGTTCCGCAGAGGGAAACAGCTCCTGCACCAGTGCGGCCCAACGGAGTTCCAATTCGTGACTGGACCCAAAATGTGTTCCCCGCGCCATCTGACGCTGGACGGCATCCACGACCTGTGGATGCCCGTGCCCCAGCAACAAAGCGCCGTGCCCACCAAAGTAATCGACGTACTCGTTGCCATCGACATCCCACTTGCGGGAACCCTCAGAACGTTCCACGTAAATCGCATAGGGATCCAGGTAGCGTCCATCGTGCGTCAGACCACTGGGAAAACAGTGGTCTGCCTGCTCGGCAAGCTTCCTGGACGTCGGTGTTCGCTCTAAAAAGTCCGCGTAAAGTTGAGATTCGGTGCGTAACACTTTTGGCCTCGCTCATTTCCAGCGTAATGCAAGCCGTGCAACTGAGGTTACACGCCACCCAAACAGGCAGTTTATCGTATTTCGGCGCGTTTGTGTCTGTGTCGGCTGCCGCGCGCGCGGGGCACCTGCCCCCATCACGCCGCCTGGCTCCCGCACCACGCCCCTGCCTTCACATTGTCCACACAGGCAAACTGAGCCAACTTTAGCAATCGGGGGAGGTAACGGAAATACTGGTCCTGGAGATCACAGAGACTCGATCAGGAAGGCGATTCACCTTTCCAGGTCTCCCATTGTCCCCATGGCGTGCTGATCCAATCTGCTGCAGGATGCACACCGCAAATGATTCGTAGTGCTTTAGCAAACCGGCACCTGGTCATCGTGGCCACACTGGTGTTGGGTAGCTACTCCTACACCAGTATTCCAGCTGACTTGGTGCCGATGTTTGAGACTTCGGCACTCCAGATTGTCACTTTCTACCTCGGCATGCCGCCCGAGGTCATGAAAAAGGGTACCATGAGCCGGCTGCAGCGTGGATCGGGCAATCGGCAGGAAGCGAAGACCCGGAAGCGAAAGCGATGCAGGGGGGCTGCATTTTGAAGAATTTCTCCCGCAAAGGTGTCTCGCTGGACACCGCCATGCCACAGGTAACGAGCTACGCGATGTGCGACATATTCAATCTGTCAGCGGGAACCATTTCTCCCATAGTGATGCGGTTCTTCTCCCACTGCCAGCGTACCACTCTGCCTGGTCGTCGTTCCCAATCCGGCGATGAACGAAGCCGAACGGTATGACATCCCTTACGACGAACTGCGGAACAAATTGCAGTCGATGGAGCGCGTCATTGCACCATCTGGCTGCGGTACGGCTGTACGGCGTCTCTCACATGGCCATAGCTGCCACCGGTCCTCGCATTCCCCGCGGGCGTCTGTTTTAATAGCAGGCCCGCAGCCGAATCGCGGCTGCCCCGCTTCTGTCGAGAACTCCCATGGCTACTGATACCACCAAAATCGAAGCTGATCGCGCTGCGATCCTCGCCGCTCGAAGTGTCGGCACAGGTAAGACACTCTCCACCTACACACGTCTATCTGGCCCTGGCTGGCTGCAAGGCGCGATCACCCTGGGAGGCGGTTCGCTCGGTGGCAGTCTCTACCTGGGGGTCATTGGCGGTTACGAGTTAATGTGGCTGCAACCACTAATGATGATCCTCGGCATCGTCATGCTAAGCGTCATTGGCTACGTCACGCTATCCACCGGTGAACGCCCCTTCCAGGCGATCAATCGCCACATCAATCCAGTGCTCGGCTGGGGCTGGGCGATCGCGACACTCATGGCAAATATGGTCTGGGCGATGCCACAGTTTGCCCTGGGCACCGCGGCCATACAGCAGAACCTGGGCCTCTTCCCGGGCGACAATGGACCCGCAATCTGCTCAACGCTGCTGCTGCTCACTGCCGCCGCCATCGTCTGGTTCTACGACAGTGGTGGACGTGGCATCAAGATTTTTGACGCGATTCTCAAGATGATGGTAGGCGTCGTGGTACTGAGTTTCTTTGGTGTGGTCGTCGCGATGTCGATTGAAGGAGAGGGGCTGCCGTGGGGCCGTATTCTGGCTGGATTTATTCCGGACTTGACGCTTCTGAATCGGATCGCCGATGGGTTTACTCCGTTTCTGGAAAAATCAAGCAACGCCGCCTACTGGAGTTCCCAGATCCTTAGCAGCCAGCGCGACAAAATGGTCACGGCCGCCGCCACGGCCGTCGGCATTAACATGACTTTCCTGCTCCCCTATTCGATGCTCAAGCGGGGCTGGGACCGGGACTTTCGCGGCCTGGCCGTGTTCGATCTGTCGATCGGCCTGTTCATCCCATTTATGCTGGCAACCAGTTGTGTTGTGATTGCATCCGCGACGCAGTTTCATGGGCAATACGACGCCGGACTGTTGAACGAAGGACCGCGGACACCAGCCACCGAAAAACTTGTCGGCAGCTACGAGGGGGCTCTGCAAAAGTTGCTCACACACAACCACTCTGAAGTTGTGCTCAAGGAGCTGAAAACTGCGAGTGCGCGAAAAGCAGCCATCGAGCAAATCGACAAGGCCGACCGACAACTTGCAGCCATGCTGGTCAGTCGTGACGCCAACGCGCTGGCATTATCGCTGGAGGGGCTGACCGGGAAAACGGTCGCGCAGTACGTGTTTGGAATCGGCGTGCTGGGAATGGCTATTTCCACAATCATCATCCTGATGTTGATCAATGGATTCACGATCTGTGAAATCTGCAATCAACCCTCGCAAGGGTTCCTCTACCGTTTCGGTTCGCTGCTGCCAGGACTGACGGGAGGCATCGGCGCACTAACGCTCTGGAGCAGCCAGGCCAAATTCTACGTGGTCCAGCCCACTAGCATTTTCGGTATGGTCCTGCTACCGATCGCCTACGGCACGTTTTTCTTGATGATCAACAGCAAGAGCCTACTGGGCGAACATCTACCCCAGGGTGGCAAACGCATCGCCATCAATGCCGTCATGCTCGTCGCGTTAATCGCCGCGACGATTGGTGCGGGCTGGTCGATCTGGAGCAAATTACAATGGATCGGCGTCGCTGTCGTCGTCGCCTTCCTGGCCCTGGCTGGTGTCGTCCACCTGGTGCGCGGCAATCAAGCCGCGCACCCCATGGCGGACGAGCCCTGATCCGCGAATGAAACCATCAGCCTCTGATACAAGATCACGCGGTCCGGATAACTTCAGGCGTCTGCGACATCGTGGCGCTGGCCCCAGGGGATCGGCATCGTTGGATCGTTCCGCTGGTGCCGCCGCCGGACGTCGACCGGTCGCTGCTGGAAAAAGTCCACAATCCCGCTGAGGTGTTTGACCGCCTCAACGTAAACCTGTTCACCTTTCTCGCGTGTGGCCAGCTCCGGTTGCCCCATCACACCCTGTGGGGAATAGGTGCTGGTCCAGGAAACCAGCGCCGCCGGCCCCTTGCCTAGCAAATCGGTCCAGATATAGGGGTTGCCGTCGTTGAGTGTGGAAATATGGTCGTGGATCTTATCTTTACGAACCCCTTCTTCCTCCAGATAAAGGTAGAGTGACGTCTCCAGTTCACACGCATGTGAAATACCTCCCGGAAACTTGCTCTCGCGCCAGTTCGGCAGGAAATCGGGGTCGACGGAGAGCAGTTGCCACCAGGCAACCAGGAGGCACTCGGCATCCGTCTCCAGGTTGGTGCGACGCGCCGCCAGATCCAGATTGGGCATGTTCGACCCATGTCCGTTCAACAAAATGATCTTCTTGAAACCGTGGTAGGCCAGTGATCGCGTCACATCGAGCACCTGCTCGATGAAGGTCTTGTAGTTGGTGTTAATGGTCCCCGGAAAATCCATCACATGCCCGGTGTAACCGTAACTTAAGGTGGGTAGTACAAGCACTTGGTCAGGATGGTTTTCTCCGACGCCGCGGGCAATACCACCTGGACAGACCAGGTCGACATCTAACGGTAGATGTTCGCCGTGCTGTTCCACAGCACCACAGGGAATAATACAAACCTGGTTGGCTTCAATGGCGTCATTGATTTCAGGCCACGTCAGTTTGTGATAGCGGTACTCCGTTTTAGCTCGGCTGGTCATACGTATCTCCTTGATGGATAATAAAAGCGTGTGTGAATCCTGGGTGATGCCAGGCAATCGGGATTGTCGAGCATCGATCGGGAAACCACCAGCAGGGCAGGGGAGTCACCCGGAAACGCGACCTGGCATTTCCACAATTCTCTGCCCCAGCACACAAGTCGTTTCACCTGGTCCCAACCGGCCCCCTCCGAACCTCCAGGAGCCCTCACATGTCCACCACACTCGACCGTCGCAACTTCCTCCAACAGGGTGCCGTGAGTGGAGCCTGTGCGAGCCTGGCTGTCTCCGCGGGCCGCGCCGCTGCCCAAACGGATACCAACAGCAAAGTCGTGCTGGGTGTTATGGGGCTGAGCCGAGGCCGCTCGCTGGCAGTCAACTTTGCCCGACGACCGGGAGTCGAAATCAAATATGTCTGCGACGTCGACTCCAACCGCGCCGGTGCCGCCGCCGAGCTCGTCCATGGAGCGGTGCAAAAAAAGCCGCAAGCCATTACCGACTTTCGCAAAATCCTGGATGACAAAGCCGTCGATGGACTGGTCTGCGCCGCACCAAACCACTGGCATGCACCGGCCACAATTCTAGCCTGCGCGGCAGGCAAACACGTCTATGTCGAAAAACCGTGTAGCCACAATCCCCAGGAGGGTGAGTGGATGATTCAGGCCGCCCGTAAACATCGCCGGGCCGTCCAGGTTGGCACCCAACGCCGCAGCGGACCATCTGCAATCGAAGCAGTACAAAAACTCCACGGCGGTATCATTGGCCGCGTCTACCTCTCTCGGGCCTGGTACAACAGCGCCCGCGGGACGATCGGCAATGGCCAACCGACCGATGTTCCCAGCCAGCTCGATTACGAACTCTGGCAGGGCCCGGCGCCAAGGACTCCCTATCGCAGCAATGTCGTGCACTACAACTGGCACTGGCGGTGGCACTGGGGAAACGGAGAGCTGGGAAATAATGGTGTCCACACCCTCGATCTTTGTCGCTGGGGACTGAACGTCGACTTCCCGACTCAGGTCAACTCCAGTGGCGGCCGCTATCATTTTCGTGGCGACGACCAGGAAACACCGGACACCCATGCCGTGGCTTTCACCTTTCCTGACGATCGTCAGATCACCTGGGAAGGTCTCAGCTGCAATCGACACGGCGGTGGTTTTATCACTTTTTATGGCGACGGAGGCACGCTCGAACTGGATAGCAACGGCGGCTACCGAGTCTTCAACCTGGGCGACAAGCTGATCGAAGAACAAGAGAGCAGTCGCCGTGGCGATACCGAGCACATGGACAACTTTCTGGCTGCAATTCGCAATGACAAGCCCATGACGCTTAACACTGAAATCGCCGAGGGCCACAAGAGCACGCTCCTCTGTCATCTGGGCAATATCTCGCAGCGCGTCGGCCGGACACTGGACTGCGACAGCGCCAACGGACACATCCAGAATGACGACGAGGCCATGAGCTTATGGCAACGCGATTACGCGCCCGGCTGGGTTCCCCAGGTGTAGCTCCCCAAAACGCGAGAGACCACGCGTCACCTAGAAACCGGCCGCATGTCCGCCACGGCGCCGATCGGCGACACCGTGCAGGGTACCGGTATCCGGATCAATCTGAATGGCGTGGACAGACCCTTGTTGGCGGCGCAAACGGACTGTGTGCCCCATCGCTTTGAGTGCCGTAACGAGTTCAGAAGAATGCCGCTGGCTATCGGCTTCCAGAGTCAGCTGGTCGGGGAACCACTGATGGTGCATCCGTGGCGCATCGACTGCTTCCGGCAGGGACATCTGGTACTCCAATGTGTTCACCAGAACCCCGATCACCGTATTGATGATCGTACGGCCTCCCGGACTCCCCGCCACCAGCACCGCACGCCCCTCCCGCGTGACAATCACGGGCGACTGGGAACTGAGCATCCGTTTGCCGGGCGCAATCAGGTTGGCTTTCGTTCCAATGCGCCCGCGGCGGTTCGTCTCACCGGGCACCCAGTTAAAATCGCCCATCTCGTTGTTCAACAGGAATCCGGCTCCCTTGACGACGATGCGTGAGCCCCAACTGGCTTCCAGTGTGTAGGTGTTGGAAACCGCCATCCCAGCGCCATCCACCACCGAAAAATGCGTCGTCGACTCGCTTTCGCCGGCTAACGGGATATCCGGTGCCAGTGCCTCACTTGCCGTCGCGCGTTTGCGCGACATCTGCTGCAGTAGCTCCCGGGCATATTCCGGATCAGTCAGCCGCGCAGGTACAGACACAAAATCAGGATCACCCAAGTGCCGTGCCCGATCACAAAAGATCCGGCGGGACGTCTCCGCCAATAAATGAACGGCCTCCTGGGAATAGCGGTCGTACTGCTTTAGATTCGCCGCTTCCAACAGGTGCAATGCCTGGACGACACAAATGCCCCCCGAACTCGGCGGCGGCGGACCGAGTACCTGGTAGCCGCGAAACGAACCACGAATGGGCTCCCGCACGCGGGCCTGGTACTCGTCCAAATCGGCAGCCGTAATCAACCCGTCACCACGTCGCATCTCAGCGACCAACTGGGCTGCTGGGCGGCCGCGGTAAAACGCATCGGCTCCCTCTTCCGCTATCTGTGTCAGCGTGGCTGCCAGATCCGGCAGCACGAGTCGGTCACCTGCCCGCCAGTTCTCAGCGTTTGGTTTCCCATAAACACGCCGCAGCTCGGCAAACCGCTCGCCTGAACGCACACCGCGAGACCGCAGCACGCCATTGAGCGAACCGGCCAGGTGTCGATCAACGGTAAATCCCTCTGCAGCCAGACGCGCCGAAGGCATAACCAGGCGTTTCCAGGGTAGCGTTCCAAATTTCTGCTGCGCCAAAGCCAGGCCACGCACCGTTCCCGGTACACCGACGATCTTATGGGTGTGACGACCATCACGGGGACCAAACATGGTTTTAGTCGCAGCCCTCGGAGCCGTTTCCCGATAATCGACGCAGACAGCCGGACGACCATCTCCGGGATGAACCATCATGAAACCACCACCACCCAAATTGCCCGCCTCGGGCCAGGTAACCGCCAAAGCAAACGCAACGGAAACTGCGGCATCGACCGCGTTACCGCCATCCTGGATCACCTTACGTCCCACCTCACTGGCAGGGCGCGACGCAGAGACCACCATCCCTTGCTGTCCGCGCATCTGGTGCAACGCATTGACCGACGAGGCTGCGGATGGTTCTTGTGCCGACAAAATCCCTGGCTGTAGCCAGGGCATCAGGCAGCAGACTACGGCGGTGCCCATCGCCAACGCTGGAAATACGTACTGGAGCGGCCGCGGAGATCGTGGAACGGTACTCCCAACCCATTGACTGGCTCGATGCATTCTCACGGATTTGATTCCTCTATCGTCAAGTCCCAGACCGGACATTCAAACTGCCATCGATTCCATATCGACGCAGCGTGACAGGTGACCAACACGCCCCATGGCCAATGGCTGTCGGGCCGGGCCCAGTTGTGTCGGGCTGGGCCAGTTGTCTCAGGCTGGGGAGGTGGAAGAAGTTCTCCAAACGTTGCAACAAGCGAGACGTGACTGGTTTACCGTTATAACGCCTCAAATCAGACAGAGAAATCACGATCCGATACAACCGCAGTCCGTGACAACTCGTCGGGCCATGAGTAAGATGGGTCATCTGAACCACAATCAGCGACAGACCAGTCCCCAGCCGCGTGGCCAATCACGTACCTGCCAACAGGCACTGAACCAGGACGACCGCTGCCGCATTGGCCGAAGGAACCCCAGTGGCCTCTTCTCCCCCCCAGGAAACACCTGCTGAAATTGCCACCCCACCGCGAAGTCTCCAACTCGCGCTGGCCGCCGCCCGTACTGCTGCGGACAACCAGGGACGCAACATCCAGGTCCTCGACCTGCGCGAACAGACACCCCTATTTGACTATTTCGTTATCGCCACCGGAACAAGTCGGCGCCAACTCCACGCGATGAGTGAGGAAATCGACCACGTCCTGGAAGACCAACTGCACGACCAGCGGTTGAATATTGCAGGATATCGCGAAAGCCGCTGGATCGTGTTGGATTACGGAACGGTAGTCATCCACTTGTTCGATGAAGAGACCCGTGAGTACTACAACCTGGCGGCGCTCTGGGGCGATGCCCCGAACCTCGACCTGGCAGATGTCATTCCCACGGGAAACTAATCCTTCACCGGTACACACCGCGATCTTGCCCGGCCCCCCTTACCCGTACAAGTTCGCAGCCGCCAGTCAACAAAAACCGACAACTCGTGGCGTCATCACAACGCCACACGTTCCTGTCACGTCGCGCCCCTTGTTCCTGAAATCAGGGGGGACTACGATACCCGTTTGCCTGTTTCGGAGCCACTCGCCATGCGCCACATCCTCTCCGCGTTGGTGCAGAATGTTCCCGGCGTCTTGGCGCATATTTCGGGAATGCTTGCCTCACGCGGCTACAACATCCATTCGCTCGCGGTGGGTGAAACCGATGATCCCCAGATTTCTCGAATGACGTTTGTGGTGGTTGGCGACAACACCGTCCTCGAGCAAATCCGCAAACAACTCGAAAAGGTAGTTACCGTTGTCCGGGTCCACAACATCAGCTCGCAAGACCATGTCGACCGTGACCTGATGCTGCTGAAAGTCAGTGCCGCAGCAGGCGGACAACGTAGCGAAGTTCGGGAGCTTGTCGACATCTTCCGCGCCCGTATCGTCGATGTCGGACCCGATGACGTCATGATCGAAATTTCCGGACGCGAAAACAAACTCAATGCTTTTATGGATCGCCTGCGTCCTTACGGCATTCTGGAAGTCGTCAGGACGGGCTGCATTGCCATGGTACGGAGCCGATCTCTTGACAGTAAGTTCACGACAGATGACGCCTCAACGGATTAGCATAACGTCACAGATGAAGAACTCGCCTGACAGGTAATCCGACTGGCTACACAGGCCGCAACTCCAGCAACCAGCGACTCTTCACCAAATACAGTTACCCCCGCAGCGCAGCAAAAAGGACCGCTCCCACACACCAACACAACAGCCCGACACGCGACAGGCAGCGTGTTCCCGAAACCGTCAAGCAGGCCACGATTTTAGACCTGCGACAACTGGCAAACTTTGCGACCAAAGTCGCTTCCGTCCTTACCGAAGATTGATTTCAATCGATGTACGATGGCGTCCTTCAAGGGCATCTCGCACCTCGTTTCAAGGTGTTTTCCGTTCTCTGGAAAACACGCCATTCCACTCACCTGATCGCTTTGATCGTTAACAGGAGTAACACACAGATGCCAGCCACGATTTACTACGACAACGATGCCGACCTGTCCCTTCTCAAAGACAAGACCATCGCCATCCTCGGTTACGGTTCCCAGGGACATGCACAGGCACAAAACCTGCGCGACAGCGGCTGCAATGTAGTCATCGGGCAACGCCCAGGCAGCGCCAACTACGATCTGGCGGTGGAACATGGATTTGAACCACTACCGGTCAACGAAGCAGCGGCTCGCGGAGATCTAGTCAACATCCTGCTCCCCGACGAAGTGCAAGGCGATATCTTCCGAGACCACATCCGGGGGAATCTCAGTGAAGGCAACGTCATCATGTGCTCGCACGGCTTCAACGTCCACTTTGGACAAGTCGAAGCACCAGCCGGTGTAGCGACACTGCTGGTAGCGCCAAAAGGGCCAGGTCACTTGGTGCGTGCCGAGTTTGAACGGGGTGGCGGCGTTCCCTGCCTGATCGCTCTGGGTGACGGCAGCAGCGAAGAAACCAAGCAGCTGGGCCTGGCGTACGCCAAGGGAATTGGCGGCACGCGCGGGGGCGTCATCGAGACCACGTTTGCCGAGGAAACCGAAACCGATCTCTTCGGTGAACAAGTCGTCCTCTGTGGCGGCGTCAGCGAACTGGTCAAAGCAGCCTTTGAAACACTGGTCGACGCTGGATACCAACCGGAAATGGCCTACTTCGAATGCCTGCATGAACTGAAATTGATCGTCGACTTGTTCTACCAGGGTGGTCTGAACTATATGCGATACAGCGTGTCCAATACTGCCGAGTACGGTGACTACAGCCGCGGACCACGCGTGGTTACGGAGGAAACCCGGGCCGAAATGAAGCGTATTCTCCACGAAATCCAGTCGGGACAATTCGCCCGTGAGTGGATTCTGGAAAATCGTGCCGGCGCTCCGGCGTTCAAAGCAATGCGTCGCCGCGACCGCAGCCTGCAACTGGAAGAAGTCGGCCTGCGGTTACGCAGCCTGATGTCGTGGATTGACGCCAAGGAAGTTTGATCCGCCGGGGAACATCACTCTGACGTCAAGTGCAGTCGCAGCAGGTTCAGTGCCTGCTTGCCACTGCGCGCTTTGAGAATGTCAGGGTGTCCCGCGAAAGCCGGGGTCGCCAGCTTTGTCCCCTCCTTGCTGGCCACTGCCAAGGACAGCATACCAGGGTCTTGACCGTCACCATCGGCAACCGGGAAAGGCCCCACCGCAATGGCATAATCGGTAGCAAACTGGTGCCGACAGGCCTCAGCCCAACTCGCCACATCCAAGTCCCAGGGGGCGACACTGTCAGCAGGTGGTGCCAGCGACGGCAAGGCAGCCAGGGCACCGCGATCGCCAATCACGAGTCCCCCGCGAAATGGACCGTCCGGTCCACTGGCGATACTGAGCCAATCGGCCACCAACCCACCGGTCCCCCACTCGACTACAGCAACCGTCTCACCGCGGGACTTCAGCTGGCGGACCACCGCCTGCTGAAGTTCATCATCCTCTTCGCCAAATACGACCGACCCCAAACAGTCGTAAATCGTCTTCGCGGTCGGCTCAATGGCCGCCAGACACGCGTCGTGATCACGGCCCGCGGCCGTAATCCGTAACGTGATCGTGGCCTGACTGACGGTGATCCCCACACTCGGCTGCCGGCCGCGTTGAATCAAATCCGGCAACATCTGCTCAAGATCACTCTCCCCGACGCCAAAACACTTGATACGGCGATGGCGGATCACTCGGGCTTCACCCGTCGCGGCGGCCAGTGCAGGCTCCACGCTCTGGGTCCACATCTCCACCATCTCTGCCGGAACGCCCGGCAAGGCAAATAACCGTGCCTCGGAGCGCCCCTCACGCGAGACCGAGATATCAACTCCTGGAGCGGTACCGTGGGGATTGGGGATCACGCTGGAGCCGGCTGGAAACAGTGCCTGGCAGACGTTCCGATCAGGCATCGGTCGTTGGCGACGCGCAAACAACGCCCGAATGTGCGCCAGCGCCGCATCGTCTTGCACTAGCTCCCGTCCAGTTGCCTCAGCCAGCGCTTGCCGTGTGAGATCATCGGCCGTAGGCCCGAGACCACCAGTGCAAACAATGAAATCAGCACGGTCAAACGCCTCGCGAAAAACACGGACGTTCGCTTCCAGATCGTCACCGACAGTGGAGTGGTATAGAACCCGGATCCCTAACTCGCCCAACCGTTCGCTGAGCCACTGGCTATTGGTATCGAGACGCTGACCGCTCGTGAGTTCATCACCAATCGATACGACTTCCGCATGCATCGAGCACCCTCATGTCTAACGCACCCCCCCGCCCGCCAAACCGGCCCATTCATCGACTCAGGCATGGGCCCAGTTACCCGCGAGACCCGGACAGGGTGTCATGGATCTTATCGTCAAGTACGCAGTCTCTTCGCAGGCACGCCCGCGTTGTAGACCCTGATTGCCCCCTTGGCAATGTGGCTGCCTGTCGATCGGCCACAAAAACGACCACCACAAAACGGTCCTGAAAGACCCATTCGGTTTGTTTTGCGTACTGGCAGCGGGCTATACGGGAGTCGTCTCCGTCGCGTCAGGCGGGTGAAGCTGTTTCTTGCGAATCACGAGGTTGACGTCATACCAGCTCATGCCCAGACTACTCGCCAATTGTTTCAACATTTGACGTTCCACGTCATCAACCTGGTTGTCAGCCAAAGCAATCTCTACCACCTCACCCAGCCAACCCTGCTGGGCCTTCTTGTCAGGCATCTGGACAGGCGGCAGTTCGCTCTGCAACGCCTGATTCACCCACTGCTGCACCATCTCTTCCGAGATACGATTCTTGCTCGCCAATTGCCGAATTGCCTCACGTTCGGCTTCATCCAGCACCCCATCCTCCGCCAATACGCGAACCGCCCAGGCCAGACTCTCAACAGGGGAAACCTCTGGAGCAGCATCACCGGACACCGCTCCCTGCATTGCTCCAGTCCCAGCCGCAGAGGCCAAGGCAACGGACCGGGAGGCGTCATTCAAACGACGCTTCCATTGCGTCGCCTCGCTGCTCTCACGCGATCTGTGAAACTCGACCAGCACCCAGTCATGCAAACCCGTATTCATCACCTCACCACAATAGTCGCAAGCATCCGATTTGAGGTCCGACTCGGGCGCGCCACAGCTGGGGCATTGCGTAGACGCAAACCCTGTTTCCCGTTTGCCACGTGCGGTGGCCAGACGCATCAGCACCATCCAGCTGTAGTACAAAGCTGTGTGGCCGAATGCGGAAACCTTGCCGCCTTTCCCCATTTCGGCCGGGCGGGCACTCCAGCGAATCTCGAGAACCGCATAGTGCTGCTCGGCATCCGCAATCAAACCCTGGCAGTCTACCGAACCCACAGCGCAATCGACGTCGAATTTGCGGCTGGCAGCACTCAACCCCGGCTGATACGCATCACAGAATTCCTCGGTCGCCATCTTTCTCAAAGGGTCAATGGATCCCGTGAGTGCTGCCGCTGCCTTTCGATAGAAGATCACCGACGCGCGATCCTCGAGGTGCTGCAAACTGAAGTCTGAATCATGCCGGTTGCGATAATTTTCCGCGTGTCGAAGATCTCGGGCCTGGTGGGCACGCCACTCGCTGGCTTGGGTAATCTCCGACAACACCCAATCGTGTGTACCGCTGCGCAAGACCGCGTCACACGAACTACAACGGCAGAACTGGTTCAACTCGATGGAAGTGCCACAATTCGGACACGCGCCGCCAAGCAAGCTCCCCTGCCGATCGGCACTCTGTAGATTGCGACGACGAATAAACGACCAGTATTCCTCAAAGTGTTCCACACTGCGACTTCCGGAAATCCACTCCCCACTTTCGGGTGAAACACGGTAGTCCACCATTGCGGCGCCCACTTGAACCGTGAGTACTTCGAACACTCCCGCAGGTCGCCACTCGGCAATCCGTACGTCATGGACCGCGATTTTCTCCAATTTCTCACGGTAGCCCTGTAGCTGCTGTGCACGAAACTGCACGACAAACTTTTCATAGATACCGTCTGTGACAAAGTGCTGGACCGTTTTCATGTCCTGATTCTGCCAGGCCTGCTGGATCTCGACAAACGCATGCTCAAAATCCCGCCGAAAGTCTGCCACGTCAAATGCCGCGTCGGACGCCTGGATCTTTTTGACCCACTCTGTGTGGCCGACGCGTCTCTCACGGCGACGCGGTGATGCGCGCCCGTATGCCGGAGACCTGGAGCGAGCTCGCCCGCCAAAGTTGACCTGGTAGATGACAAAACCCACACAGCACAAAACCAGAAGAGGAACCCCTACCTTGGGATACCTAATACACAACTCAATCAACAAGATCAGCAGGTCGCCACCACCACCGCCACCACCCCCGCTGTAGCCGCCGCCACCGCCACCGCCACCGCCA